>BHES01000091.1 GCA_003864575.1 Enterobacterales bacterium
TGCCATGTTTTTTGACATCCTCGGTCTTGCTACAAAATCGACATTTTACTTCCACAATCGCCATTATTGAAGATCCCGCATAAAAGCAAGTATTATACATGACTATCAACGTATTGAATACGTGACCAAGTTTTTTCGAATTGACAGGGTTAGATGTATGAATTTATGCTTCTACCAGTTATCACAGGAGTGATAACTGCCGCGCAATGTATGTGCACTAACAAGGAAGTAATATGAATTTACTCGTCATAGAATCCTGCGTTTTTACTCGTCTCGGCATAAATTCCTTCTTACTTGAGAATGAGAAAATCAATATTTTGGATTGCGATAATATTACGCAAGCAATGCTCGAAATCCCGACGTTTCAACCTGATCTAATTTTCATCAATGTCACAAGCTATTGCCAGCATTCAGAATTCTCTCATCCGTTGCAACAATTCATCGATCTCGCGCAAAATGTAAAAATGTATTGTTACGTCGATGCACAATATCCCGTTACTGATGTCCCTATTTCAGTGACTCGAGACGTGTATATTTTGAATAAACAACTTGTGACCAGTTTGTTGAAGCATATTGTCACGCATCCGGCGAGCTATTTGTCTTCGTCGATGCCCTATATCAGTCGTTCTATTTTTAGTGATCAGGAAATACTGGTCATGAATTATTGGATGTCTGAGATGCCAAACTATCGCATAGCGCGTAAACTCGAAATTAGCAGCCGTACTGTTTATGTGCATAAGCGCCATCTGGCGCAGAAAATAAAGGTAAGGAACAGGTTAGAGTTTTGTTTCATTTACAATTTTATTAAGTACCTTTTTTGGCCTATCGACCAACTGTCACGGGCGCCGCTAAGCCGCCAGGCTAAAGAAGAGATCCTGACATTGTACAAATAATGCGAGTAGTAGCCCCCCACTTCACCTCATGTAAGGCCAAATTCCTGGGCCTTTATTTTTATAAATAAAAAGGGCTCAATTTTCTGAGCCCTTATTTTCTGACGCTGACCGCTTAAGCGATCACTCTTTCTCTGGTGCAGGAATATGCATGGTGGTCTGCAACAATCCTTTGGACTTATTGAAGACCTTGATGCCATTCTCACGGCCAGCGCGTAAAGCACGCTGTTCTTCGCGCGGCAGCTTGAGTTCAGTCTGACAAATTTCGCTACAGCAACCATCAAATTTAGACGCACAGGTTGGGCACTGGATAAACAACAGGTGGCAACCGTCGTTTTTACAGTTGGTATGGTCATCACACTCGGTACCGCACTGATGACAATGTGCGATCACATCTTCTGAAATCCGCTCCCCCATCCGCTCATCAAAGACGAAGTTCTTCCCTTTAAATTTTACCGGCAACCCCTGCTCTTTTGCCCGGCGGGCGTACTCGATGATCCCGCCTTCTACGTGATAAACGTTTTTAAAGCCTTTATGCATCATGTAGGCGCTGGCTTTTTCGCAGCGAATACCCCCGGTGCAATACATTACAATTTTTTTGTCTTTGTCATCTTTCAGCATATCGACAGCCATCGGCAGTTGATCACGGAAAGTATCCGACGGTACTTCGAGTGCCTGGTCAAAATGTCCCACTTCATATTCATAGTGGTTGCGCATATCTACGAAAACCGCGTCAGGATCGTCGATCATCGCATTGACCTGCTCGGCCTTCAGATACTCACCGACGTTTGACGGATCAAAGGTATCGTCATCAATGCCGTCCGCAACGATGCGTTCACGCACTTTCAGGCGCAATACCCAAAAGGATTTACCATCATCTTCCAGCGCAACATTCAGGCGAACCTGGTTCAGCGCAGGGTGGCTCGCAAAAAGTTCGGTTTTAAACGCCTCGAACTGGCTTTGCGGAACGCTGATTTGTGCGTTGATCCCCTCATTCGCAACGTAAATGCGGCCAAACACCTTGAGCTTAGTCAGGCAAACGTAGAGCACATCGCGGAAAGCTTTCGGGTCATCAATATGGAAATATTTATAGAAAGAAACTGTGGTACGCGGCTCGGTTTCAGCCAACATGCGCGCCTTCAGTTCCTCGTTTGAAATTCGGTTATGTAACACTGGCATGGTGTACGTTCCTGTCTTTCGTGGAGGTGGTATGAGTAATAGATATCGTTAAAGACGAAGCTATTGCATCCGGCTCGCTAAATGCAACTTTTCAAGCGGCAATATTATACATAAAAGCAACAAGAGTGACATCTCCCGTTGCATAATTTGCAGCAAAACAGCAGCAGAAAATAGCTCTCTGTCAATGCAATGTCGCAGAAATGCGATACCCTGAAATGAGTAATTATCATCCATTTCGTTCACGTGCAGACATTAATCCGCGGCAATGAGGAAATTATGAGCAAGTTATTTGAACCAATTTCACTGGGTGATTTGACCTTAACCAACCGTATTATCATCGCCCCTATGTGCCAGTACTCTTCCGATCAGGGAAAAGCCACCTCCTGGCACCACTCGCACTTAGGGCAACTCTCCTTTTCAGGTGCGGGACTGTTGATCCTCGAGGCAACCGCGGTCGAGAAAATTGGCGGCATCACACCTCAGGATTTAGGCTTGTGGGATGATGAAACTGAAGCGGCAATGAAAGGTCTGGTAACCTCAATTCGCGAAAACAGTCCTATCCCGCTGGGCTTGCAACTGGGGCATGCAGGGCGTAAAGCCTCCTGTTATGCCCCCTGGGATGGTGGGAAACAGATGACCCGTGAACAAGGTGGCTGGCAAACCATCGCTCCGTCTGGCGTTCCCTTTACAGAAACCGATGCAGCTCCCGAGGCCGTGTCGTTAGAACGCATTAATCAAGTGAAGAAAGCCTATGTCGAATGTGCCAAACGGGCCGAACGTTTGGGATTTGACCTGCTTGAACTGCATGGTGCGCACGGCTATTTACTGCATCAGTTTCTGTCACCGCTTTCCAACAAGCGTACTGATCAGTACGGCGGGTCGCTGGAGAACCGCATGCGGCTGCTGCTGGAAATTTATCAAGAAATCCGTACTGTATTCCCTGCTCACAAACCGATTGGTGTTCGTATTTCAGCAACAGATTGGGTCGACGGTGGTTGGGATCCGGAGCAGTCTGTCGCATTGGCTAAAGCATTGGATAAGTTAGGTTGCAACTATATCCATGTTTCCAGCGGCGGGTTGAGTCCCCAGCAAAAAATCAGCGTTGGGCCTAACTATCAGGTGCCGTTTGCAGAAAGAATTAAGCAAGAGGTACAGATGCCGGTGATCGCCGTGGGCCTGATCACCGAGCCGGAACAAGCCGAAGCCATCATCAGTACAGGCCAGGCGGATATGATCGCGCTTGCCCGCGGCATTCTTTATAACCCTCGCTGGCCGTGGCATGCTGCCGCCAGACTCGGCGCGAAAGTCAACGCACCTAAACAGTACTGGCGCAGTGAACCCCACAACGTAAAAGGGCTATTTCTTGTCGAATAGTCTCCAGTGAACAGCGATAAATTCATGAAGGGTGGCGTAAAGCCGCCTTTTTTTATGTCACTTCCTCAACAAATTTGGTTGTTTTCACCTCAAACCCCCTGTCGCATTCAATAAATAACCCGGTTAAATTGACAAATTGCTATTGTGTACCGATATTCAAACGTTCTAAATAGTCCATTTTTCGGTGGACTTGCTCATAAAGAACACCGCAGATGGACCTTTTGCATACACCTGTAAATCAAATGAACTATTAATGCCGTCACCTTTCACCTGAAACCAAAAAAGTGCCACAATATGTCACTTTGCTTCAGGAATTGAATCACAGCGGCCCGCTTGGCCAGACTGTGGCGTTTACCCCGTGGCAGGCTACTGCACTAGACAGAGCTTATATTTACTTACTTAGATACTGGCGCAGGGATTTTATGACTCAGGTACCGACCTTTACACTTTCCCTCCTGCATCCACGTTACTGGCTAACCTGGATAGGTTTAGGGCTGCTTTATTTACTGGTGCTTTTGCCTTATCCGGTCATTTACCGTCTGGGCACAGGCCTCGGTCGCCTCTCTATGCGTTTCCTAAAACGCCGCTTTCATATTGCGCAGCGCAATCTTGAGCTTTGCTTTCCCGACATGAGCCGTGAACAGCGTGATGACATGGTGCTAAAGAATTTCGAATCCGTGGGGATGGGTTTATTTGAAACGGGCATGGCCTGGTTCTGGCCTGACTGGCGGATCGAACGCTGGTTTAAAGTCAGCGGGCTGGAACATATTCAGAAAGCCCGTGACAACCAGCAGGGCGTGTTACTTATCGGCGTACATTTTCTGACACTGGAATTGGGTGCCCGTATTTTTGGCATTCATAATCCGGGAGTGGGTGTTTACCGGCCGCACGACAACAAGCTCATGGATTGGATCCAGACCAAAGGTCGCATGCGTTCTAATAAAGCGATGATCGACCGCAAAGACCTCAAAGGAATGATTCGCAGCCTGAAACAGGGCGATATTATCTGGTACGCACCGGACCACGACTATGGCCCCCGCAGCAGCGTATTTGTGCCCTTCTTCGCTGTTGATAAGGCCGCCACGACAACCGGCACCTATTTGCTGGCCCGCATGGGTAAACCGGCGATCATTCCCTTTACGCCACGTCGTCTTGAAGGCGGCAAAGGTTACGAACTGCTGTTACACCCAGCCGTGGAGAATTTCCCGCTGGATGATGAAGTCGTTGCAGCCACTTATATGAACAAAGTGGTAGAAAATGAAATCCGCCTAGCACCTGAGCAATACATGTGGCTACACCGCCGCTTTAAGACCCGACCTGAAGGTGAGCCTTCGTTGTATCAGGCGGCAGAATAAATCATTGCCTTCGGTTCTGACTGGCATCGCAGCAGCCTGTCAGAACCAGGGCAAATCTGACGCGTCATCGTTCCACATGATTTTCGCTCCTCTTTTGTAGATTCATGCGCCTCGCTCTCTGCTGTAAAATTAATGAACCTCCATTTTATTTTCGCGTTAACTTTTCCGTAACATTATTGATGTGACTGATTATTAGGCGCATAATTATACAGCTCAATGATAGTTAATCTTCTCTGTCCTACTTTCATCAGCAGCTCAGAGTCAATGGACCTCTTTCATCGGTATTTTATGACCCCGGAACCTGCATCAGAAACGGCACCAGCCCCAATAAATTGGAAACGTAATCTCTTCGTCGCATGGATCGGCTGTTTTCTTACCGGTGCTGCGTTTAGTCTGGTCATGCCTTTCCTGCCTCTTTACATCGAAACCCTCGGCGTTACCGGCCATGAATCCCTGAATATGTGGTCCGGGCTGGTGTTCAGTATCACGTTCCTGTTTTCAGCGATCGCATCCCCCTTCTGGGGTGGGCTGGCCGACCGTAAGGGGCGTAAAATCATGCTATTGCGATCCGCGTTGGGCATGGCTATCGTGATGGCGTTGATGGGCGTTGCGCAAAATATCTGGCAGTTACTGCTCCTGCGCGCCCTGCTAGGGTTGCTCGGTGGTTTTGTTCCGAATGCCAATGCACTGATTGCTACCCAAATTCCACGTAACAAAAGTGGCTGGGCGCTGGGGACGTTATCGACAGGCGGGGTCAGTGGCGCACTACTGGGACCGATGGTGGGGGGCTTGCTGGCGGATAGTTACGGATTACGTCCGGTGTTTTTCATCACTGCAAGCGTGCTGTTTATGTGCTTTTTGATGACCCTGTATTGCATCCGTGAGCAGTTCGTTCCGATCCACAAAAAAGACATGCTTAGCCGCAAACAGGTCTTTGCTTCACTGAAAAATCCCAGGCTGGTCCTTTTTCTGTTCATCACCACTCTGATTATTCAGGTAGCAACAGGTTCAATTGCGCCCATCCTGACGCTTTACGTGCGTGAATTGGCAGGAAATACCCAGAATCTGGCGTTTATTAGCGGGATGATCGCCTCGGTGCCCGGCGTCGCGGCGCTAATGAGTGCCCCAAAATTGGGTAAGCTCGGCGACCGAATTGGGCCGGAAAGGATCCTGGTCGCAATGCTTGGCGTCTCGGTACTGTTACTGATACCCATGGCCTTTGTGCAAACTCCACTTCAGTTGGGGATCCTGCGTTTCATGCTCGGCGCTGCCGATGGCGCCCTGCTGCCTGCGGTGCAAACTCTGCTGATTTATAATTGTACCAATCAGGTCGCTGGACGGGTATTTAGCTACAACCAGTCATTCCGTGACGTGGGTAATGTGACCGGCCCGCTGCTGGGTGCAGCTGTATCCGCCAGTTACGGGTTTCGCACGGTGTTTCTTGTCACCGCTCTGGTCGTGCTGTTTAACGCCATTTACTCTTACTGGTGTCTGCAACGTCGGCCACGCCATGCGATGGTCGAGTAAATCCTGTGCGCAGGTTCAGATGGTCCAGTCGCGATGAGCCAGCACGACGCGGTAACCGTCCGCATCTTCAAACGTTTTACCCGTGTTATCCCAATAAGGGTTATACGAAACCACCTCAATAAACCCACCAGCCACCATCTGCCCACATTGCTGCTGCCACTGGGATGTATCAGGCAGATAAAATACTAACAGGTTGTCCTGCGTTGGGGCTTTACCGACAACAGTGCCCGCATGATGGGTGAATTCCAGATGGTAATAATGCTGCGGATGTCCTATCAACACACCATAAAAACCCAGGTGATCGTTAAACTCACCCAGCTGTTCGAAGCCCAACCCCTCGCAATACATCTTTGCAATCGTCTTTAGACTGTCCGTAGGGCGTGCAATGCGTAAAATGCCGTCGCGCGGGATCATAAATTTATCCTGATGAATAACGTGCTCTATATAAATTGCACTCATTGAAAGAAATTATGCGCAGCTGGCCTCCGAAAACTTGCATCCTCCGCCATAGCGTCAACAATTAGTTGATCCGGTAACATCGACCGGTAATTTATCCGTATCCCGTTAGCGCTTAATTACTAACGAGTTCATTAAACATTAGTCGGCCCCCCCGTGAAAGCAACTCAGGAGAAAGAGATGAGCATGTACGCAACCCTGGAAGAAGCTGTTGATGCCGCGCGCGAAGAATTTCTTGAGGCAACACTGGACACGACAGGCAGTGACGAAACGCCGGTCCCGGAGCAATTCAATCTGCAAAAGTACATTTTGCAGGACGGTGACATCATGTGGCAGGCCGAATTTCTGTCTAATGAAGGGGATTCTATTGAGAGTTTGACCTTTCGCAGCGGTGCCGCTGCACAAGCCATTTTTGATGACGACTATGATAAGCGCGAACTGGAAGAGGAGTGGCTGGAAGAGAGTACGCTATATGAGTGGGATGAAGGTGAATATCAACATGAACCGCCACTTGACAGTGAGGAAGGTGCAGCCGCTGCCAGCGAATGGGACGACGAAGATGATTATCCCGGCCGTGATATAGATTAGCCCTGTACTCTCGCAACCTTATTCATAGGGGCCGTGGCGCGCATCAATGGGCAACATGAACGTATCGACAATCAACGACAACGGCACGTCGATAACCGTGACACGAACATCCCACTGCACTCCCGGATAATATTGATTACCGTGTCCCTGCCCGGGAACGGTACGGCTGATAATACTGCCACAGCCGGTCAGGGTCACTGCGGCGATCACCACCAGAGTACCGCGTAATATAGCTCGCCTCATCACTTCGCTTACCTGTAAAAGCCGATAAAAAGGGCAGCATGCATCAGCATACTGCCCATTATTTTCTTCAGCGTATTTCAGCTTACCCGTTTAGGCAGGCTTCATTTCCAACGTTTGTGTTTCAGGGAAAGCCTGAACATTACGTGGCAGTTCGCTGTAATACGCGCTCCAGGCATGTTGGTCTGGTTGAGTCCATACCGCGGAATGCAAACGAGCCATCAACACTGGATCACTCAACAGAATCAGTTTATCTGCCTTACCTAATGCTTTAGGGCCCGTCTTAAACGCCAGTTCCAGGCGCTGCTGACGGCCATTCTCAACAATCGGACGCAACAGGTGACGTGATGTCGCCATACCGGTTGCCAGGGCGTTGAAAGTAGGATCAAACACCGCATGCATAAAGCCATTTTTCAGCATACGTGAACGGTTAAGCTTGAGATATTCCTCAGTCGCCACCAGTTCACGCGGCGGATTGTACTCTTCCGGGATAAGGAACAGTTTGGCCTTTTTACTCTTGATACCCAGCGTGGCACGGCTTGACAGCACGGACACAAATGGCGAGAGGATCAACGAGAAGACAATTGGCGATAACCACCACAAGAAGCGCAGATCAAGCCAGGCCATGCCGCCAGCCCACACGGCACCCAACAGCAGTTGCGAGCCATGACGTTTAAACGCTTCGCCCCACGGGGTGTCATCATCGTCACGCTGCGGTGAATTCCAGACGACTTCCCAGCCCAGGAAGGCGCTGACCACGAAAACGGTATGGAACAACATACGAACCGGTGCCAGCAGCACAGAGAACAGCATTTCCAGCAGCATCGACAGGAACAGGCGAATGCCACCGCCGAACTCTTTTGCGCCCTTCGCCCAGATCAGCACGATACTGAGAAGCTTAGGCAGGAACAGCAGCACCAACGTGGTGAAGAACAACGCAATGGCCAGTTCAGGACGCCACTGCGGCCAGACCGGGAACAGTTGCCGCGGTTGCAGGAAGTACTGCGGCTCCATCAGGGTGTGTACAACCTGAAGCGCCGTAGACAGTGCCAGGAACATAAACCACAGCGGCGCTGAAAGGTATGACATCACACCGGTCAGGAACACGGCACGGTGAACCGGGTGCATCCCTTTAACCAGGAACAGACGGAAGTTCATCAGGTTACCGTGACACCAGCGACGGTCGCGTTTCAGCTCGTCGAGCAGATTCGGCGGTAACTCTTCGTAACTGCCCGGCAGATCATAGGCAATCCAGACGCCCCACCCCGCACGGCGCATGAGTGCAGCTTCCACGAAGTCATGGGACATGATGGAACCGGCAAACGAACCTTCACCCGGCAAGGGTGCCAGTGCACAGTGTTCGATAAAGGGTTTCACACGGATGATGGCGTTATGCCCCCAGTAGTGTGATTCACCAAGCTGCCAGAAGTGCAGACCTGCGGTAAACAACGGCCCGTAGACGCGGGTAGCAAACTGCTGGCAACGCGCATACAGCGTATCCATGCCCGACGCTTTTGGCGCAGACTGGATGATACCGGCATTCGGGTTGGCATCCATCAGACGTGCCAGACCGGTGAGACATTCACCACTCATGACGCTGTCGGCATCCAGAATCACCATGTAGGCGTATTCACCGCCCCAGCGACGGCACCAGTCATCAATGTTGCCACTTTTGCGTTTCACACGACGACGACGACGACGATAGAAGATACGACCGTGACCCTCGACGTCGCGGCACACTTCCATCCAGGCTTTTTGCTCAGCAACGCAAATATCCGGATCATAGCTGTCGCTCAGAACATAAATATCAAACTGGTCGAGATCACCGGTGGCTTTCACGGATTCATAAGTCGCACGCAGACCCGCGAACACGCGTTCCACATCTTCATTACAAATTGGCATGATAAGCGCTGTACGGTTATTCGGGTTCAGCGGTTCAAGACCCGTGGTTGAAGCCGTGATGCTGTATTTATCCCGTCCAATAAGCAGTTGTAAAAAGCCCATCAGCGCCGTCCAGAACCCGGCAGATACCCAACAGAACAGTATGGCAAACAGCACCAGAATCCCGGTCTGTAACACATACGGCAGCAATTGAAGTACCGACTGCAACCAATCCTGATTGAGCATATCGGCAGGATCGATCAGCGCCCAGCCCTGATAAGGCAGGATAGTCTTCATATACCAGGTTGCGATGGCGGTTTGCACCAACATCAGCACCAGCAAGGTATAACGACGCACCGAACCGGCATGGCGCCATCTTTTTTCCGACTCCGGCATTTCGGCCGAGGTATTACGGCGTGCAGTCGCACTGCGCCCCATAATGGAGTCCCAGAAGCGGCCTACCGGGTTGGTACGCCAGACATCGGGAAACATACTGGAACGCTTGACCGGAGGCATCGCGCTGACGATGGTTCGGTCTTCGTTGTCCACTTCGGACAAACTGCCATTCTCCATCGCATCTGGCCAACCTGCGGCCACGCGCGCCGGTACGGAAACCAGTGGCGCATCGATATCAGAAACATCGCTGTTTTGTGTTGTATCACCGCCTAAACGGCGGTGTACGGTGGCAAAGGCCTCATCTTCAGCAGAAGGAAGCTGCTGAGTAAGAGCCGCTTTCTGTTCTTCAGTAAGCGGCAAAGCCTTTACGTAATCTTGGGTAGAATGCGTTGACTTATTCATTTGCAGGCAGCTGATAGCTCCAGGTTTCACTCAGTGTTTTTTCGCCATTCACCAGGGAAGCACGCATTTCGATCGGCTTCTTAGGATCTTTCACTTTCACGCGCAGCGTAAGACGCCAGCCTTTAGTGACTGGATTATAGCGGACATTGTTTTCAACCAGATCACCGTTGTCGCCGATACTGACCTGAGAGGCAACCGGCGTGTCAGCTTTCAGAGCCTTCAGATTCGGGCCGACAAAATCAACCAGGAAAGCCACGCTGCCGTCAGCTTCACGGGTCAGATTGGACTGTTTCACGTCACCGGTGGAGCGCATCGTGCGCTGTACCCACGCCAAATCCGGCGCGTGCAGTTTTTCTTCGTCGCGACTGAAGTGCAGACGATAGTTCAGGTCAAGAGGTTTGCCGACTTCAGGCAGTTGCTCAGGCGTCCAAAACGCAACAATGTTGTCATTGGTTTCATCGGCGGTAGGAATTTCCACCAGCTCGATTTTACCTTTACCCCAGTCACCCTTGGTTTCGACCCAGCCACTTGGACGCAGGTCGTAACGGTCATCGAGATCTTCGAAGTTGGAGAACTCACGGCCACGTTGCAGCAGACCGAAGCCTTTCGGGTTTTCCATGGTGAACTGGCTGACGGCCAGATGTTTCGGATTGTTCAGCGGACGCCAGATCCACTCACCGTTGCCAGCTCGCATAGAGAGACCGTTTGAGTCATGCAGCGCCGGACGATAATTCATCACCGGAGACGGCTGGTTAGCACCAAACAGGTACATACTAGTCAGTGGAGCGATACCCAGTTTGCCCACTTTATCGCGCAGATAAACTTTAGACTGAACGTCTACGGTGGCATCTTTACCCGGATACACATCCAGACGGTAAGCGCCTGTTGCACGCGGAGAATCCAGCAGTGCGTAAATCACTAGGTGTTTCTCATCCGGATTCGGGCGTTCAATCCAGAATTCGCGGAAACGAGGGAACTCTTCACCAGATGCCAGCGCGGTGTCGATAGCCAGACCACGGGCAGAAAGGCCATAAACCTGGCCTTTACCAATCACGCGGAAGTAGCTGGCACCCAGCACGCTCATAATCTCATCATCTTTATCGGCTTTATTAATCGGATAAAGAACTTTGAAACCAGGAAACCCAAGATTTTTGACCGTGTCAGCATCATGCTTCACGTTACCAAAATTGAAATAGTCCGGGTTGTATTTGATTTCTTTAACGGTGTTGGCCGTCACTTCATTGATTTTCACCGGCGTGTCGAAATACATGCCCTGATGATAGAACTCAAGCTTGAATGGCGTGTTCAGATTTTTCCAATACGCTTTATCATGATTGAATTGAATTTGTTGGTAGTCCGCGAATTTCAGATCGCGAAGCTGCGATGGAAGGTTGCTCTTCGGCGCTTCATAGCCTTTGTCAGCTAACGCTTTGGCCTGTTTAGCAACATCATCAATAGAAAAAGCCCAGGCAGATGAAGAGATCAAAGACATCAACACTGCGGCACTTAGCAAACGGACTTTAGTCATACGTGGCCCTTTGGAAAAATTTTTACCCGGCACATCCCCTCCTTTACGTGCGCTAAACTCATCATTCTTTTTTAAAGTTTAAAGGAACAGTCAGGTTTCCGACAACATGAGAGATTGATGGTTCATCCCGTTGATGAACCGTTTAAGCACACAACGGTACAAGGATATCAATTCGTTGAAACTCCGGCTATGGAAACTTGTCCTATAACTTGTTCTATAACATAGTGGGTTCACGCAAGATAAATTAAGCTAACGTAAGGAATGAACACTTTTCCTTACTACAGATTATTACCCTGTTCGGAATTTAGGCACTAAAATCAGGACAAGCTTCATACAACGGATACGTAATGAAAACACAAAATAACCAGCGTGAGTTCTTTTTGGATTCCATCCGGGCCTATTTGATGCTGCTCGGTATTCCATTCCATATTTCATTGATTTACTCCAGCCATGTCTGGGCGGTAAACAGCGCTGTGCCTTCCGATGGCCTGACCGTTTTCAATGACATAATCCATGCCTTCCGTATGCAGGTATTTTTCGTTATATCAGGCTACTTCTCCTACATGCTCTATGAGCGCTACGACCCGCAGAAGTGGCTGAAGGTACGCCTTGAGCGAGTGGCAATCCCACTGGCCGCGGCCTTCCCGCTGATCACGCTGCCGCAGCTTTACTTCCTGATGAAATTTACCGACAAATTCTCAAACTGGGATAGTCTCGGTCTGTATCAAAAAATCAATATCACCGTGTGGGAAATGGTTTCACATTTATGGTTCCTGCTGACACTGGTTATCTTAACCAGTATTTGTTTTTACTTATTTAAATCTCTCAAACAAATTAAGATTAATCGCATTAATTCCATTAAGAGCCGCACAAATTCCTTAGGAAAACTCTCAATTGTATTTTTATTTATTGGCTTAATTTACGCCACATTTAACCGTGCGATTTATATTTTCGCCCCCGAACTACTATCAAATGGCGCATTTAATTTTATCGTCATGCAGACACTCTTCTACCTGCCATTCTTTGTGATTGGTGCGTTTGCCTTCAAGTTTGCCTGGCTAAAAGAACTGTTCATCAAACCTTCGGCCTGGGCTGGCGTTGTCAGTTTGTTCCTGTTCCTCGCCTACATGATCAACCAGCATATCAATACTCCACAGCTCTACTCCATGGAACTGGATGCGATTATTACGTCGTTACTGGGTATCCTGATGGTCAACGTGGTGTTCTCTTTCAGCCACTATGTGTTGAATTTCCAGTCTCCATGGATAACGTATTTAGTGAACTCTTCCCTGTTCATCTATCTGGTTCACCATCCGCTGACCCTGATCTATGGTGCTTTTATTACTCCGCGGATTCACAATGACTGGGTTGGTTTCCTCGTTGGGCTGGTATTTGTTTTTGGCACCGCCTTCATACTGTATGAGATCCACAAGCGTATCCCGGTGCTGCGCTTCCTGTTCTCCGGTAAACCAGAGCGTGCCCCCGTTAAAACGCAAAACCAGCATTCATAGTTTGTGCAATAGTCGGGTTTGTAGCAGCACACTGAATTTGGCCATCTGAGTAGAGGTGATATCACCATCTTTACTCAGATGGCATTATGATCGGACGTAGCTGGTACAATTTAGCCCCGAGTTTCGCCCGAGTGCCTCCAGACATCTGAACTTCCTGAAGGGAAAATAACAACGATGCTTTCCCTCTCCCTATCATAAAATTCTGTACTGTTATTTTTCTTACTCATCGACAAATTCACCGCATCCTGTTTAAGAACAGAAACTAACTGATGGTTTTTTGATGCCGTGAAACAACGATGCGGTGAAACATTCATGAGTGGTAATCAATCATGAAAGAGCACCGATGGCTCTCATAGCGCCGCAGAAAACGGCAGTATTCAGACGTATTGAAGGCCGAGAATTTCAGGCTACCAACGAAGGAAACAGGGCTGGAAGCCTGATTCCTTCGTTATCTTTGGGATCATTAAAACGAATATTCACTTATAAAATACCTAAGTGAATAGAATCACCGATAAAAAGGCGGTTTTTATTAACAGCGAATCACTCTATACACAGTTAACTTGAAGATGCATTTTTCAGCATCTGGAAGTTGTCATTAATTCGGCGTGGCAACGCACCAGAAAGTCCCGGTAATATTTCACTAAAAAATCGTCTTATCTCCTCCCGGAACT
>BHES01000092.1 GCA_003864575.1 Enterobacterales bacterium
GGCTATGTCCATGATCCGGGCTTTAAATAAAATGACGCTTGCAGGAATGCCGAAGAGTGTAAGAGTTGCCTGAGAAAATGAGCAATGAGGAGCACCTTTATCAAAATCTGATTTATTCAACAAAGCCGTAAAAATCATGAAAATTATGGCGATTTGCGGTTCCGGTTTGGGCAGCAGCTTTATGGTCGAAATGAACATCAAGAAAGTGCTGAAGAAGTTGAATATTCAGGCCGACGTTGAGCACTCTGATTTATCCTCAGCCATTCCCAGTGAAGCCGATCTGTTCGTGATGGCCAAAGATATCGCCGCCAGCGCTAACATTCCTGAAAACCAGTTAGTTACTATTACAAATATTGTGGATATTAATGAGCTGGAGACTAAGCTAGTCGCCCATTTTGAAAAGTACCCAATGTAGGTAAGGCTATTTTACTTGCCATTTTGAATCCGTCCAGTGCTCGAAATCCTCAGGTACTCTGTGTACGCTCCGGTTTCTCCGCGCTGTTCGTATCCAAACTGCCTGCGACAATTACGCCTTTTAATATCGCGTAATAAAATTTCGTTATTATTAAATGAATTAATGGGGTGGGTATGTTTATCCAGGAAACGCTCAAGTTTGTGGTTGATATATTAAAAGTGCCTGCCGTGCTGGTGGGGCTTATCGCATTAATCGGTCTGGTCGCGCAAAAGAAAAACTTTTCTGATGTGGTCAAAGGCACGGTTAAAACCATACTGGGTTTTCTCGTTTTAGCGGGGGGCGCGACGGTATTAGTCGGCTCGTTAAATCCGTTGGGCGGGATGTTCGAACACGCGTTTAATATTCAGGGAATTATTCCGAACAACGAGGCGATTGTCTCTATCGCGATGGAGAAATTCGGTGCGCCGACGGCATTAATTATGGCCTTCGGTATGGTGGCAAACCTTATCGTGGCACGTTTCACCCGTCTCAAATATGTCTTTTTAACCGGACACCACACGTTCTACATGGCCTGTATGATCAGCGTCATCCTGACCGTAGCCGGTTTCGAAGGTGTGGCGCTGGTCTTCACCGGTTCCCTGACGCTCGGCCTTATCATGGCGTTCTTCCCGGCACTGGCGCAGCGTTATATGCGTAAGATCACCGGAAACGACGATATCGCCTTTGGCCATTTCGGTACTATCGGCTATGTGTTGTCCGGCTGGATCGGCAGTAAGGTCGGTAAGGGGTCACGCTCTACTGAAGAGATGAACCTGCCGAAAAACCTCAGCTTCCTGCGCGATAGTTCCATCTCCATCTCGCTGACCATGATCATCATTTATTTGATTATGGCGGTCTTCGCCGGGCAGATTTTTGTCGAAGCCACTTACAGCGCAGGTCAGAACTATCTGGTGTACTCCATCATTATGGCCATCACGTTTGCGGCGGGTGTGTTCATCATCCTGCAAGGCGTGCGTCTGATTCTGGCTGAAATCGTCCCGGCGTTCGTCGGCTTCTCCGAGCGACTGGTGCCGAATGCTCGTCCGGCGCTGGACTGCCCTGTGGTGTATCCGTATGCACCAAACGCGGTGCTGATTGGCTTCCTGTTCAGCTTCCTCGGCGGTCTGGTCGGTCTGTTCCTGCTGGGGCAGATGCATATGGTGTTGATTCTTCCTGGCGTGGTGCCGCACTTCTTCACCGGTGCGACAGCGGGTGTGTTCGGTAACGCAACGGGCGGACGCCGTGGTGCGATGTTCGGTGCCTTTGCTAACGGCGTGCTGATCACCTTCCTGCCGGTTCTGTTGCTGCCTGTGCTCGGTGCGCTGGGCTTCGCCAACGCGACCTTCTCTGACGCGGACTTCGGTGTCATCGGCATCTTGCTGGGCAACCTGGCTCGCTTCATGTCGAAGGAAGGCATTATGGCGCTGATTGTTGCCATCTTCGCCGCGCTGGTTGCCTACAACTATCTGGCGAAAAAGCCAGCCGCAGAAAAAGCGGTTATCGAAAAGTAATTCACTGTTATTCACCTGGGAAATGCGCGGTTCGGCCTGTTGAAACATCACAGGCTGGGCCGCCGCATAGGCTAAATAAGGATCTATAAACATGAAAGATGTCCAGGATGTTCGTGAGTTTGCGCGTCAAATCCGTATTGAGACACTGAAAATGCTCACCGGGTTAGGCTTTGGTCACTACGGCGGCAGCATGTCGGTGGTGGAAACGCTGGCGGTGTTGTACGGCGATGTGATGCGTATTGATCCGGCACGCCCTGACTGGCCGGAGCGCGATTATTTCGTGCTGTCAAAAGGCCATGCCGGCCCGGCGCTTTACGCCACGCTGGGTCTGAAAGGCTATTTTCCTCAATCAGATTTGAAAACGCTGAACCAGAACGGAACCAAGCTGCCAAGCCATCCGGATCGCCTGCGCACTGTCGGCGTTGATGCCACCACGGGTTCTCTTGGGCAGGGTGTTTCCATTGCTTCCGGTATGGCGCTTTCGCACAAACTGGCGGGCCGCGACAACCGCGTGTTCTGCATTCTGGGTGATGGTGAACTTAATGAAGGGCAGTGCTGGGAGGCTTTCCAGTTTATTGCTCACCATAATTTGAACAACTTGACGTTGTTTATCGATTACAACAAACAGCAGCTCGACGGACTGCTTGACGAAGTGATTAAGCCCTTTGATCTGGCAGCGAAATTTAGCGCATTCGGTTTTGATGTTCTGACCATCAAGGGCGATGACATCGCCGTACTGCAACAGGCGTTGACTCCGGTCCGCCGGGGCGAACAGTGCCCGCTGGTGATCGTGCTCGACAGCGTGAAAGGACAGGGCGTGAAATATCTTGAGCAGTTGGCGAATTCACACCATCTGCGTTTAACACCGGACGTGAAACTGGAAATCGAAAACGCCATTGCAGAACTGGAGGCCGCGCATGTTTGAAGTCACACTGGAACTGAAACCTGATACCACGGAAATGCGTAAAGTGTATGCCAACACTGTGCGTGAAAAGATTGTTGAGAACACGCCGATCATTGCGCTTGAGGCAGATCTGATGAGCTCGATGGCGATGGACTCAGTACATAAAGATCACCCGCAGCATGTGATTAACTGCGGCATTATGGAAGCCAACGTGATTGGCGTCGCGGCCGGATTGTCGCTGACCGGCCGTATTCCTTTTGTTCACACCTTTACCGCCTTTGCCAGCCGCCGCTGTTTTGATCAGCTGTTTATGTCGCTCGATTATCAGAAAAATAACGTCAAAGTGATCGCTTCCGATGCCGGTGTGACCGCCTGCCACAACGGGGGTACCCATATGTCATTCGAAGACATGGGTATCGTGCGCGGACTGGCGAATTCGGTCGTGCTGGAGGTGACGGACGCGGTGATGTTCCGCAATATTCTGTTGCAGCTGATGGATTTAAAAGGCTTTTACTGGGTGCGAACTATCCGTAAACAGGCAACGCAGATTTATCAGGAAGGCTCGACGTTCACTATCGGCAAAGCCAACCTGCTGCGCGATGGCAGTGATATTACGCTGATTGCCAACGGTATTATGGTCGCGGAAGCTCTGAAAGCGGCGCAAATGCTGGAACGTGAAGGAGTGAGTGCCGCAGTCATCGACATGTTCACGCTTAAACCTATCGATAAAGAGATTATCCAGAAGTACGCGGCCAAAACCGGCAAAATCGTGACCTGTGAAAACCATAGTATTCACAATGGGTTGGGATCGGCCGTGGCGGAAGTTCTGGTTGAGCACCATCCTGTGCCGATGCGCCGCGTCGGCGTCAAAGAGCGTTACGGTCAGGTCGGCACGCAGGAGTTTTTACAGCAGGAGTATGGCCTGACGGCCGAACATATTCTGGAAGCGGCAAAAACGCTGTTGTGATGACGATGTGATTCGCCAATACAAGCCACAAAAAAACGCCGACATAACGTCGGCGTTTTGTATTACAGAAACAGATTACGCTTTAGCAGCAGCTTCTGCCTGTGCTGACTGAATCGCTGTCAGGGCAACGGTGTAAACGATATCGTCTACCAATGCGCCACGGGACAGGTCGTTGACAGGTTTGCGCATGCCTTGCAGCATCGGCCCGATAGAAACCAGATCCGCTGAACGCTGAACCGCTTTGTAGGTGGTGTTACCGGTGTTCAGATCAGGGAAGATGAACACGGTAGCCTGACCTGCAACCGGAGAGTTTGGTGCTTTAGATTTCGCAACATCAGCCATGATAGCGGCGTCGTACTGCAACGGACCATCGATGATCAGATCAGGGCGTTTTTCCTGTGCCAGACGGGTCGCTTCACGCACTTTTTCAACGTCGCTACCGGCACCAGAGTTACCGGTGGAGTAGGAGATCATCGCAACGCGCGGTTCGATACCAAAGGCAGCAGCAGAATCGGCAGATTGAATCGCGATTTCAGACAGCTGTTCAGCCGTTGGATCTGGATTAATCGCGCAGTCACCGTAAACCAGAACCTGGTCAGGCAGCAGCATGAAGAACACAGAAGAAACCAGTGAGCTGCCCGGTGCGGTTTTGATCAACTGCAACGGTGGGCGGATGGTATTGGCGGTGGTATGAACCGCGCCAGAAACCAGACCGTCAACTTCACCTTTTTCCAGCATCAGGGTGCCAAGCACCACATTGTCTTCCAGCTGCTCGCGGGCAACCACTTCGGTCATGCCTTTGCTTTTGCGCAGTTCGACCAGACGGGCCACATACTCTTCGCGCACGACAACCGGGTCAACAATCTGAATGCCTTTGCCCAGTTCAATGCCCTGAGCGGCGGCAACGCGTTGGATCTCTTCCGGGTTGCCCAGCAGTACGCATTCGGCGATACCACGTTCAGCACAGAGTGAGGCGGCTTTCACGGTACGCGGTTCGTCGCCTTCTGGCAGCACGATACGTTTGTTGGCACTGCGCGCCAGTTCGGTCAACTGATAACGGAACGCAGGTGGCGAAAGACGGCGTGAACGCTCTGAATGGGCGCTCAGGGAGTTGATCCAGTCGCTGTTGATATGGGATGCCACATACTGTTGCAGCTTCTCTACGCGCTGATGGTCGTCCGCAGGAACTTCCAGATTGAAGCTTTGCAGGCTGAGCGAGGTCTGCCAGGTATTGGTTTCAACCATAAAGACCGGCAGGCCGGTTTTAAAGGCGCGTTCACACAATGTGTTGATACGCTCGTCGATGTCGTAACCGCCAGTCAGCAGGATAGCGCCGATTTCAACGCCGTTCATCGCCGCCAGACAGGCTGAAACCAACACGTCAGGACGGTCTGCTGAGGTGACCAGCAGGGAGCCTGGGCGGAAATGTTCCAGCATGTGCGGAATGCTGCGCGCACAGAAGGTCACAGATTTGACGCGGCGGGTATGAACATCGCCTTCATTGATAATGCGGGCATTCAGGTGCTTAGCCATGTCGATTGCACGGGTGGCAATCAGCTCAAAGCTCCATGGAATACAGCCCAGCACCGGCAGCGGGCTGTTAGCAAACAGCTGGCTTGGGTCAACGTTGGCAACGCTGGCCTTGGTGGAATCATCAAAGATCTCTGACAAATCTGGGCGGGTACGACCCTGATCATCAACCGGTGCGTTCAGTTTATTGATGATAACGCCGGTGATGTTTTTGTTCTTGCTGCCGCCGAAGCTGCTGCTGGCCAGTTCGATACGCTCTTTCAACTGGGCCGGAGAGTCATTACCCAGTGCGATAACAAAGACGATTTCAGCATTCAGGGTTTTAGCAATTTCATAGTTCAGCGCGTTGGCAAACTGATGTTTGCGCGTTGGCACTAAACCTTCAACCAGGACCACTTCGGCATCTTTGGTGTTTTCGTGGTAACGGGCAATGATCTCTTCCATCAGCACGTCTTGCTGGTTGCTGCCCAACAAGGTTTCCACGTGGCTCATTTTCAGCGGTTCAGCCGCTGGCACGCTGGAGTTGGCGCGGATGATGGTGGTGGTCTGATCGGGTGCATCGCCGCCGGTGCGCGGTTGCGCAATAGGTTTGAACACACTCAGGCTGACGCCTTTTTGTTCCATGGCACGGATCACACCAAGACTGACGCTGGTCAGACCGACGCTGGTGCCTGTAGGGATCAACATAATTGTACGGGACACGGCTAAACCTCTCTGGTTTGCCAGACGACGCATGACACGGTAGGGAAGGGGCTGCGCGGGTTCGTTACTCTGTATTTGAACAGGTGACGACGGGGACTTAACGCTGGCTGCTTCCGGACTGGCTACGCTCGCCTGTTATGAAAAACTGCTATAAAAAAACTGCCAGCAGACGCTGGCAGTAGGATGCATTGTTATGCGGTCAGACGAGCCGCATCTTGAGCGATAACCAGCTCTTCGTTGGTTGGAATAACCAGCGCAGTACGGGTGCCTTCTTTGTTGATGGCACCGGATTTGCCGAAGCGGGCAGCCAGGTTGCGTTCGTGGTCAATTTCAAAGCCCAGCAGAGCCAGTTTATCAAGAGACAATTCGCGAACCATCGCTGCGTTCTCGCCGATACCACCGGTGAAGACGACAGCGTCAAGGCGGCCATCCATCAATGCAGTGTAAGAACCGATGTATTTCGCAAGACGGTGGCAGAAGACGTCCATTGCACGCTTGGCATCTTCTTTTGTGGTGTAGTTGTCTTCAACATAACGGCAGTCGCTGGTGACTTCGGTCAGGCCCAACAGGCCAGACTCTTTGGTCAGCAATTTGTTGATTTGATCAACGCTCATGCCCAGTGCGTCATGCAGGTGGAAGATGATTGCCGGGTCGATGTCACCGCTGCGGGTGCCCATAACCAGACCTTCCAGCGGGGTCAGACCCATGGAAGTATCCACGCATTTACCGTTACGGATTGCGCTGACAGAACCGCCGTTACCCAGATGGCAAGTGATCAGGTTCACTTCTTCCACTGGCTTGTTGAGCATTTTCGCGGCTTCTTGCGTCACATAGAAGTGGCTGGTGCCGTGTGCGCCATAACGACGGATGTGATGATCGCGGTACAGGCTGTACGGGAGAGCGTAGAGATAAGACTCTTCCGGCATGGTCTGATGGAATGCTGTGTCGAAGACCGCAACATTTTTATCAGCCAGTTTCGGGAAGGATTTCAACGCTTCAGCGATACCGATCAGGTGTGCCGGGTTATGCAGTGGTGCAAACGGGATAGATTCTTTGATACCCTGAATCACAGCGTCGTTGATGAGCATGGATTTAGTCAACTTTTCGCCGCCGTGAACGATACGGTGGCCGATGGCAACCAGTTCAGCAGACAGTTCAGGTTTTTGCGCCAAGATGTTGTTAACGATGTATTTCAGCGCTTCACTGTGCGCTGCACCAGCACCTAAAGCGGCTTCTTCTTTCTTGCCGTCCATTTTCCACTTAAGGCGGGCTTCAGGCAGGTGGAAACATTCGGCCAAACCAGAAATATGCTCTTCGCCGTTCACTGCATCAATGATGGCGAACTTAAGAGAAGAACTGCCACAGTTAAGAACCAGAACTAGCTTACTCGACATGGAAGTACCTATTTAATAGTGGGTGTTGTTTAGAATGAAACAATACACATGGTTAATAAATCGTCAGTCTGACATCAAGCGTAGCGCATAATGACGCTGACAATTATGATTAGCATCATGCCAGACAACCAAAACCAGCATGATAATGAAAAAGCTGAAGAATCACTGACCTCAGTGAATGCCGGGTCGTTATAGAACAAAAGTTATTCGGGCAACGCACAGAACATGCCTGTTATTGGTTCTTCAGAATGTTATTTGTTAGTGTTGTTTATTTGTAAAAACACTAACAAATAAGACGATATTTAATTACAAAACACCTTGTGCAGAGGCAATATGGTACCAGTCCTCTGTAAAAGCGGGTGAAGGGTCTTCAAACCGCCAGCAGGCCGTATGAGACACTTTCTAAAAAGACCCGATTTTGCTGGGACAGGATACCGATTGGTGTCCGCAAAAACAAAATATATTTAATCGTGCTAAAATCCCGTTTGTCATTTAAAACTATTTTTTAATTTTTATGTGTGAAGTTGAGGTGCAACATGACCACTAAGCCATCAGGTTCTGTCAGCTGGTTTCAGGTATTCCAGCGAGGGCAGCATTATATGAAAACCTGGCCGTCCGATAAGCGTCTGGCGCCGGTGTTTCCTGAGAACCGCATCTCCACAGCGACGCGTTTTGCTGTGCGATTTATGCCGCCGCTGGCCGTATTCACGCTCACCTGGCAAATTGCCCTCGGTGGCCAACTCGGCCCGGCAGTTGCCACTTCCATATTTGCCTGTAGCTTGCCGATGCAGGGCCTCTGGTGGCTGGGCCGCCGTTCATTAACGCCATTGCCTCCGACCTTACTTGGCTGGTTCCACGACGTCCGCCAAAAGCTGGTCGAAGCCGGGCAAGCGCTGGCTCCTGTCGAAGGGACGCCAACATATCAGTCGCTGGCTGACGTGCTAAAGCGCGCTTTCAAACAGTTGGATAAAACCTTCCTTGACGATATTTAACGGATGCTTCGGCATCCGTTTTGCCCAATGCCGCTTTTCATTGTCCATTCAGGCTGCTTAATTAAATGCATTTCAGCTCAGTTTATGGGTTCAAATCAAAGAATGGTCAGCTTGAGATTTCGCGCAAGTTTGCGCTGTGCCATGCTTTGGTCATTATGCAGACACGAGGAGTTTCACGATGGAAATGACAAACGCTCAACGCCTGATTTTATCCAATCAATATAAAATGATGACCATGCTGGATCCGGACAACGCCGACCGCTATCGCCGTCTGCAAACGGTGATCGAGCGTGGTTTTGGTTTACAGATGCGTGAACTCGACCGTGACTTTGGTGAGTTGCCTGAAGAGACCTGCCGTACCGTCATCAATATCATGGAAATGCACCACGCGATGCAGGTTTCATGGACCAATCTGAAAGAAACCCAGGGTTTGGATCGCCGACGTCTGGAGTTCCTTGGCTTTGATGCGGCGACGGAATCCCGTTATCTGAGCTACGTGCGTTTTATGGTGAATACTGAAGGGCGCTATACGGATTTTGATTCCGGTACGCACGGTTTTAACTCGCAAACCAAAATGTGGGAAAAATACCAGCGCATGTTGACCATCTGGCTGGCCTGCCCGCGTCAGTATCATTTAAGCGCCGTAGAGATCGCACAGATTATTAATGCCTGAGACATAAAAGGAGTCGCTTGTGGAGTGCAAAGGTTTCTTGTTCGACCTTGATGGAACGTTAGTCGATTCACTGCCCGCGGTTGAACGTGCCTGGATTAACTGGGCGCTGAGTCGCAGTATCAGCCCGCAGGAAGTGTTGGCGTTTATTCACGGCAAACAGGCGATCACGTCTTTACGTCATTTTATGCCCGGTGAAAGTGAAGAGGCCATCCAGCGCGAATTCCTGAAACTGGAAAAAATTGAAGCGACCGATACCGAAGGCGTTACTGCCTTACCGGGGGCGCATCTGCTGCTTAGTGAACTGAACCGCCAGAATATTCCCTGGGCAATTGTTACTTCAGGCTCAGTCCCGGTGGCGCACGCGCGCCATGCTGCTGCGAATTTACCGAAGCCTGAGGTGTTTATCACGGCAGAGCTGGTAAAACGGGGTAAACCTCAGCCAGATGCTTATTTGTTGGGGGCTGAACGTTTAGGTCTGGCACCGCAGGATTGCGTGGTGGTGGAAGATGCGGCAGCTGGCGTGATGTCCGGACTTGCCGCTGGCTGCAAGGTGATTGCCGTTAATGCACCATTGGATACGCCCGGAATGGACAACGTGGCGTTGATCCTGACTACGCTGGAAGTGCTGGTGGTGGAAGCGACCGAACAAGGTGGTTGCGTGATAAGTTTGCGCTAAACCATCAATTTGCTGATTAAAACGTCGAATTCGTTGATATGAACCCCGCACCTGCGGGGTTTTTTTATGGCATCCTTTCAAACTTTCTTATCTTCTTTTACCGTTTTTGTCTTCTCATCACAAAGGGAGCCTTGTTTTGACGACTGAACTGATTTGGGTACTGATGTTGCTGGCCGCAGCCATGGTACTTTTTGCCAGCAATAAACTGCGTATGGATGTGGTCGCACTGCTGGTCATTATCGCTTTCGTGATGAGTGGAACCCTGACGCTGAATGAAGCCATGGCAGGCTTCAGTGACCCGAACGTGATATTGATCGCTGCGTTGTTCGTGGTCGGTCATGGTCTGGTGCGCACCGGTGTTGCCTATCAGGTGGGCGAATGGCTGATGAAGGTCGCGGGTAACAGTGAAACTCGTATGCTGGTGCTGCTGATGTTGACCGTCGCCGGTCTCGGCGCCTTTATGAGTTCCACCGGCGTGGTCGCTATTTTTATCCCGGTGGTGCTGAGTGTGTCGGCCAAAATGAAAACGGCCCCGGCGCGGCTGATGATGCCGCTGAGTTTTGCCGGGCTTATCAGCGGCATGATGACGCTGGTGGCGACACCGCCGAACATGGTGGTTAATAGTGAACTGCTGCGCGAAGGTTTTGACGGTTTCGGCTTTTTTGGCGTCACGCCGGTGGGTTTGGTGGTGCTGGTGATGGGCGTGGGTTACATGCTGGTGGCCCGACGCTGGCTTTGCGCAGATAGCGGCAGAGTCGAGAATAAAGAGGCCTGGAAGCGACGTACTTTTCGTGATCTGATTCGTGACTACCGGCTTACCGGTCGGGCGCGTCGCATGGCAATCCGTTCCGGCTCGCCGCTGGTTGGCAAAACGCTTGATGACCTGCATCTGCGCGCCCGATACGGGGCTAACGTGGTGGGTATCGAACGCTGGCGCAAATTTCGGCGTGTGATGGTCAGCGCAACGGGCAGCACGGAGCTGCGTGCACGTGATGTCCTGTTGATTGACATGACGGACAGTGAAGTCTCCGTCCGCCAGTTCTGTGTGGATGAACAACTTGAACCGTTGGTGCTGCGTGGTGAATATTTCTCTGAACAATCCCGAGACGTTGGCATGGCCGAGGTGTCACTGATACCCGATTCCGAACTGTTGGGTAAGAGTCTGCGGCAGGTGGCTTTTCGTTCGCGTTACGGGCTCAATGTCGTGGGGATCCGTCGTCAGGGTGAAGCGATGGAAGGCAAACTGGTTGATGAGGAGCTGCAGCTTGGCGATATGCTGCTAGTGATCGGCGACTGGAAGCTTATCCGCCAGCTACAGCAGAAAATGCATGATTTTATCGTATTGAATCTGCCTGCTGAGGTCGATGACGTTGCGCCGGCAGTCAGTCAGGCGCCCCATGCCCTGTTTTGTTTGGCGCTGATGGTGGCGCTGATGCTCACAGATGAAGTGCCCAACGCTATTGCGGCGATTGTGGCCTGTCTGCTGATGGGGAAATTCCGTTGTATCACGATGGAAGGGGCATACAAATCCATTCACTGGCCGAGCCTGCTACTGATCGTCGGCATGATGCCGTTTGCGTTAGCGCTGCAAAAAACCGGTGGGGTAACGCTCATCGTGCAAGGGTTAATGGACATCAGCGGTGGGCATGGGCCGCGCATCATGCTGCTTAGCTTATTTATTCTGTGCGCAACCATCGGCTTGTTTATCTCGAATACCGCGACGGCGGTGCTGATGGCACCCATCGCCATCGCCACCGCATACCAGATGGGGCTGTCACCTTATCCGTTTACCATGATCGTCGCCATCGCCGCCTCTGCGGCCTTTATGACGCCGGTTTCATCACCGGTAAATACGCTGGTGATGGTGCCGGGGAATTACCGCTTTGGCGACTTTGTGCGTATTGGCGTACCTTTCACCCTGATGGTCATGGTGGTGAGTGTTCTATTGGTACCCGTGCTGTTCCCATTCTAATGGCTTAGAGTGGTGAATCCTGGCTGATTTCATCCAGTGACAAACTGAAGCTCGGAATGAAGACGTCCATAAAATAGTCCATTTCCGGGCTCTGGCGCAGTGCGAGGGTTTTCTCCAGGCGCGCTTTTGCAAGGGTGAATTCGGTATTTCCGGCCGACAATTCCTCAAGGCATTTCAGATAAGCGCACAGCGCATCAGCCTGTTTCACCGTCAGTTTCTCTTCGGCACTGTAGTAATGCTCATCAATCAATGAACGGAAATCAGCCTGAAGTTCTTCGGGCAGCATTTCGATCATTTTCTGCTGAGCAATCTTTTCTATCTTCTTGTATTCATGCGCAATCTGTGGATTGTAATACTTGATTGGCGTAGGCATATCGCCGGTCAGTACTTCGCTGGCATCGTGGTACATCGCCAGCAACGCGACGCGTTCAGCATTCAGATGACCATCAAATTTGCGATTTTTAATCACAGCGAGGGCGTGGGCCACAAAGGCGACCTGCAAACTGTGCTCTGACACGTTTTCAGTACGTACATTGCGCATCAGAGGCCAGCGGCCAATTAATTTTAAACGGGACAGGTAGGCAAAAAAGTGGCTTTGGCTCATAGGTTTCTCAACAACAACAGCGGATGAGGTTCTATTGTGAGCAGTCGAGAAGCAATCGGCAAGTCAGAAGGGAAAGATAAAACAGGGCGCGACAGAAGCCGCGCCCATGAGTATTACTGACGATAAGTTTCGAGGAACCGAGCCAGTTTGCCGACGGCCATTTCCAGCTCATCCACGCGTGGCAGGGTGACAATACGCACGTGATCCGGATACGGCCAGTTAAATGCGGTGCCCTGAACCAACAGAACTTTTTGCTGTAACAGCAGATCAAGGACCATTTTCTGGTCGTCATGAATGTTAAAGCGCTTGGCATCGATGCGCGGGAACATATACAACGCCCCCTTAGGTTTCACGCAGGAGACGCCAGGGATCTGGTTTATCAACTCCCAGGCTTTGTCTCGTTGTTCAAGCAGACGCCCGCCGGGCTGAATAAATTCGCTGATGCTTTGATAACCACCGAGTGCGGTTTGAATCGCATGTTGCATCGGCACGTTGGCGCATAGCCGCATTGAGGCCAGCATCTCAAGCCCTTCGATATAGCCTTTAGCGTGTTTTTTCGGCCCATTAAGCACCATCCAACCCTGACGGAAACCCGCCACGCGGTAGGTCTTCGACAGACCATTGAAGGTCACGGTCAGTAAGTCGGGTGCCAGCGCAGCAATAGAAACGTGCTCGGCATCGTCATACAAAATTTTGTCGTAGATTTCATCAGAGAAGATAATCAGATTATGTTCCCGGGCAATTTCGACGATTTCCATCAGCAACTCTTTGCTGTACACCGCGCCTGTTGGGTTATTTGGGTTGATGATCACGATACCGCGAGTACGCGGAGTGATTTTGGCGCGAATATCATCCAGATCGGGGAACCAGTCTGCACCTTCGTCACACAGATAATGTACGGCATTGCCCCCGGAAAGGGAGACGGCAGCGGTCCATAACGGGTAATCGGGCGCGGGAACCAGCATTTCATCGCCGGTATTGAGCAGCGCCTGCATCGATTGGACGATCAGTTCTGAAACACCATTACCGATATAGATATCTTCAACGGTCATGTCGCGCATCTCACGCGCCTGATAATGCTGCATGATGGCTTTACGTGCGGTAAAAAGGCCTTTCGAGTCACAATAGCCCTGAGCGGTCGGTAAGTTACGGATAACGTCGACAAGAATTTCGTCAGGGGCATCAAATCCAAATGGCGCAGGATTGCCGATATTCAGCTTGAGAACCTTATTGCCTTCTTCTTCCAGACGTTTTGCTTCTTTGAGTACCGGGCCGCGAATGTCGTAGCAGACGTTGTCCAGTTTGCGGGATTTTTCAATCGGGGACATGAAATGTGAGCCTTTTGTGTAAAGCCTGTTCTTCCCTGGCACAAGATGGCCGTGGAACAAAGCGAAGCGCACAATTTACTCCCACCGGCGTGGCTTTTGAAGAGGGAGCAGGGGCTTTAGTGCAAAGCATCAACTACCGTATATACCCGTGGTCATTGAAAGTGCTTGATTATCCAGCTGATAAATATCATGCTCAGCGCGATGAAAATAGAGCTGACTGCAAAACAGAAGATTGCCCTTGAAGAGCTACAGCGTCAAAGTCGTGA
>BHES01000093.1 GCA_003864575.1 Enterobacterales bacterium
CATCAGCAAAATGGACGATGCCAATACAAAACTGGCGTCAAGCCTTAAACCACTTTATGATCCAATATCCAGAGCGACTGGCTGAGTATTTATAAAAAAGCATTTACACAGAATCTGGTACAGGCCCGAATCGAACCGTACCAGACGGCTCTTTGCTGACCCAGCCAGTTATCCGCCAGCCAACCGCCCGGCAGGGCCGCCAAATACATGCTGCCGGCGAAAATGCCGACAATCGCTGAGGCATTTTCACGCGCCAGCCCCATGCCGCCGTCGTAGACTGCCGCGGACATAAACAGGATCAGTAACGGGCGAATGCCATAAAACGAAAACCGCTCCCACATTTCGGTAAAAAACAGGGATCTGAGTGGATAAGGATGGCCGAGGAATGTCCGGCTTTCTTGTTTACTAACAGAGGATTGCATAAAGTCTTCCCAATATAATGTGGTGCTTTTATTGTGTAATAACTGTGTATCTGTCGTGTCGGCGAGATTCCATTTCAGCCTTCATAATCCCGCTGTTTACCAGGCCAATCTGTAGACGTCGGAGGACCGGTCAAACGCGGTGGAGGGGGCGTACTGTATTTTGTTTTGGCTGCATCCTCAACGTTGTTTTCTTGTTCGCTTTAGGTTGCTAACTAATATTGGCAGTATGCATCCGCGGGTTTCTCTTTTCACTTCTGCGGTTACGCAACATTCGCGACATCTACTCTTCAGATTCTTTACATCCTGTTTCGAACACTCTTCATTCAATTTTACCCCTGATTCACATGGGGTTATTTTTTATTCACTCACATCTTATCGGGTCTAAATAGACTTGCGGAAGGCTATACGATGCGCATATTATGCGACCTTCATAATAATAATTATCGTTTACATTCCCATTCAAACATCTCCAGAGAATAACAAATGGCACTTCAGCGCTCACTTTCACTGACTTTATCCAAGCGAACATTTCAGCGTGGCACACTGGCGTTAACTATCGCCGCTGCACTGGGTTCTTATGCTTTTCAGGCTAACGCCGCCTCCACAGCAAAAGACGACACCATTGTTGTCACCGGTACAACGTCTGCTGATGTAGCGCAGGAATCTGCCTGGGGCCCCGCACCGACCATCGCCGCTAAGCAAAGTGCCTCCGCGACTAAAACCGATACGCCAATCGTTAAGACGCCGCAGTCTATTTCTGTGGTGACGCGTGAAGAGATGGATACGCACCAGCCGCAGTCGGTCAAAGAAGCGCTGGGTTATACCCCCGGCATCACCGTAGCGACGCGTGGTTCTTCGAATACCTATGATGCGGTTAAAATTCGTGGTTTTGGCTCCGTCAACCAGAACAACTATCTGGACGGTTTGAAGCTGCAGGGTGATTTCTATAACGAAGTGATCATCGACCCGTATATGCTGGAACGCGTTGAATTGATGCGCGGCCCGGCCTCTGTTTTGTACGGAAAAAGCAGCCCCGGCGGTATTATTTCTATGGTCAGCAAACGCCCGACCACAGAGCCACTGAAAGAAGTACAGTTCAAAATGGGCACCGATAACCTGTTCCAGACGGGGTTTGATTTCAGTGATGCGCTTGATGATGACGGTGTTTACTCTTACCGTCTGACTGGCGTGGCTCGCTCGAATGATTCCCAGCAGGACATGGCGAAAGAGAAAAACTATGCGATCGCGCCCTCTTTTACATGGCGCCCTGATGACAAAACCAATTTCACTTTCTTAGCTAACCTGCAAGATAGCCCGGAAACGGGCTATTACGGTTGGTTACCCAAAGAAGGTACGGTACAGCCGCTGCCAAATGGCTCGCATTTACCGACCAATTTTAATGAAGGCGCACCGAACAATACTTACTCCCTGTCTCATAAACTGGTCGGTTACAGTTTCGAACACGCTTTGGATGACACTTTTACCGTGCGCCAAAACTTGCGTTATGTCGAATCAAAAACGGCTCAGAAAAGTGTGTACGGCGTAGGGATCGATGCAAACAATCCTTACACCCTAAAACGCAGCACCGTAGTCGATAATGAGAAGCTGAATAACTTTGCAGTAGACACTCAATTGCAAAGCAAATTTGCGACGGGTGATGTTGATCACACGCTGCTAACCGGTATTGATTTCCAACGTCTGCGCAACGATGTAAATGCTACCTTCGGCAGCGCAACCGATCTGAATTTGCAGAATCCCGTTTACGAAGATTTTGATTTCGGTGATGCAGCCCCTTACCAGCAGAACAAGCAGAAGCAGACCGGTCTTTACGTGCAGGATCAGGCCGAGTGGAATAAATTTGTTTTGACCCTCGGTGGGCGTTACGACTGGGTTGAACAGTCTACCAATGCTTACCAGGCCAATACTTACACCAGCCGTGATGATAGCCAATTTACCTGGCGTGGTGGTTTGAACTACCTGTTTGATAACGGCATCTCCCCCTACTTCAGCTACAGTGAATCCTTCGAACCGACCTCAGGTGCTGATTTTAGCGGCCAAACCTTTGCTCCATCGAAAGGTAAGCAGTACGAAGCCGGTGTAAAATACATTCCGAAAGATATGCCGATTGTGGTCACGGGTGCGGTTTATCAGCTGACGAAAACCAATAACCTGATGTCTGATCCGGTCAATGTTTTCTCTTCTATCCAGGGCGGTGAAATTCGTTCACGTGGGGTAGAACTGGAAGCGAAAGCGGCGGTTAACGCCAATATCAACGTAACGGCGTCTTATACCTATACCGACGCAGAGTACACCACCGACACCACGCTCAAAGGCAACACGCCTGAGCAGGTGCCAAAACATATGGCATCGCTGTGGGGGGATTACACCTTCAACGAGGGGCCATTCAGTGGTCTGACGCTGGGCACCGGTGGTCGTCTCCTTGGCTCAAGCTATGGTGACCCGGCGAATACCTTCAAGGTTGGTAGTGCGACAGTGATGGATGCCGTTGTGAAATACGATCTGGGCCGCTTCGGCATGAATGGTTCCAATATCGCGTTGAACGTCAACAACTTGCTGGATCGTGATTATGTCGCCAGCTGCTTTGCTAGCTACGGTTGTTTCTATGGTGCAGAGCGTCAGGTGGTGGCTACTGCCACCTTCCACTTCTGATAGAATGATATGACAGCAGGAAAGTGGGCACGAAATTTCGTGCCCTTTTCCGTTTCTTTATCCAACGTAAAGAACCTCCAACGTGATGTCTGAGAATCTTATGTCAAACAACGCCATGCCAGAATCGTCTCCGCATTCGCAGAACACCTCCCAGCAGGACAGCACCTTCAGTTTGCAGCAGGTGAGTTTTACCGTGCCGGGAAAAACGCTGCTGGCACCGCTTTCGCTGACCTTTCCGCAGGGGAAAGTGTGTGGCCTGATTGGTCATAACGGTTCAGGTAAATCGACGTTATTGAAAATGCTGGGCCGCCATCAGCCTGCGTCCTCAGGGCAGATCCTGCTCAACGATACGCCGCTGACGCAGTGGGACAGCAAAGCATTTGCCCGTCAGGTGGCTTATTTGCCGCAACAATTGCCCGCCGCCGAAGGCATGACGGTGCAGGAGTTGGTGGCGATTGGCCGTTACCCGTGGCACGGCGCGTTGGGGCGTTTTAAGCCTCAGGATAAAGAGAAAGTGGAAGAGGCGATCGCGCTGGTAGGGCTGAAGCCTTTTGCGCATCGTCTGGTCGATAGCCTGTCCGGCGGTGAACGTCAGCGTGCATGGCTGGCGATGATGGTGGCGCAGGACAGCCGCTGTTTGCTGCTCGACGAACCGACGTCTGCGCTGGACATCGCCCATCAGGTCGATGTGCTGGCGCTTATTCATCGTCTCAGCCAGGAGAAAGGGCTGACCGTGATCGCCGTATTGCACGATTTAAATATGGCAGCCCGCTATTGCGACTATCTGATGGCGCTGCGCGGCGGTGAGATGATAGCCCAGGGCACCCCGCAGGAGATGATGCGCGGTGACGTTCTGGAGCAAGTTTACGGTATCCCGATGGGTATCCTTCCGCATCCGGCCGGTGGTGCACCGGTGAGCTTCGTATATTGATATGTCTGAGATTTTCCTGACTCCTGGTTTAACCCGTCGTCGCCTGCTACAGGCGCTGGCGCTCTCTCCGTTGCTGGCTTCAATGCCGTCATTTGCTGCTTCCCGTCCTGATCTGCAAAAAATTATTGCCCTAGAATGGCTGCCTGCCGAACTGCTGATCGCACTGGGCGTGATGCCGATGGGCGTGGCGGATACCCATAACTACAACTTGTGGGTGGATGAACCGAAACTTCCCGCCACGGTGATCGATGTCGGCCAGAGAATGGAACCGAACATGGAGCTGTTACAACAGCTCCAACCCTCGCTCTTGCTGGTGTCTGAAGGTTATGGCCCAAAAGTCAGCCAGCTGGCACCGATTGCCCCTGTGTTGGGTATGGTCGCCAACGATGGCAGCACGGAGCCGCTGAAACGCGCCATCACTTCGCTGTACAAACTGGCTGATTACCTCGGATTACAAGATCGCGCCGCGCTGCACGTGCAGGCTTATCACGACCTGCTCAACCAGACCCGGCAGAAGCTGCAACCGGTGGCGCAGCAGCCCATTTTGTTGTTCTCTTTACTTGATGCTCGCCACGCGTTGGTTTTCGGTAAAGGGAGTTTGTTCCAGGAAGTGATGAAAGACCTCGGGCTGACCAATGCCTGGCAGGGGGAAGACAGCTTCTGGGGCAGCGTGACCGTCGGCATTGAGCGATTAGCGTCAATCAAAAACGCCCGCGCACTCTGCTTTAGCCACGGCGATGCCGATATTTTTGCCAAAGTTTCCCGCACACCGCTCTGGCAGGCGCTGCCGTTCGTGCGTGAAAAGCAGCTTAGCGTGGTGCCTGCCGTCTGGTTCTACGGTTCCACTTTTAGCGCGATGCGCTTTTGCCGCATTCTTGATGAACAGTTAGGGAGCGCGCAATGAACCGTCGCTCACTGAATCAGACCTTTATTCTGTTAACCCTGCTGACGCTGGCCAGCGCGGTGCTCACCGTTTACAACCTGCATCAGCAATTGCCTTACAGCCTGTGGCGTGAAGCGTTGTGGCAGCCGAATATCGATGATGTTAACCAGATGCTGTTCCATTACAGCCAGCTTCCGCGCGTGGCCGTTGCGCTGCTGGCGGGGGCTGGTCTGGGGCTGGTGGGTCTGCTATTCCAGCAGGTGTTGCGTAATCCACTGGCGGAACCGGCTACGCTCGGCGTTTCTGCCGGTGCGCAGCTCGGACTGACCGTTGCCACGCTGTGGGCGCTGCCTGGCGGGGAGATCACTCAGCAGTTCGCGGCCATGATTGGCGCGGTGGTGATTGGTCTGCTGGTCTTTGGCATCGCCTGGGGAAAACGCATGTCACCGGTGACGCTGATCCTGGCCGGTCTGGTGCTGGGATTATATTGCGCGGCGGTGAACAGTTTGTTCGGCCTGTTCAATTATCAGAGCCTGCAAAGCCTATATATGTGGAGTACCGGTTCGCTTAACCAGCAGGACTGGAGCGTTGCAAATTTCCTGCTTCCGCGACTGATCATCGTCTGGCTGCTGGCGTTTCTCCTGCAACGCCCGATGACCCTGCTGGGGCTGGACGACGGCGTGGCGAAAAACGTAGGTCTGGGGCTGAATGCGGCGCGGCTGACCGTGCTGACGATCGCCATTTTGATGAGTGCGCAACTGGTGAATGCCGTGGGCATCATTGGATTTATCGGTCTATTTGCCCCGCTGCTGGCGAAAATGCTGGGCGCTCGTCGCCTGCCTTCGCGGCTGATTCTGGCACCGCTGATTGGCGCATTGCTGCTGTGGCTGACGGATCAGATTATGCAGTACATGGCGCAGATATGGATGGAGATCTCAACCGGTGCCGCCACGGCACTGGTCGGCGCGCCGCTGCTGTTATGGCTGCTGCCGCGTCTGCGTAACAGCATGTCAGCGCCACCGCTGACGCAGGGCGATAACGTGCCGCATGAGCGTCATCATTTGGTCCGCTGGATTTCATTGGCGTTGCTGTTGTTGCTGGCCGGTATCGCCGTGGCCCTGATGGCCGGACGCGATTCACACGGCTGGAATTGGTCAACGGGCGCGCAGCTTGACGCATTATTGCCGTGGCGAACCCCCCGAATGTTAGCCGCGCTGGCGGCCGGTGCGATGTTGGCGTCGGCAGGGGTATTGATTCAAAAACTAACCGGTAATGCGATGGCAAGCCCCGAAGTGCTGGGTATCAGCTCCGGTGCGGCCTTTGGTGTGGTATTGATGCTGTTTATCGTACCGGGCGACGCTTTTGTCTGGTTGCTGCCCGCAGGCAGTGCCGGTGCCGGTGCCACGCTGCTGGTGATCATGGTGGCTTCCGGGCTGCGGCGTTTCTCGGCAGAACGGATGCTATTGGCCGGTATCGCGTTAAGTACCGCGTTCAGCACGTTGGTATCGCTGCTGCTTGCCAGTGGCGATCCGCGAATGGGAGGGTTGCTCACCTGGCTTTCTGGTTCGACCTATTCGGTAACGCTGGATCAGGCCTGGCGCACGGCGGCTATCGCCGTAGTGCTGTTGATGCTGGTGCCGCTGTGCCGCCGGTGGGTCAGCATCCTGCCGCTGGGTAGCGTGACCGCGAAATCTGTCGGCATGGCACTAACGCCGAGCCGCATGGCGATCCTGCTGCTGGCCGCCGTCATGACCGCTGCCGCGACGCTGACTATCGGCCCGTTGAGTTTTGTTGGTTTGATGGCACCGCATATGGCGCGGATGCTGGGTTTCCGCCGGGCCATGCCGCAGTGGATGGTCGCCAGTATTCTTGGCGGTTTGCTGATGGTGTTTGCCGACTGGTGCGGGCGTATGGTGATTTTCCCGGATCAAATTCCGGCGGGGCTTCTCGCCACCTTTATCGGGGCACCGTACTTTATCTACCTCTTGAGGAAGCAAGGTCGGTAGCGCGATCTGACCATGCAAAAAGGGGCCAAATGGCCCCTTTCTTCTTGTTAGCGCTCGGCTTAATTCAAAGCTTAGAGAAACAACGGCGCGCGGCGTCGATAGTGCGCTGGATATCTTCCTGCGTGTGCGCCAGAGACATGAAACCGGCTTCAAACGCGGACGGTGCCAGATAGACTCCCTCTTCCAGCATCAGGTGGAAGAATTTTTTGAAACGTTCGACGTTGCACTGCATTACGTCTTGGTAGCCCGTGACAGTTTCTGCATCGGTGAAGAACAGGCCGAACATGCCGCCAACGTGGTTGACCACAAACGGAATATTCTCTTTTTGCGCCGCGTCCAGCAGGCCTTCTGCCAGATTGGTGGTCAGTTGATCCAACGTCTGATGAACGCCTGGCTGAGCCACCTGCGTCAGACAGGCAATACCCGCGGCCATGGCAATCGGGTTGCCGGACAGCGTACCCGCCTGATAAACCGGGCCGGTCGGCGCCAGCGCTTCCATTACGTCACGGCGTCCGCCAAAAGCGCCTACCGGCATTCCGCCGCCAATGATTTTGCCCAAACAGGTGAGATCAGGCACCACATCGTAATACTCCTGAGCGCCGCCCAGTGCGACGCGAAAACCGGTCATGACTTCGTCGATGATCAGCAGAGCGCCGAACTCATCACACAGCGCGCGCAGGCCCGGCAGGAATTCAGGTAATGGCGGCACGCAGTTCATGTTGCCCGCAACGGGTTCAACGATGATGCAGGCGATATCTTCCGGGAATTGCTCAAACGCCGCACGAACGGAGTCAAGATCGTTATAGGTGCAGGTCAGGGTATGTTTGGCGAAATCAGCCGGAACGCCCGGTGAATTTGGCTGGCCGAGGGTCAATGCACCTGAACCGGCTTTCACCAGCAGGCAGTCGGCGTGGCCGTGATAGCAGCCTTCGAACTTGATGATTTTATCGCGATGGGTGAAGCCACGGGCCAGGCGAATAGCGCTCATGGTGGCTTCAGTACCGGAGTTCACCATGCGAACCATGTCCATGCTTGGCACAAGTTCGGTGACCAGTTCGGCCATTTTGACTTCCATTTCGGTCGGCGCGCCAAAGCTCAGGCCGCGCTGCGCCGCGTCGATCACCGCGTTGCGGATCTCAGGGTTGTTATGTCCCAGCACCATCGGGCCCCACGAACCGACATAGTCTATATAGGCTTTGCCGTCGGCATCAAACAAGAAAGCGCCATCGGCACGTTCAATGAATAAAGGAACGCCGCCCACGCCGGAGAAGGCGCGTACCGGCGAATTAACCCCGCCTGGGATCAGCGCTTGTGCCTGCGAAAACAGACTTTCAGACTTACTCATTATTCGGCTCCTGACTTTTGAAAACGGTAGAAAAAGAGGGTGATCCCTTCATTCTAAAGAAATCAGCCGAGTTATGAAATCGCAACGCGTTTAATTGACCAGGATCCTTTTCCTCTGCTTTTCATCTTTCAGAAATATCGATTTGTATGATTTAATAGCGCCTCCCTTTCAATACTCTTTTTCCTAAAAAGCCAATGATCAGTGAATCCCAGACCGATGCGGTCGAACACGGCCATGCGCCCGGACCACGCAAACGCAGCGATATATTGCGTCATTTTCTTCGCCGCGATAAAACGCCGGTAGCCATACTTATTGTTGCCGCCATTGTGGGGATTGTCGCAGGTTTACTGGGCGTGATGTTTGAAAAGGCGGTGGACTGGATCCAGCACATGCGCCTGTCCGGTTTGGGTTTCTTCAGTGATTACTGGATCTTGCTGTGGCCTCTGACCTTTGTGGTGTCAGCGCTGTTGGCGATGTTTGGTTACTATCTGGTTCACCGCTTTGCCCCTGAGGCCAGCGGATCAGGTATCCCTGAAATTGAGGGCGCGTTGGAAGAGCTGCGGCCTGTGCGCTGGTGGCGGGTGATCCCGGTTAAATTCTTCGGCGGTATGGGAACGCTGGGCGCAGGTATGGTACTTGGGCGCGAAGGGCCAACGGTACAGATGGGCGCTAACATCGGCAAAATGATGGTGGATATTTTCCGCCTGCGCAGCGCCGAAGCTCGCCATTCGTTACTGGCGACCGGTGCAGCAGCCGGACTTTCAGCCGCGTTCAATGCCCCGCTGGCCGGTATCTTGTTTATTATCGAAGAGATGCGCCTGCAGTTCCGCTATAGCCTGATTTCAATTAAAGCGGTGTTTATCGGCGTGATCATGTCGAGCATCGTGTTTCGTATTTTCAACGGCGAAGGGGCCGTGATTGAAGTCGGAAAACTGGCCAGCGCACCACTCAATACGCTGTGGCTCTATCTGGTACTCGGGATGGTATTCGGCATCGTTGGCGTCGGGTTCAATGCCCTTATTTTCCGCACGCAAGATATGTTCGCCCGTGTTCACGGCGGCAACTTACGTAAAGTGTTGATCATCGGCGGCCTGCTCGGCGGCATGTGCGGCATTCTTGGACTTATCCATTCGGAAGCCACCGGTGGGGGCTTCGCATTAATCCCGCTGGCAGCGGCAGGCAAATACAGCCTCGGCGTGCTGCTGTTTGTTTTTGTCGTCCGCGTCGTGACCACGGTGCTCTGTTTTGCCTCCGGTGCGCCGGGCGGCATTTTTGCCCCTATGTTAGCGTTGGGCACGTTGCTGGGAACCGCATTTGGGACCGCGGCGCTGACTATGTTCCCGCAATATGGCATCGAGCCTGCCACCTTTGCGATTGCCGGAATGGGGGCGCTGTTTGCCGCCAGCGTGCGCGCGCCACTGACCGGTATCGTACTGGTCCTGGAGATGACGGATAACTATCAGTTGATTTTGCCAATGATTATTACCTGCCTTGGGGCGACGCTGCTGGCGCAGTTTCTTGGCGGAAAACCCTTATATTCCACGATCCTGACACGCACCCTGCAACGCCAGGAGCGTCAGAATGCAGCCAAAGTGGAAGCTGAGTCATCGGGTCAGGGCATCGAGGGCATAAATAGGCAGGACGGGGACGGCAAAACCGCTCATAATTGATATAACCGTCATCCTCCAGGTGGCTCGAATGATTTAGGGTATAAGCTACATTAGGATATAATCAGTTCATTATTCAGGCGGTCAATATGACGGTCTGAACAGAAAACGGATTGGGAGTGAAAAAATGAGTGAAGCAACAATGAGTGACCCGACCGAAGTGGAAACCAGCGCACTGCCGCTGCAATTTACCGAAGCGGCTGCCCGCAAAGTCAAAGTGTTGATCTCTGATGAAGAGAATCCGGACATGAAGCTGCGTGTTTATATTACCGGCGGCGGCTGTAGTGGTTTTCAGTATGGATTCACCTTCGATGACAAGATCAACGACGGCGACATGACCATTGAAAAAGCCGGTGTTGCCCTGGTGGTTGACCCAATGAGCCTGCAATATCTGGTGGGCGGTTCAGTGGATTACACCGAAGGTCTGGAAGGTTCACGCTTTATCGTGACCAACCCGAATGCTAAGACTACCTGCGGCTGTGGTTCCTCTTTTAGCATTTAGTAGACCCGTCATCCTTCAAGCTGCTCCTGCGTTGGCTTCGTTCAATCACCCCAGTCACTTACTTATGTAAGCTCCTGGGGTTCTTTCACTTGCCGCCTTGATGCAGCTCGAATGATTTAGGGTATAACTCGGTCGCGCAAACAAAAAAAAGCCCATCTGCCTTTCAATGGCAGACGGGCTTTTTCTTTTAGGTTTTACCACTCTACTGTGACTAATTTGGTTCCGACCGAAACCCCCGGAACTTCCGCCAGCTGACTTTCACTGATGTGAGGCTCGCTGAAGCTGTGTTGAGCGCAACTGACGGAAGGTTGGTTGTCGGTCACGCTGACCGCGCAAGTCGGCATAATGGTCAGGCTGATATTGATTTCTCCGCTGCTGCTTCCTGCCGCGGCAGCAGTCAGCGGACTCAGGGCAATAAGCGCACTGAGCAAAAGGTGTTTCATAAACGATTTCCTGGTGTCGTCAGGTAATGCAAAAAAAGCTAAGAATTAAAAACAGTTATCGGATCCTTACCACGGCTTCTTTAATAAATTTGCATAAATGCAAACTACCCGCCTGAGGTTGCCTCATTCTGTTCAGAGGCTTATAAATGCTTCTGTTTTCAGCGTACTCTTTGAATTACTAGAAAATAATTACATCACCAAAACATATTGTCTGATGTAATTTCAGAACGAGATAATAACAGAAGTCAGGAGGCCTGAACTTGATTTTGTGCAATAAATCACCAAATCAGAAAAGACCTACAAAACGTTGGCTGAAATAACAAGGGAGCTGATGGTGCCGGATTAGCGCGAGGATAGGGCGTGCAGTTGTGTACACAGTTGCGTGGCGGCCAGCATAATGCGGGGGCCAGCACGGCTAAACCAGTCGGCCTCGACGGTCACGACAGGGACATCCAGAGCGGGGCGCCAAAAAGCTAACACACTCTCTTTTTGCTGTTTTCCACCGCTTATGACAATGGCCTGTGGCTGACGGGCCAAAACCTGTTCGCGGCTGACCTGAGGCCATGGCGCACGGCTGTCGGCGAAAATATTTTCAGCACCGCACAGCGACACAATTTCACTTTGCAGCGTTTTGGCAGAGGCGGTGAAAAGCGGTTGCGTACCGAACTGAATAAATACCGGCAGCGGATGCGGGCGGGCATATTGCTTCTTCAGTTGATCGCGCTGCTCCAGGATCTGCGAGGCAGCCTGTTTTGCGGCCTGCGGATCAGGGCTGTAAGCCGCCAACTGATCCAGCGCTCCGGCAACCTGTTCGATTGTTTCAGGATCAAGATACAACACCGGGATCCCCAGCGACGCCAGCTGATCCAGCGGGCGCTGCGGGTTGCCGCCACGCCACGCCAGCACCAGATCCGGTTTCAAGGCCAGTACGCGCTCAACATTGACGCCTTGCCAGCTGGCAACCTGCTCCAGTTTCTTCGCCTGAGGCGGGAAATCAGAATAGGCGCTGACGCCCACCAGTCGGTCGCCCAACCCGGCGGCGTAAGCCAGTTCAGTCAGATTCGGTGCCAGGCTGACGACGCGCTGGGCTGGTTGCGCCATGGCTGCCAGCGGCAGCCACAAGCAGAACAACCAGCCTGAAACTCGCAGGATCACGCGTTGTCGCCGTTCGCCAGTGACTGCAACATGGCGTCGATCATCAGCGTTGACTGCTCGGCCGCGACCACCAGGAACTCTTCAAAGCTCAGATGAGATTCGCTGTCGGCGACGTCAGAAATGGCGCGCACGACCACGAATGGCGTCCCAAACAGGTGGCACACATGGCCGATGGCCGCCGCTTCCATTTCTACCGCCGCGACGGTCGGGAAGGTGGCACGAATACGCGCCAGTGGCGCAGCACCGTTGATAAAGGCATCACCGCTGCACACCAGGCCGCGCACGGCATTCAAGTCCAGCTGGCGGATGCAGGTTTCAGCCAGTTCAATCAGTGCCGGGTCGGCCGTAAAGGCCGCAGGGCAACCCGCCATCTGCCCGGGTTCGTAACCAAATGCGGTGACGTCGGCATCGTGATATCGCACTTCGTCGGACACTACGATATCGCCCACTTTCAATGTTTTCGCCAGGCCGCCCGCTGAACCGGTGTTGATCACCACGTCCGGTTTACACAATTCCAGCAGCAGTGTGGTGCCCATGGCCGCAGACACTTTACCTATGCCTGATTTCAGCAGCGCCACGTCAATACCATGCAGCTGGCCGGTATAGATTTCGCATCCTGCGCGTTCAATGGTTTTACGGTTGATGATTCTGTCGCGCAGCAGGGTAACTTCCTGTTCCATTGCGCCAATGATGCCAACTTTCATAGTTTTACTCGCCGATTGAGGAGGGAATTGACTGTTTTATAACAAGTCCGATACACGATAGTCTATCATGGCTATTAACAAGTGATAATGCGTTGAGTTGCTGGCGGGAAGCCAGATTAGCGCCTCTGTGGCTGAAAAGGGTAGGGAACATGTCCGGGATCGATTTTAAGAATAAATTCAATTTCCAGCGTCCTTTCAGTCCTGTGATTGAGGCGCGTGATGAATATGACGTGGTGCGCCAGTTTGAAAGCGATCGTGGACGCATTATCAATTCGGCGGCGATCCGCCGGTTGCAACAAAAAACCCAGGTGTTTCCGCTGGAAAAAAATGCCGCTGTACGCAGCCGTCTGACTCATTCTCTGGAGGTTCAGCAGGTCGGGCGTCATATTGCCAAAGAGATTTTGCACCGCCTGCGTAAACAGGGAAAACTCGATGCGCTCGGATTAACCGAATACACCGATCCTTTTGAAAGTGTTGTCGAAATGGCCTGCCTGATGCACGATATTGGCAATCCGCCGTTTGGCCATTTTGGCGAGTCGGCGATCAACAACTGGTTCGCCAAACGTATGGATATTGCCAGCTGTGGGCCGGTGCCGCAAAGTGCCGACAGTTGCACTTTCCCCTTCCTGCGCCTGCTGGAAGGGGAAGATCGCCTGAACCTGTTACGCAGTAAAATCCGTCATGACTTATGCAACTTTGATGGCAATGCTCAGGCCATCCGGCTGGTCTTTACCCTGCTTAAACTCAATCTAACCTTCTCGCAAACCGCCTGCATTCTTAAGTATACCCGTCCGGCTTACTGGGCTGCAGCGATGCCGGAAAATCACGCCTATCTGATGAAGAAGCCGGGCTTTTATCTGGCGGAGGAGCCGTTCATCGAGCGGTTGCGCGAAGAGCTGGATATGGGCGAGTTCAGTCGTTTTCCGCTGACCTACATTATGGAAGCGGCGGATGATATCTCTTACTGCATCGCCGACCTGGAAGATGCCGTAGAGAAGAATATTTTCAGCGTGGAGCGGCTTTGTTGCATAATAGGGAATTAGACTGTTCGTCTATGCTGTTTGTAGTGGAAAGTTCGGGGCGCTATAGTGAACGCCTCGATGAAGATGACGTAACTGTATGATTTCTGGTTATAGAAAACAGT
>BHES01000094.1 GCA_003864575.1 Enterobacterales bacterium
TTTTTCATTGCTATCCGTGAGATTTATCCGGTTAGGCAGAAGATTCACATTATCCTTGACGGAGCAGGTTATCACCGCAGTGGGTTGGTGAAAGACTGGGCTTACGTGATGAATATCGACCTTCACTACCTGCCGCCTTACAGCCCGAACCTGAATCCAATCGAACGACTGTGGAAGGTGATGAATGAGGAGGTAAGAAACAACCGTTACTTCGCTTCAGCAAAGCAGTTCCGGGAGGAGATAAGACGATTTTTTAGTGAAATATTACCGGGACTTTCTGGTGCGTTGCCACGCCGAATTAATGACAACTTTCAGATGCTGGAAAATGCATCTTCAAGTTAACTGTGTATACACAATTTTCAGGACAGGCCCGAAAATTCTTAACACTGGTCATTGACGACCATGTGCTCAATATTGCTAAAGTTAGTTTTAAAGCAACACCCGAATATCAAAAGCTGTTGGTGAGTTCAACCCAAAATGCATTAGGTTCAGCAATTCGCTGGTTATGGCTGGTTGGTTTAACCTGTTCGGGCTATATTTTCCTCCATAACCAAATTCGGTATTACTCAGAACTTCATCAGAGTACAAGAAACCCTTTCGGCACGAGTATTGATTATGCCATAGGGGCATTCTTGGTGTTTCTGTTCGCCTGCGCTCTGTTCTCACGCCTTCGTCTATCACATCAATTAATCTCGACTCTGAGCATTAAAACGCTGGCCTGGGGGTTTGCCCTAATAGGTTGTTATTGGGCTGTAATACTGACTTTACTTGAAGGGAATCAACAACTTTTATTTTCTGTGTCATTGTATTTTATCCTTATTTACTCTGCTATGGCAGGGCTCTATGTTTCAACCCTTTGCCTTTATAGCTTTGTGTTACCCCTAACGGTTATCCCACAAGTGATACAGTTTTTGTTTTTTTCGTCTTTCCAAATCTTCGTTATGCTGGGCATTGTGATAGCCCTCTGTCTCATGGAAACGGGCCGGCGTATGCTTAGCCACTGGTTTAACCAAGCGACTCGCCAGGAATACACCAGCCTAACCTATGCTGCCAAACTTGATAAAATTGCTCATATCGACCCGCTGACTCACATCCCCAATCGTCGCCAGTTTGCCAACCGTCTCAATAAGTTGATTTCCCTTGCTCCACTATCGAACACGCCGCCAACAGTCATTTTGATCGACGTTGATTACTTCAAAAAATACAACGATTGCTACGGGCATCTTATGGGGGATGAATGTCTGATAAACATTGCCCAGTCGCTCACTCATTCTGTACGCGACGGCTCTCGAGATTTGGTGGCTCGCTACGGCGGCGAGGAGTTTGTGGTGGTACTGTCAGACATCACGCCAGCACTGGCATTGGAAATTGCGCAGCGAATTCATAACGAAATTAATAAGCAAGTCATCCCACATGCAGCATCCGACATTGCCGATCACGTCACGGTAAGCCAGGGCGTTGCCCAGTGGCAGGAAGGCGAATCTGCAAAGCACTTGCTTAGCCGAGCCGATGAAGCGTTGTACCGTTCTAAAGGATTGGGGCGAAACAGGTTTAGTATCGCTGAGTGATTGTTAAAATTAGTTATTTATTCTGTACTTCGCTAAGGCTGCAGTTGTCCTTGGACATTCGTTGTCACAAGCCGAGACGACAAGTCTGCTTTTAAATAGTGGCGCACCAGCAAAGTAAGAAAATCAGCATAAAAACTGGCTTTTTACAGCCAGTTTTTGTCTTTCTATAAGGTGTTCGCAGAATACTTACACCTTTTATCGCATGGTAACGAATTCTTCCGCGCCGGTCGGGTGAATGGCGACGGTATTATCGAAGTCTTGCTTGGTGGCGCCCATTTTGACCGCGACCGCGAAGCCTTGCAGCATTTCGTCCATGCCATAGCCGATACCGTGAATCCCGACGATTTTCTCTTCTTTACCGACACATACCAGCTTCATGCGGCATGGCTGACGGTGCTTTGTCACGGCGGTGTACATCGCCGTGAACGCAGATTTGTAGACTTTTACATTGTCAGCGCCGTACTGCTCGATGGCCTGCGGTTCGGTCAGACCGACTGTACCGATTGGCGGGTGGCTAAAGACCACGGTGGCGATGTTGCTGTAGTCCAGATGCTCGTCGGGTTTGTTGTTAAACAGGCGCTCGGACAGGCGACGGCCTGCGGCCACGGCCACTGGCGTCAGCTCTACTGCGCCGGTGTTATCGCCTACCGCGTAGATACCTTTAACGCTGGTGTTCTGGAACTTATCGACTTCAATGTAGCCTTTAGCGTTGGTTTTTACACCGGTCGCTTTCAGGTTGAAGTTGTCGGTTTCCGGTACACGACCAATCGCCCAGACCAGGCTGTCGACTTCAAACTCTTTGCCGTTTTCCAGCTTCAGGGTCAGGCTGCCGTCGGCATTTTTCAGCACTTCTTGCGGAATGGATCCCGTGTGCAGCGTCGGGCCTTCGGTGTTGATCACTTCCAACAGGGTCTCGACAATCAATGGGTCGAACGTACGCAGCGGGGCATGTTGACGTACGAACAGGTGAGTTTCCGCACCCAGTGCGTTCATCACACCAGCGATTTCAACCGCGATATAACCGGCACCGACGACCGCAACGCGTTTTGGCATTTCAGTCAGATCAAAGAAGCCGTCAGAGTCGATACCGTATTGCGCACCCGGAATGTTCGGGTGGCTTGGGCGGCCACCGGTGGCGATCAGGATATGATCTGCGGTGATCTTCTCGCCGTTAACTTCAACGGTGTGATCGTCAACAAAGCGCGCAAAACCTTTGATCACATCGACGTTGTTTTTGCCCAGCACGTTGTCATAAGAGGTGTGAATACGGTCGATGTACGCGGTACGGTTGGCAACCAGCGTTTTCCAGTTGAAGCTGTTGACGGTGGTGTCAAAGCCGTAATCCGGGCCGTAATTACGGATAGCTTCGGCAATTTGCGCCGCATGCCACATGACTTTTTTCGGTACACAACCCACGTTGACGCAGGTGCCGCCCAGTTCCTTCGCTTCGATCAGCGCACATTTTTGCCCATACGAGGCCGCACGGTTGATTGACGCGATACCGCCGCTGCCGCCGCCAATTGCCAGATAGTCATAATGTTTGGTCATCGGATTTTCCATAGTTTACCCGTCATACTTCGAGCTGCAGATGCGTTGGCTGCTCTCGCTCACCCCAGTCACATGGCAGGTCCATGCTCCTGGGGTTCATTCGTTTGCCGCCTTCCCGCAACTCGAATTATTTAGGGTATATAAGTGAATGCGCCGCAAAGAGGCATCATGAATCTTAAAAATTGAGTATGAGTTTAACGTGGGAATTGAGTTTGTCGCAAAGTTTGGAGCAATGATTGCAATAGGTTTGATAGCTAAGACCTTATGAAAAGGTCTTAGCCGGAGGATCATTGGATTTTTAGACAGGATTTACTCAGGAACGACCCATTTGACTAGCTGATGGCCGGTACCTGATGGCACCAGCGTTTCCAGCAGCCAAGGCAGAACGGCTTTCATCTGCTGTTCCAGTTTCCACGGCGGGTTAATGACGATCATACCTGAGGCCGTCATGCCACGTTGATCGCTGTCCGGGCGCACACCCAGCTCGATTTGCAGAATACGGCGGATGCCGGTGGCTTCGAGGTCGCGCAGCATTTTTTTGATCTGCTGGCGCATCACCACGGGATACCACAGCGCGTAAGTGCCGGTAGCGAAACGCTTATAGCCTTCCTGAATACCTTTAACGACGTCCTGATAATCCGTTTTCAGCTCGTACGGCGGGTCCATCAGGATCAGGCCACGGCGGGAAAGCGGTGGCAACTGCGCTTTCAACTGCTGATAACCGTCTTCACGCAGCACTTTGGCGCGATCGTCTTTCTGGAACTCACTGCGCAGCAGCGGGAAATCGCTCGGGTGCAGTTCGGTCATGTGCAGTTTGTCATCTTCACGCAGCAGCTGGCGGGCGATGAGCGGTGAGCCAGGGTAATAACGCAGGCTCTCGTTGCGGTTAAAATGTTTGATAACCGACATATAAGGCGCCAGCTCCGCAGGTTGGTCTTCACGCTGCCAGATACGCGCAATGCCTTCCATATATTCGCCCGTGCGTTCGGCGTGTTCGCCGCTCAGCAAGTAACGACCGGCACCGGCGTGGGTGTCGAGATAGAGGAAAGGTTTCTCTTTTTCTTTCAGAGATTCAATGATCAGGCTCTGAACGGTGTGTTTAAGGACGTCGGCATGGTTGCCAGCGTGAAAGCTGTGGCGGTAACTCAGCATGGATTTACGTTTCCGAATAATGAATGTAGACAGTAAAATCAGTGGGTTACCGAAATTTTATACTGTGCTTGGCGTGTGGAACAGGCGGCCGCTGAAAACGACACGCCTTTAATGCGCCTTAGTATAAACCGTCTGCACGGGAAAAAGGCAAAAGCCTTGTCAGACATTTATGGCTCTTGCCAGCCCGTCACGCGTTCGGGCAGGTTTCAGAAACGCCGTTCAGATTCTCGGTTTCAATTTTGAAGGTCACTTTGGATGTCGCCCCAGATTTATCCAGCGTCACGATAAAGATACTGTCGAAATCGTTGGCAGGCCATTCCGGTACCACGGCCGGGTCGCCACCGTTTTCTTTGACGACCTGTTTGGCGATTTTATCCAGATTCTTATGTTCCCACGCCACGAAAACGCGCGCGTTCTGGTATTTGTCACTCAGCAACTCTTTGGTTACGCCATCGACATCATCAGCATGGAATTGAATATTGATCGGCATATTCAGGCGAACGGCAGTCGGCATGATGGTAGATAACGGACGCAGCGAATTGCCCAGCTTCTGTTCTTTAGGCCCTGCGGCAAAAATGAAGTCCGGATTGCCAAAGCGTGGCAATAAAACGCCCGGCAGCGCCAGTGCGCGGTTCAGCCCTTTGCAGGTCAACTGGCCGCTACTGCTGGCGGGTTTTTCACCGTGGCGGACAAAAATCAGCGTTTCCTGCGCGAATGCCGCCTGGCTTGCCAACATCAGCGCGACAATACCGCCTGCTATTTTTCCAAAACGTTTTGCTGTCGTCATTTTGCTTCCTGAGTGTCTGAAATAAAAAGCCTGTCACATCCTAACCAGCTTCCCGGAAAAAAAAGAGTATTGCGCGTTGATGACAGCACGATTTCCAGATCCCTCTCGCAAGGTTCGTTTTCTGATGCCCCGTGACCTATTGATTTCCGCGTACCTTGACCTCATGTTAGTTAATGCGTCATATAGAACATCACCCGAATTCACGGTGTGTTGCGCGAAGAGCCGAGGCCAGCGCCGCGCGCATCATGCACACAACAACAGGACCTCCCTATGACTACAGCTTCAACCAACCCGCTCCTGCAACCTTTTACTCTGCCACCTTTCTCTGCGATCCGCCCGGAACATATCGTTCCTGCCATGCAATCTGCTATCGAAGCGTGCCGTCAGACGGTTGAAAAAGTGGTGGCGCAGTCCGGGCCGTACAGCTGGGAGACGCTTTGCCAGCCATTGGCAGAGAGCGACGATCGTCTGAGCCGTATCTGGTCACCGGTCGGGCATCTGAATGCGGTGAAAAACAGCCCTGAGCTGCGCGAAGCCTACGAGCAGTGCCTGCCGATTATTTCTGAATTCAGTACCTGGGTCGGCCAGCATGACGGTCTGTATCAGGCCTATCGCGACCTGAAAGAGGGCGCGAATTTTGCCAAACTGACCCTGGCGCAGAAGAAGGCGGTGGATAACGCGCTGCGCGACTTCGAACTCTCAGGTATCGGTTTGCCGCCTGAGAAGCAAAAACGCTACGGAGAGATCTCCGCCCGCCTGTCTGAACTGGGTTCGACCTACAGCAACAACGTGCTCGACGCCACCATGGGCTGGAGCAAGCTCATCACTGACGTTAATGACTTAAAAGGCTTACCGGAAAGCGCCGTGGCTGCCGCCAAAGCGCTGGCTGAGTCGAAAGAGCAAGAAGGCTGGCTGCTGACGCTGGATATTCCAAGCTATCTGCCGGTGATGACCTACGGCGAAAACCGCGAACTGCGCGAAGAAATGTACCGCGCTTTCGTGACCCGTGCGTCGGATCAGGGTCCGAATGCCGGTAAATGGGATAACAGTGAAGTGATGGCCGAAGAGCTGGCACTGCGCCACGAACTGGCTGAACTGCTGGGCTTTAAATCCTTCGCCGATATGTCGCTGGCCACCAAAATGGCCGAAAAGCCGTCGCAGGTGATCGACTTCCTTAATGATCTCGCCAAACGCGCGCGTCCGCAGGCTGAACAGGAGCTGGCTCAGCTTCGCGCCTTCGCCAAAACGCACTACGGCGTGGATGAAATGGAAGCCTGGGATCTGCCTTTCTATGGCGAAAAGCAGAAACAGCATCTGTTCTCTATCAGTGATGAGCAACTGCGTCCGTACTTCCCGGAACAGCGTGCGATTGAGGGCCTGTTCGAAGTCGTGAAACGTATTTATGGCATCACGGCGCAAGAGCGTAAAGACGTGGATACCTGGCACAAAGATGTGCGCTTCTTCGACCTGTTTGATGAGGCCGGTGAGCTGCGGGGTAGTTTCTATCTCGACTTGTACGCCCGTGAGCATAAGCGCGGCGGTGCCTGGATGAACGACTGTGCTGGCAGCTTGCGTAAAGCAAATGGCGACGTGCAAAAACCGGTGGCTTACCTGATCTGTAACTTCAACGGACCGGTGGGCAACAAGCCAGCATTGTTCACGCACAACGAAGTCACGACTTTGTTCCACGAATTCGGCCACGGTTTGCACCATATGCTGACCAAAATCGACATCGCAGGCGTTGCCGGTATCAGCGGCGTGCCGTGGGATGCCGTCGAGCTGCCAAGCCAGTTTATGGAAAACTGGTGCTGGGAGCCTGAAGCGCTGGCGTTTATCTCTGGCCATTTCGAAACCGGTGAGCCGCTGCCAAAAGAGATGCTGGATAAAATGCTGGCGGCCAAAAATTATCAGGCGGCCCTGTTTATTCTGCGTCAGCTGGAGTTCGGCCTGTTTGATTTCCGTATGCATGCTGAATATGACCCGGCCAAAGGCGCGCAAATTTTGCAGACGCTGGCGGAGATCAAAAAGCAGGTTGCCGTTGTGCCTTCTCCAGCCTGGGGTCGTTTCCCACACGCGTTCAGCCATATCTTTGCGGGCGGTTATGCGGCGGGTTACTACAGCTACCTGTGGGCGGAAGTGCTCTCGGCGGATGCCTATTCTCGCTTCGAAGAGGAGGGGATTTTCAACCGTCAGACCGGCCAGTCGTTCCTCGACAACATTCTGTCTCGCGGCGGTTCGGAAGAGCCAATGGAGCTGTTCAAACGCTTCCGTGGGCGTGAACCTCAGCTGGATGCTATGCTGCGTCATTACGGCATTAAAGAGAGCGGCGCGAAAGAGCCTGCCTGAGGAAACATCACCCCGTGAGTGTCTGTTTAATTTGTGAAGAAGGCGCCGATGAAGGCGCCTTATCTATTCTGGCGGAACGCTGGAACCTGACGTCAGAGCCCGACGCCGTGATGGCGCTGGTGCTGACGGCTGAACGTCTTGAGTTGCGTAAGCGCGACGAGCCTAAACTGGGCGCGATTTATGTCGATTTTGTTGGCGGCACGATGGCGCACCGGCGTAAGTTCGGCGGCGGTCGCGGTGAGGCTGTGGCGAAAGCGGTCGGCATTAAAGGCAGTTACCGGCCTAATGTGGTGGATGCCACGGCGGGACTGGGGCGCGATGCTTTTGTTCTGGCCTCACTTGGCTGCCATGTGCGGATGCTTGAGCGTAACCCGGTGGTTGCCGCACTGCTCGACGACGGGTTATCTCGAGGATACCGCGATGCCGAAATTGGCCCGTGGCTGCGTGAACGTATGACGCTGCTACATGCCTCAAGCCTGACGGCGCTGGGGGATTTGACACCAAAACCGGAGGTGGTGTACCTCGACCCGATGTATCCGCATAAGCAGAAAAGTGCCTTGGTGAAAAAGGAGATGCGGGTGTTTCAGGGATTAGTCGGCCCGGATGACGACGCCGATGGCCTGCTGGAACCGGCCCGACGTCTGGCGACCAAGCGTATTGTGGTCAAACGGCCTGACTATGCGCCACCGATGGCCGGTATCGCCGCACAAGCCGCATTGCCCACCAAAAGTCACCGGTTCGATATTTATACGCCGTTGTAAATCAGCTTTTCGATCAAGACAGTATCAGGCGTTGTCGGCCGTGGTTTCACCACTGTGGCAGGCAACTGCGTGACTTTACCGACCAGCATGACGGGTAAACCTTCCGCTTCCCATCCCTGAAAAAGCGCCTGCTGGCGTTCGCTCAGCGGCTTGTCCGACCAAATCACATAATGTTCCATCTTAAAGCGTGACAGGTCCGGCTCTGCGATGGCGGCTGAAATCACCTCAACCTGTAAACCTTCCCCGGCCAGTGACATGGCTTCGAGCCAGATCTCCAGCGGATCACGGATATGCATGGGCAATAGCAGCACGCGGGCTAAACCCTTCTTGCGTGACGTGGTGAGGACAAACGCGGTGTACTCGATGATGGCGCTGTCGAGCAACCCGAGCTGTTGTTTCATCAGCGGATGTTTACTGGACGCCAAAAAACGTCGCAGCGGGCGCAGGACGTTATTCACCAAATTGGCGGACGGATATTCGCGGCCACAGCGCCAGACCACGCGGCGAAGTTTATTGGCATCGAATCCGTCGAGCAGGGTAAGCATGTCCGCCTGAATTTCCCGCCAGCCGTTCGGGCACGCTGTGGTGTCACCCTGCATCCGGCTGCGGATTTGGGCGAGGGGTACGCCGCGGTTAACCCAGTCGAGAATGATATGAATGCACGACAGATCGTCGTCGCTGTAAAAGCGTTGTCCCTGAGGTGTCCGGTGAGGTTTGAGTAATCCGTGGCGCTGCCATGTGCGCAAGGTGATCGGATGTATGCCGCAGAGCTGGGCAGTGGTGTCGATATCGTATGTCGCCATGACGTCTGACAGTTCCTTATGGTCTGAGTGATACCTTCCTTAGCTATAAAATAAATTCCCGCGATTGTATAGAGGAATCATTAGTTTCATGAATGTTATAAAACAATTTCATTGATACAAAACAAAAAGGAGATGCTATCGCATCTCCTTTTATTCGCTGCTTTATAGAAATTATTGAGCAGCCGATTCGTCTTCTTCGTCGCGCAGTGGAACGATCAGCATGTCGATATGTACGGTGTTGATCAACTGGCGTGCTGAGGACATCAGTTTGCTCCAGAAGTCCTGATGGTGGCCACACAGCACTAAATCGACGCTGTATTTATTAATGGCATCCACCAAAACCTGGGCTAAATCACCGCTGCCGCTCAGGGTTTCTGAGATCGGGTAGCCGGCATTTTGTGACAGTTCATTCAGCGCGTGGTGGGTTTCTTCAGAGATACGCTTCTGCATGTCGCCCAGATTGACATCAATCAGACCGGTGTATAAATCGGAGTAATTGACGTCGACGTGGATCAACGACACTTTGGCGTTATACGGACGCGCCATAGAAACCGCTTTCTCGACCAGCACTTTGCTTTCGGGAGACAGATCAACCGCAATAAGTATGTGTTTGTAAGACATAAGAAAACTCCTTCCATAAGTCAGTTAATAGCAATATCAGCATCATGCGAGTTTTATGCTTTTAGTATAGCGCTAAAACCCCCTGAGAAATCAAGCCTGCCGCCGCGTTTGTAAAAAGTGGTCCTAATGAAAATCCATAGACGTAAATAATATGAAGATGCATCCCCCTTTTTTATTTCGTTTCCTACACTGAATATTAAGGGATCGGCGTTATACGCCAGACGTCTCGGGTATTTATTGTGACGACAGGGTGGGCGGGTGCAAGTTTACCCGGGGGGTGAGATGTCTTAGGCGGTAGGACGAAGTCACGGGCAGGCGTTATTTAAGGGCGGCACTGCGCGTGGCACATTCGTCTTGAGGGGGAATTATGATCAGTCCCGTTGCGCTGTTTTGGGCTTTATGTTTTGTCTGCGTAGTCAATATGCTGCGTTACTACTCTTCATTACGGGCATTGCTGGTGGTGTTACGCGGATGCGATCCCTTGCTGTATCAGTACGTCGATGGCGGTGGTTTTTTCACGGCCCATGGACAACCCAGCAAGCAGATCCGGCTGGTGCGATACATCTATGCTCAGCGTTATAACGATCATCATGACCCCGAATTTATTCGCCGTTGTGAACGGGTGCGCGGCCAGTTTGTGCTGACGACGGCACTGGTGGGACTGATACTGATCAGCATGATGGCGATGTTAATCTGGTACTAAGGGCAAGCTACGGAGGATGAGGTGAAGGTTCAAAGCCATAAAAAAGGCGGCGGGTTCTTGCGAACCGCCGCCTTTTTAACGTCAGTAGATCAGCCTTAGATAAACTTCAGCGCGATCCAGTACAGCACACCGGAAAGAACAATCGACACCGGCAGGGTTAAGATCCATGCCATGGCGATGCTTTTCACCGTTTTGCTCTGTACGCCGCCGCCGTCTACCAGCATGGTACCGGCAACCGCAGACGACAGTACGTGCGTCGTGGAGACCGGCATACCGGTATAACTGGCGACACCAATGGACACCGCGGCGGTTAACTGCGCCGACAGGCCTTGTGCGTAAGTCATGCCTTTTTTACCAATCTTCTCGCCGATGGTGGTCGCAACGCGCTTCCAGCCAATCATCGTACCCAGTGCCAGCGCCAATGCGACCGCAATAATGATCCAGATAGGCGCATATTCTACGGTTTGCAGAATGTCGCTTTTCAGTTCACCGAGGAAGCGTTTGTCTGCCGGGGTTGTCTCTTCAAGCTTAGCTGCTTTATCTGCGGTATCCGCCACGCACATCAACAGCCGACGCATATGGCTGCGTTGCTCCGGTGACAGGTCGCTGTAGGATTGCAGATTAGTCAGTAATTCCTGCGTGCGGCCAATGGCGTCCAGTGCATGTGAACTGTCGCAATGGAACACTTTTTCCTTCGTGGTATCAGCGGCTTCTGCTTTTGACTCATCTGGCGTTTGTACCAGCGGCGTCAGTGCAACCACGTGCGGCAGGGCTTCAGCATGCTGCTGGTAGAACTGCTGCAGGTGCGTCACGGCGTCGCGGGTACGGGTAATATCGTATCCCGTGGCGCTCATGTTCAGCACGAAGCCCGCAGGCGCCACACCAATCAGCACCAGCATAATCAGGCCGATTCCCTTCTGACCGTCATTTGCCCCGTGTGAGAAACTTACGCCAATCGCTGACAGGATCAGGCCGATACGGGTCCAGAATGGCGGCTTCTTCTTGCCGTCTTTCTTTTCACGTTCAGCAGGTGTCAGGTGAATTCGCGCATGCTTTTTAGTCCCACTCCAGTAGCGGCGCAGCACGAAAATCATGGTTCCCGCCATAATCATCCCGACCAACGGAGAAATGATTAATGACGCAAAAATTCCGATCATCTTTGGAATGTTTAAGGCATCCACGACCGAGCTGTGGGTGACTAAAGCATTGGTCAGACCCACACCGATAATGGCACCGATCAGGGTATGAGAACTGGAGGCTGGCAAGCCAAAATACCAGGTTCCCAGGTTCCAGATGATGGCAGCCAGCAGCATGGAGAACACCATGGCCAAACCGTGAGCCGAACCGACATTGAGTAATAAATCTGTTGGGAGTAAATGAACGATGGCGTAAGCCACGCTCAAACCACCAAGCATAACGCCAAGGAAGTTGAATACCCCAGCCATGACGACCGCAAGTTGCGAGCGCATTGCGCGGGTATAGATGACAGTAGCTACTGCGTTAGCCGTGTCGTGAAAGCCGTTGATGGCTTCGTAGAACAGCACAAACAGTAACGCGAGAATTAATAACGAGCCGGTATGGATATCTAACCCGGCAAATAAATGCAGCATATTTGTTACGCCAGTTAGTGGTCATGAACGCCGCGCATTATCTGCGAGAACAGGGGGACGGTAAAAGGAAAATATGACTTTTTTTGGTGACAAACTGCTCTCAGTTTATCTCATCTATCATTAATCTTTTTTTAATCAATAGGTTGTTGGCTGATTTGTGATGAAACATTTGCTTACTTTGGCGTTAGTTCGCGTTTATCGACTGGCTTCATGCCTGCTGGCGTCTTACAATCGCCGCCCGTAGCGGGTATCGGTAAGTTTTTTGCCCCTGCTATTTATATAACGTAGCTGAAAATGAGAGAAAAGTGAGGCCGATGTGGAACAGATTGATGTAGTGGTTGTTGGCGCTGGTGCGGCCGGTCTGTTTTGCGCGGCGTTGGCCGGACAGGGCGGTCGCCGGGTCATATTGCTGGATAATGGCAAGAAAATTGGCCGCAAAATCCTGATGTCCGGTGGCGGACGCTGCAACTTCACGAATCTGTATGCCGAACCGGCCGCTTACCTTTCTCAAAATCCGCATTTCTGTAAATCGGCGCTGGCACGTTATACCCAGTGGGATTTCATCGAGATGGTTAACCGCCATGGCATCGCCTGGCATGAGAAAACCCTCGGGCAGCTGTTCTGCGATGACTCAGCGCAGCAAATTGTGGCGATGCTGGAAAGCGAATGTGCCAAAGGCAACGTCGATATCCGTCTGCGCAGCGAAATTTCCGACGTGGTAAAAACCGAAACCGGCTTTGAAATCAAGGTCAATGGCTCAACTGTAAGTACTCACTCACTTGTAGTGGCAAGCGGTGGGTTATCGATGCCAGGTCTTGGCGCTTCGCCGTGGGGATACCGGCTGGCGGAGCAATTTGGTCTGAACGTTCTGCCAACCCGCGCGGGTCTGGTGCCTTTTACCCTGCATAAACCGCTGCTCGACCACCTTCAGACCTTATCTGGCGTCTCTGTGCCTTCGGTTCTGACCGCGGAAGACGGCACGGTGTTTCGCGAAAGCATTCTTTTCACCCATCGCGGGATGTCCGGCCCGGCCGTTTTACAGCTGTCGAGCTACTGGCAACCTGGTGAGTTTGTGAGCGTTAACTTACTGCCTGATGTAGACCTGGCAGGGTTTTTAGACTCACAACGTCAACAACATCCGAATCAAAGCCTGAAAAACACGCTGGCGATGCAGCTGCCGAAACGGTTGGTGGAATGTCTGCAAACGCTCGGCCAACTGCCGGACGTCACGCTCAAACAGCTGAACTCACCACAGCAGGCGGAGTTGGTAGAGCAACTGCAAAACTGGAAGGTACAACCCAACGGCACCGAAGGCTACCGTACGGCAGAAGTCACCCTGGGTGGCGTCGATACCAAAGCGCTTTCATCAAAAACGATGGCCGCAGCCAACGTGCCGGGTTTGTACTTTATTGGTGAAGTCGTAGACGTCACCGGCTGGCTGGGGGGCTATAATTTCCAGTGGGCATGGAGTTCGGCATGGGCATGCGCGCAGGATTTGGTGAGTGTTTTGGAATAATAAACTTTGTACACTAATTGCACTCTTTAATGTCAGCATTGGTGGAGTGATGTGCCATGTCAAGATCTCGAAAATTAGAGACGTTGGAGTGTAAGTATGCTTATTTTAGTGCCAAGCACTTTTTGAGACTTCCGATTTTTCAGCCAACAGCCGGTATTCTTCCGGTGTCAGGTTATTCAGGGATTCATGAGGTCGCTCACCGTTGTATTTCTTCAGTCAGCGTTCCGAATGGGTAAAAATCCAATATTTGTGTCCGGTACGTTCGGTAAACACGTTCTATACCAGTAATTAATGAAGATGCTTGATTTTGTGAACCATAAGGATCATGCTACTCGTCATGAAAATACATCTGACTTCGGAACAACGGATAGCCCTGAAAATGCTGCATAAGAACAGCCGGGATA
>BHES01000095.1 GCA_003864575.1 Enterobacterales bacterium
CACGACTTTGACGCTGTAGCTCTTCAAGGGCAATCTTCTGTTTTGCAGTCAGCTCTATTTTCATCGCGCTGAGCATGATATTTATCAGCTGGATAATCAAGCACTTTCAATGACCACGGGTATAGGCCATCTATAACCCTATTATTTCTTAATTTCTCCTGTCTTTTATGACCCTTTGTCCGTTACGCACGGGTTGATGTCAGTTAGCAAGGCGCAGCGTTTGTTCGATTACGCCATACTCTTTTCAGGCTGCGGCATGAGGTCAGCAGCGTTGAATGGAGAATTACCATGTTAGCCGACCCTTCGCAGAAATATCTTCCGTTTCCGCCCGTCAATTTGCCCGATCGCCAGTGGCCCGGCAAAGTGCTAAATAAGGTGCCGCAGTGGTGTTCAAGCGATCTTCGTGACGGAAATCAGGCGCTGGCTGAGCCGATGGACAATGAGCGCAAACGGATGTTTTTCGATCTGCTTCTTCGGTGCGGTTTTAAACAAATCGAAGTGGCTTTCCCCTCGGCTTCACAAACTGACTTTGATTTTGTACGCGCTCTCATTGAAGAGAATGTCATTCCTGACGACGTTTATATTCAGGTACTGACACCGTCCCGGCCTGATTTGATTGAACGGACATTTGAAGCGTTGAAAGACGTACCCCGCGCCATTGTGCATCTGTACAACGCCACTGCGCCTATTTTCCGGGATGTGGTATTTAACCAGGACCGCGCGGCGACCCGTGAACTGGCCGTGCGCGGTGCCCGGCAGATTCGCCAGTTGTGCGAGCAGAACCCGCAAACGCGGTGGACGTTCGAATATTCTCCTGAGACATTCTGTTTTACCGAACTGGATTTTGCCCTGGAAATTTGCGAAGCCGTGGCGGATATCTGGCAGCCGGATGCTCAGCGCCCGATGATCATTAACTTGCCAGCCACGGTTGAAGTCAGTACGCCGAATATTTATGCCGATCAGATTGAGTGGTTCTGCCGTCATTTCAGCCGTCGTCAGCAGGTCTCTGTCAGCGTGCATCCTCATAATGACCGGGGAACGGGCGTGGCCTGTGCCGAACTGGCGATGCTGGCGGGCGCTGACCGCGTCGAAGGTTGCTTGTTTGGCAACGGCGAGCGTACCGGCAATGTTGATTTGGTGACGCTGGCGCTGAATTTATACACCCAGGGTATCGCACCTGGGCTGGATTTCAGCAATTTGCAGGGCGTAGTCGAGACAGTGGAACAGTGCAATCAACTGCCTGTCCATCCGCGTCACCCTTACGCAGGTGAACTGGTTTTTACCGCGTTTTCAGGCTCGCATCAGGACGCCATCAAAAAAGGTTTTGCCGCGCAAAACAGTCGGGGCGACGCCCACTGGCAGGTGCCATATTTGCCGCTGGACCCTGCTGATGTGGGTTGCAGCTACGAGGCGGTGATCCGCGTTAACAGCCAGTCAGGGAAAAGTGGTGCGGCCTGGTTACTGGAGCAAAATCACGGTTTGAAATTGCCGCGTGGGTTACAGATTGAGTTCAGTAAAGCCGTACAGCGCGAGACGGACACCACGGGTAAAGAAATGAGTACCAGCGACGTATGGCGCTTATTCCGTCAGCGTTACGGGCTGGTGGAACAACCGGTAGTAAAACTGCTGGGATATGATATCCGCAGCGATGAGCACAATGCCTTTCACTTCAGTGCGCGAGTAAACTACCAGGGACAGGAACAGGTGTTATCAGGGACCGGGAACGGTTTGCTGTCTGGCGCCGTTGATGCGCTGAGCCGCCATTTTGATGTCCAGTTTGAGATTGGTGATTATCATGAGCATACCTTGGGACATCAGAGTCACAGTCGCGCCGTGGCCTATGTAAGTTGCCAGCGTAAGCAGGGTGAAACGCGTTACGGCGTGGGTATCGACAGTGATGTCTCGAGCGCCTCGCTACAGGCACTCTTCAATGCCGTCGCTCAGTTTTTGGTGTGAACCGGCGGGAGTGGGAGTTCAAGAGAGAAATAGTCGCTGGGTGAGACGCCCAGCGCACGTTTAAACATCGCACTAAAGGCGCTGGGGCTGTCATAGCCCAGCTCCAATGCAACCTCCAGCACGGTTTTTCCCGTTGCCAGTGCCTGTAACCCCGCCAGCAGCTTTGCCCGTCTGACCCAATCACTGAAACGCAGTCCCGTTTCGCGCTGAAAGCGCCGTGATAACGTACGCCCGCTGATATTAAGCTGTGCGGCTACCTCTTCAAGCTCCCAGTGCGATGACAAGGTGCGGCGGATTTGCTGACAGATCTCCAGCAACTGACTCTCTTTTGGCTCGGGCAGATGTAACGGTAGGACAGGTAAAAGCCGCAGTTCATCCAGCAGCAACTCCATGATACGCTCATCGCGCCCGCCGCTCGGATAGTCAGCGGGTATCGCCAGCGAGGCGAAAATCAGTTCGCAGAGCAGCGGTGAAATCTGCACAACCTGACATTGAGACGATAAATCGGCACGAGCGAACGGGTCAACGTAGAGTGTTCTGGCCTGAACACCGCCAATAAACCGCAGACTGTGTTCGACGCCAGCGGGTAGCCAGACACCGCGCCCCGGAGGCACCATCCAGACGCCCAATGAGGTACTGACTTCCACCACGCCACTGAGGGTATGAATCAGCTGCGAGCAACGATGATGGTGCAGAGGCTCAAATTCACCGTGCTGGTATTCAATGGAAATCGTGGCTATTGACTGAAAAGGCGCAAGAGGGGATGTGTGCATCGGGTGATGTTTCCGGACTATCATCTTTTCCTTTTAAGAGCTTTACCGTAGTAAAAGTCTGGTGGAGAAAGTGGGATTTGATTTTAGCAGAAACAAGGCCACAGGTCAGACAGCGACGTGTTTGAAATGGCAGGTCCGCTCAGAGACGGGCCTGCAATAACTGGCGAAAGTAGCTTACTGACGGTAGGCGAATTTGATTTGTTGCAGGGAGTTTCTGAAAATCTCGGCTTGTTTTTCATCTTCCATCTGAGTGACAAATTTTTCCATATTCAGCATAACCTTGCCAGCATCGGCCTGGCCGATTGCTTTCAACATCAGGGTCAGAGTGGCTTTAAGACAGGCCACTTCTGTTGCCAGCGTTTCGACATTGGCTTCAGTGGTAAAATCGCAGTTACTCATTTGGACTCCAAAGCTGTTCACAGCTCATTCAATATAAGGATTTTCTGGCTTTTTCTGCAAGCCAGAAACAAAGTGGCCGTATTCTAACACAATCATTCCCCACTTCGTGCAGCGCGGCCCTTCATGTTGTGAGCTAAATGAACAGGTTAATCTTTATGCTGGCGGTACAAGATACTAAACATCTTAGCAGGATTGATAATATTTCACGTTATCCGGGGGTTTTATTCATTTTAAATCGACGCTTCTGGCGTGCGAACAATAATATATTTTAATGTTTTAGATATTTGAATGACTCAGTATGTCGTTTATTTAGGCGCTATTAGCCGATTGTAATAAATCTTCGAAAGTGTGGAAAAATCCGATTTTCAGCTGTTTCGGAAAACGCATTGCGATTTCTTTTCTGTATGATTTTTCAGTTCTTTTTCTTAAACACTCGTCCACTTTGTTGGCATTTTGCTTTTACATGCACTAACGCATTTTTTTACAGACATTCCGTGGTCAACTTCTCAGGTATGGAGTAAAATGCTGCTGTTAATTAAATTAACGTTTTTACATGGCGTTTTATTTATTTCTGCTGTCAATGTCTGACAGCCAGGTCAGCAGCTTCATAATCGACCTGTCAATGCTGCACTCTCTTCGTTGTCAAGCTGTCCAAAGCTCTTTATTCACGTTTTCTACGTAATATCGCCTGCCGACAAGCCATGAAAACATGACTGTGTGTCGCCTTTATTTTTGGAGAATTCTCTTTGATTAGCGTTCTTCTTGTTGATGACCACGAATTGGTGCGCGCAGGGATCCGACGCATTTTAGAAGATATCAAAGGCACCAAAGTTGTGGGTGAAGCCCAATGTGGCGAAGACGCCGTGAAGTGGTGTCGCAGCAACGATGTAGATATTGTCTTGATGGATATGAATATGCCGGGGATCGGAGGGTTAGAGGCGACCAAAAAAATTGTCCGCTTCTCACCTGACATCAAGATTATTATGCTCACTATCTATACCGAGAACCCGTTGCCAGCCAAAGTGATGCAGGCGGGAGCATATGGTTATCTGAGTAAAGGTGCGGCGCCACAGGAAGTGGTGAACGCAATACGTCTGGTCGATTCCGGTCAGCGTTATATTGCCTCCGATATTGCCCAACAGATGGCGCTCAGCCAGATTGCACCGCAATCAGAAACGCCTTTTGACAGCCTTTCTGAGCGCGAATTGCAAATTATGCTGATGATCACTAAAGGCCAGAAGGTCAACGAAATATCAGAACAACTTAACTTGAGTCCGAAGACGGTTAACAGTTATCGTTATAGGATGTTTAGTAAATTAAATATCAGTGGCGATGTTGAATTGACGCACCTTGCAATCCGGCACGGTCTGTTCAATGCGGAGACTTTGTCTGGCAGTGAGTGATGAACGTTTTGATCCCAAAGCCTTTTTAAATACGGTTACCAGCCAGCCGGGCGTCTACAGAATGTACGACGCCAGTGGCACCGTTATTTATGTCGGTAAAGCCAAAGACCTGAAAAAACGTCTTTCCAGCTATTTTCGCCTGCAGGTTTCGAGCCGTAAAACTGAAACACTGGTCAAAAACATCGCGCAAATCGATGTGACCGTGACCCATACGGAAACTGAAGCGCTGCTGCTTGAACATAACTACATCAAGCTCTATCAGCCGCGTTACAACGTTTTATTGCGCGATGACAAATCCTACCCGCTGATCTTTTTAAGCGCTGACAGTCATCCGCGAATTTCCATTCATCGTGGTGCCAAGCACGCCAAGGGCGAGTATTTCGGCCCGTTCCCTAACTCCTATGCAGTAAGGGAATCTCTGGCGTTGCTGCAAAAACTTTTCCCGATCCGACAATGTGAAAACAGCGTCTACCGCAACCGTTCGCGCCCCTGTTTGCAATATCAGATTGGCCGCTGTCTTGGTCCTTGCGTCAAGGGATTGGTCAGCGAAGAAGAGTATAAAGCGCAGGTTGATTATGTCCGTCTGTTTCTCTCCGGCAAAGATCAACAGGTTCTGAATAATCTGGTCGAACGCATGGAAGAAGCCAGTCAATCACTGCGTTTTGAAGATGCAGGGCGCATCCGTGATCAGATTCAAGCGGTGCGCCGTGTGACTGAGCGGCAATTTGTGTCGGGTAATAGCGAGGATCTGGATGTTATCGGTGTTTCCTTTGAATCCGGTCTTGCGTGCTTGCACGTGCTGTTCATCCGTCAGGGCAAGGTGCTTGGCAGCCGCAGTTACTTCCCGAAAGTCCCAGGTGGAACCGAACTGAGCGAAGTCGTCCAGACGTTCGTCGGACAGTTTTATTTACAGGGCAGCCAGTCGCGCACGCTGCCTGGCGAAATTCTTCTTGATTTCAGTCTGCCCGAGAAAGATCTCCTGGCAGACTCGCTCAGTGAAATGGCTGGCCGTAAGGTGCTTATTCAGAGCAAGCCTCGGGGCGACAGGGCGCGTTATCTCAAATTAGCGCGCACCAATGCCTCGGTGGCGTTGACGACTAAGTTGGCTCAGCAGTCGACGATTCATCAACGGATGAACGAGCTGGCCAAAACGCTCAAACTTACAGAAATTAACCGTATGGAATGTTTCGATATCAGCCATACTATGGGCGAGCAGACCGTCGCTTCCTGTGTGGTTTTCGATGCCAACGGACCGCTGCGCTCAGAGTATCGTCGTTACAATATTACCGGTATCACACCCGGTGATGACTACGCCGCGATGGCGCAAGTGCTGGCGCGGCGTTACGGCAAGGCGATAGAAGACAAAAAAATTCCTGACGTGATTTTTATTGATGGAGGGAAAGGCCAGTTGGGTATGGCGATTGACGTATTCTCCTCGCTGAATGTGACCTGGGATAAGTCAAAGCCGCTGCTTATCGGCATTGCGAAGGGCGCCGACCGTAAAGCGGGTCTGGAGACGCTGTTTTTTGTGCCAGAAGGCGAGGGGATTGCATTACCCTCGGATTCACCTGCACTGCATTTAATTCAGCATATTCGTGATGATTCGCACAATCATGCTATTACCGGACACCGGCAAAAACGCGCTAAAGTACGCAATACCAGTGCGTTAGAAGAAATCGAAGGCGTAGGTCCTAAGCGCCGGCAAGTTTTACTGAAGTATATGGGTGGCATTCAACCATTACTGAATGCCAGTATTGAGGAAATTGCACAGGTGCCGGGTATTTCCAACGCGTTGGCAGAAAAGATCCATAATGCGTTGAAACACTAAGAGCGATGTAGCAACATACTCATAATAACCTCACAAGACAGACAGTTACCTACGCTATGCAATTTAATATACCGACGTGCCTCACCCTGTTTCGCGTTGTACTCATTCCGTTTTTCGTGCTGGCTTTTTACTTGCCTTACGCATGGGCGCCGACGGCTTGCGCACTGATATTCGTCTTTGCAGCGATCACTGACTGGTTTGACGGCTATCTGGCACGTCGCTGGAAGCAAACCACGCGTTTTGGTGCTTTCCTGGACCCTGTCGCTGACAAAGTAATGGTCGCCATGGCGCTAGTTCTGGTTGCCGAGCATTTCCATGCGTGGTGGATAACCTTACCGGCGGCCACGATGATTGCCCGTGAGATCATTATCTCAGCCTTACGTGAATGGATGGCTGAAATTGGCAAACGCAGCAGCGTTGCGGTTTCCTGGATTGGTAAAGTTAAAACAACGGCGCAGATGCTGTCGTTGGTGGCTCTTTTATGGCGCCATGATGCGATTGTGATTTGGGTCGGTGTCGGCGCACTCTACATTGCCGCCGTGCTTACTTTCTGGTCTATGTTCCAATATTTGAACGCTGCACGGCATGATTTGCTGGAACCCTGATTCAAACTGAGTTAAAAACCGTCAAACGAACGTTTGGGGGCGATAATTTTATTGACTCATTGCGTCAGGTAAGTAGAATGCATCGCATCAGACGGCAGCCAACAGGTGGCCTGAAGATAGTTAAAAAAATCAGTAAGTTCTGATTAATGCGGGAATAGCTCAGTTGGTAGAGCACGACCTTGCCAAGGTCGGGGTCGCGAGTTCGAGTCTCGTTTCCCGCTCCAAATTTATTGAGCAGGTAGTGATATCGGCTTAAGTACAAGATTAGTAGTAAGAATTAAAGGCGCGTTAACAAAGCGGTTATGTAGCGGATTGCAAATCCGCCTAGTCCGGTTCGACTCCGGAACGCGCCTCCAATTTTCCCGGAGCCCGGGTGGTGGAATCGGTAGACACAAGGGATTTAAAATCCCTCGGCCTTAGGCTGTACGAGTTCAAGTCTCGTCCCGGGTACCATGGAAAATTAACCGAATAATCAAAAGCAATACAGCAGTAATGTCGTTTATAGCCACCCTCGGGTGGTTTTTTTATGCCTTTTTATGCCTTTTTTTAACGCCTTTCAAACTTCTTCTTTCCTTTTACAGCGGGCTTCTGCCGCTGTGTATTGCCGTACTTTACAGCCTGTTCCAGGCAGTAGTCCGTCCCAACCCCCAGATCTTTCACTATACTTATAAGGTAAATACCACAAACCGGAGGATTGATATGACCATTCATAAGTACGGTACCGCGCACTGGGAAGGCGATATTAAACAAGGGAAAGGATACATTTCGACTGAGAGCGGCGCGCTTAAAGATCAACCTTATGGATTTAATACACGTTTTGAAGGTAAACCGGGGAGCAATCCGGAAGAGCTGATTGGGGCGGCGCATTCATCTTGTTTCTCAATGGCGCTGCCGCTCATGCTCGGCAATGAGGGCTTCGTCCCTGAGAGTATTGATACTAAGGCGATAGTGTCGCTTGATAAGGTTGATGGCGGATTTGCAATATCTAAAGTGGCGCTGGAAAGTAAGGTTAAGTTACCCGGCATTGAGAAAGACACTTTCGATAAAATCATCAAGCAGGCAAAAGAGGGATGTCCTATCTCTAAGCTTCTCAAGGTCGACATTACGCTCACCTATCAGTTAGAGAATTAAGACGTACTTAGCGGCCCTGAAGGCTGCTTCTGTCGACATCGGTTGATGATGTTGATGCCAAAAAAAAGCCGGGCAGTTTTCACTGACCGGTTTTTTTGTATTTGCTGTCATCCCAACGGGAATGGGATTAATTAATTTCCGGATGCTGGGCAATCAGGTTTTTTCTTTTACTTTCAAGCTCGGCGATCTGCGCGTCAATATCTTCAATCTTAAGTTCGATATTGTCGTGATGCTCCTGCAAAATCTCTTTGGCTTCGGCACGGTCAGACGCGGCAGGTGTCGCTCCTTTCAACGGTTTATTCGCCGTTTCCTTCATGAAAATACCGGTGATCAGACCAATAACGGAAACTATCATTAGATAGTAAGCTGGCATGTACAGGTTTTGCGTTGATTCAACCAACCATGCCGCGAAGGTTGGTGTGATACCCGCGACCATGATGGAAATGTTGAAGGCAATTGCCAGGGCGCTGTAGCGGACGTTGGTTGGGAACATCGCTGGCAACGTTGAGGCCATGACACCAATGAAGCAATTGAGCAGTACCGCAAGAATTAACAACCCGCAGAAAATCAGGCCGATAACGCCGCTGTTAATCAGAATGAAGCTTGGGATTGCCAGAATAAACAGGCCAATGCTACCGACGACAATAAACGGTTTACGCCCTATTTTATCGCTCAACATACCGATAAACGGCTGTACAAACAGCATGCCGACCATGATGGCAATTATGATTAATACGCCATGATCTTCAGAGTAATGCAGGCTGTGTGACAGGTAGCTCGGCATGTAGGTCAGCAGCATGTAGTAGGTGACGTTGGTGGTGATCACGATACCCACGCAAATAATCATGCTTTTCCACTGTTTAGTGAAAATTTCACGGAAAGAGACTTTAGGCGGTTCGGCAATGTTATTGCGCGAATCGCTGTCGATTTTATCGACGTGTTGCTGGAACGTCGGAGTTTCTTCCAGGGCGTGGCGAAGATAGATACCGATTAATCCCAGTGGCGCGGCGATGAAGAACGGTATACGCCAGCCCCAGTCGAGGAAGTTCTGTTCACCGACAATGCTCGAAATCAGAATAACGACACCCGCACCTAAGACGAAACCGGCAATGGAACCGAAATCAAGCCAGCTGCTGAGGAAACCGCGCTTTCTGTCCGGCGAGTATTCGGAAACAAAAATGGCTGCACCGGTGTATTCACCCCCGACGGAGAAACCCTGCGCGAGTTTTGCCAGTAACAACAGTATCGGCGCCCAGATACCTATCGTGGCATAGCCAGGAATCAATCCGATACAGAAGGTACTGACCGACATAATAATGATGGTGACTGAGAGGACTTTCTGACGTCCGAATTTATCACCCAATGCACCAAAGAACAGACCACCCAGCGGTCTCACCAGGAAAGGAACAGAGAAGGTTGCCAGCGCAGCGATCATCTGAAGACCGGGATCCGCACCAGGGAAAAATACCTGACCCAGCGCAAAAGCTACGAAACCATACACACCAAAGTCGAACCACTCCATGGCGTTACCCAGAGCTGCAGCGGTGATAGCTTTCTTCAGTTTGGTATCATCAATGATAGTAATGTCATTGATTTGCATGGGTTTAACGCGTTTTTTTCTTAATCTCATTTTTTACGTCCTTTGTTCAAATAGCTCCACCGTGTAAAGCGTGAGATATTTATCTGCTAAAGTACTTTTTAGAAATTTCAAATCATTATAGGACGCTTTTAAGAATAGGTGCAAAGCGGGGGCATTTAATGAACAATGGCACATTAAATGAAAAAAGAGCAGGAAGGTTCCCACTCTTTATTGTGTGCTGTTTTTACAAATCGATGTAATGACCAAAAGATCAGAAAGGAAATTTAAAACAGGGGAAGAGGTTAAAACAGCCCCGAGGGGCGTTTTTAGGGCTAGATTTCACCCGATGTATCTGTGTTGCTTAATGCCCTGATCGATAAAGGCAGATGGTAGTTTGGCTGGCTGGTGAAGAATGCCTGCAAAGCTACGCGCTTCTTACGGTCTATCGAGATCTCTTCCATCGTTTTACGGAAGATACTGTAGCGGCCACAAGAGGTGCAGGTCACGGTGACAATTTTCGCCGACATGTTTACCGACGTCTTATTGGTGCTTTGGCACAACGGGCACTCATCACGAGTGCTTACAACTGTGGAACTCATAAAACCTCCGGTTTTATTCCGAGCGGCCCATAGTATAGCGCGAAAAGGCGTCAATTGCTTAGCGGTAATTTTTTATTAGTGGATTTTAAGCGCAACAAGGTGTAGGCAGTTTCTCAAAATGGGTTGAAAACCGCGACATAGGTGCTTTCGTGCATTTCACATGCTTCAAAATTATTTTTCTTCACAGCGCTATTTTTACGAAGTTGCAGGACGATTTATCACTTATGCTGGGTACATCATACTCAAAGCATTCCCTAAACTAATGGATAAACCAATCCCAATGACCCCGATTATCTATCAACGCATTGACGGTGCCGAATATCGCCACATCTATGTGGTAGGCGATCTGCACGGCTGTCTTTCAATGTTGGAAGAGCAGCTTGCGCGGGTACGCTTTGATGCGGCGAGCGATCTTTTGCTTTCAGTGGGTGACCTTGCTGACCGCGGTCCTGACTGTATCGGGTGTTTGGCTTTAATCGACGAACCCTGGTTTATCTGTGCGCGTGGTAATCATGAACAGATGGCGATTGATGCACTGAATGAAACCAATATCGAACGCTGGCTGCGTAACGGCGGAGAGTGGTTTTATGCGTTGGAGGGGGAAAGAGAAGTGGAAGCCAGACGGCTGATTCATAAAACTAACCAGTTGCCACACGTGATTGAAATCAGTACATCTCAGGGCATTGTGGTGGTGGCGCACGCCGATTACACCTCAGACCACTATGAATTTGGCAAACCGCTGGATGGTTATCAGGTCATCTGGAACCGCGACCGGGTTAATAATGCACTGGCGGGCCGTTATCAGGAAATCAGTGGCGCGAAGGCTTTTTATTTCGGTCATACGCCCGTCGAACACCCGCAGGTATTTGCTAATCAGCATTACATTGATACTGGTGCCGTATTTGGCGGGTATCTGACGCTTCAGCAAATTCAGTAAGCGCGTTCTCAGGGGCGGAAAGCCTGGAATTCTGCCAGGGAAGGATAGATGTCCTGGCGACCCGTGCGGCTGACACAGCAGGCGGCATAAAGAGAAGCGTGTTCCAATGCATTCAGGACATCGCCATCTTTTGCGTAGTAATGCGCGAAGCAGCCAATAAATGCATCACTGGCACTACGCGTTTCGGCCGCTGTGACCTTATAAGCAGCAACGTGACGCGTTTTCCCCTGACTCATCCACAAGCAACCGCGTTCACCCAACGTAATAATCAGATTTCTCAACCCCTGTTGCAGTAGGCTTTTAGCCGCCTCTTCCATTTGTGCAAAGCAATAGGATGGCATCTCGGTAAGGGCTTCCAGTTCATTTTCACTGACAATTAGAAAATCGCTGCGACAGGCGAGGGGGGCATCACGAGAGCTGCTCAGATCTGCCGGGGTAAGGACCACGGTGAAGCCATGTTGCGTCGCACTGGCCATCATCTGGTTGAGTGCCGTGGCGGGCTGGTCCATTGTGAGTAAAAGCAGGGCGCAGCGCTGAAGGTCGCTTTCATTGTCGGGCAGACGTGTACACACAGCCGATGAATTGCCCAGTTGCGCGACAGCTTGCGCTTGAAGGACCTCGCGATTGCGGTTGCTGACGCTATTTTGCGCTATCCTGGTCGGATGCTGGGTGTTGTTACTATGGTGGGGTAAATCTGCACCACCGAATCTCATTGCTGCGATACCCATTTTCTCACTCCCGCTGTCGCGTTATTGCGCTATTATTTTGTTATTATAGCAACATTGCAATGCAAAAATGTTTTAAATGTGACATTTATCGCGCACTAAAATCGATAATTTGACGATTTTATCAAGATTTGTCAGTGAGTATAGGAATGTGTAATGTTATAATTATAACAAATATGACGTTGACTCTGTTTGCTGCTGCCACGTTGCAAAGGTATAGTGGCCGACAGTCTTTTGGAGACCCGTTAAAACATCATCATGGAAAATAAGCGCGAAGACCGGATACAGCGTCTGTTACTGGCGTTAAAAAAGTCCGATAAAATCCATTTAAAAGAAGCCGCGCTATTGCTCGATGTGTCGGAAATGACCATCCGTCGCGATTTGAATGCTGCGCCTTCGCCGGTGATCCTCCTCGGCGGATATATTGTCATTGATCTCAAAAATAGCCCGGCGACGCACTATTTTGTCAGCGAGCAGAAAATGCGTCAGGTGGAAGAAAAGCGCCGTCTTGCCAGCGTAGCCGCCCGCCTGATTGAAGATGACGATACGGTGTTTTTTGATTGCGGAACGACCACACCCTATATTATTGAAAGCATTCCGGATGCGCGGATTTTTACTGCCATCTGCTATTCGCTTAACACTTTTTTGGCTCTGCAGGAAAAACCGCATTGTGAGGTGATCTTATGCGGTGGGGCGTTTAAATCCAGTAACAGTATTTTTACCCCAATTGGCCGGAGCAATGAGCTCGACTATATCCGTCCGAATAAAGCCTTTATTTCAGCGGCAGGAGTGAGTATTCAATACGGCGTGAGTTGTTTCAACTTTGACGAATTGCTGATGAAGCATCAGGCGATGGAAAGAACAGAGCAGAATATTTTGGTGGTCGACGGCAGTAAATTTGAGCAGGTGCGACCGGCCGCGATCGCACCTCTGGCACGCTTTAATACATTGGTGACGGACGTTCAGCCCGCTCAGGCGTATGTGGACTTTTGCTGGCAGTCTGATATTACCTTGCTGAGCTGAGAGGATCGCCATGGGCAGATATCTTTTCCACATGCTGGTAAAAGATCACGTCCCAGACGCCATTCTCTGAGCCGTCATTGAGATAGCGCTCATAGCAGGCTTTGCCATCTGGCCGGTAACCACTTTCGGCGATGTACTGCGAGTAAAACTCGGTCCACGCTTTGGCAAAGTTACCGTCTGCGACAGTGGTGTGGTAGGCCGCGTAAGTGCCACCCGGCAATGTTTGCAGTGCCAGGCCTTCAGCGTCATCGAGAATGTAATTATCGGCAACGCACACCGAAGGGTCCGCCCGCAACTTCTCACCGGGGGTCGTCTCAGGGTTGTCATGAAACAGAGTCAGCCATTCGAGATGTTTTTTGATGGTGGCGTTCTGACCACGCCATCAGATGGCGGAATCCTTCTTTGATGGTTTTTTCATAGGGGCCGACAACCCGGCAACTCACTAATTTTCTCGCCGGTCTTTCTACTATCATAAATTCCATTGTGTGCTCCTTATGCTTGATATCAGCGAATGGGGTCCTTTTGCAAAAGAGGAAAGCACGTTGAGCTATAACAGTTTCAACCTCAATGGGAGCCAACTGCTCTACGCGCTATAACAGTGATCATGATAAAATCTTGGTATCAGATAGCATTATATACCCGTGGTCATTGAAAGTGCTTGATTATCCAGCTGATAAATATCATGCTCAGCGCGATGAAAATAGAGCTGACTGCAAAACAGAAGATTGCCCTTGAAGAGCTACAGCGTCAAAGTCGTGA
>BHES01000096.1 GCA_003864575.1 Enterobacterales bacterium
TCGCTTCGGGGTATCGGGGCTATGATCGGCATTGCTCAGTCCGGTTGTGGTGTTTGGCGATTGATCAGATCGCTCAAATCGGATTGAGTTCCCTCCAGTGATCTACTATTAAGCGCAGTTATTTAGCCAACTGTCGCCACGGTAGATTATGCGTTTCTGCTAATACATCATCTTTACGCATCACAACTACGAATGGATCTTCGAACAGCGGATAAGCTGTCAGGCTGTCTGGAAAGGTGCTGTCGGTGGCACCAATGCCAAAATCCAGCGAACCGTTATCCAGCGCAGTGAGCAGCGCATCGTTGGTCAGGTCATGAAACTCAAGACGCAAAGCCGGGAAATGTTCAGAGAGTAGTTTCGGCACTGCGGGAAACAGTAGCGCACTGACCGAAGGCACCAACCCGATACGCAACGTACCGTCACCGCCTTGATGCACGATCTGCTGCATATCTTCGAATACACTATGGGCAACGTTCAATAACCGCTCAGCATGAGGCAATATCGCCGTTCCCAGCTCAGTTAAAGTCACCGCCTGCGCGGTTCGGTTGACCAGTTTTCCACCTAAAACGGATTCGATTTGCCGCAAGGCGCTGCTCAGCGCAGGTTGGCTGATGGCTAATTTGTTGGCAGTTTCAGTAAAACTGCGCAGACCCGATAGCGTGACAAAATACTGTATCTGTTTGAGGGATAACGCAGGCAGTCGGCGCCAGGGTTCAGACATAGCTTCCGGGTATCCATTCGTAATTAAGTAAACGTTTGCTTAGCATAACCCCTTCTTATAGAGCGATAAAATAAATCATCTGTGCAAAGCCCCTTCCCCTGCCTACATTAGCGTGATGTTTTCCCGATTACGGACCCTTTATGTCTCTCTCTACTCCAGCCACTTCCCTGCGCCAGCGGGCCATAAAGGCGGCGTTAGGCACCATTCCATTTGACTGCCTGCTGCGCAACGCCCGCGTTATCGACATGGTGACCGGTGAGATCCGTGACGCTGATGTCGGCCTTACAGGCAGCATGATTGCCAGCGTTCACCCGTGCGGCAAATTTACTCAAACCGAAAATGTCGATGACCTCGCAGGCGCTTTGCTCTCTCCTGGCCTTATCGATACCCACGTTCATATCGAAAGTTCGCATCTTCCGCCGGAGCGCTACGCTGAAATAGTGGTGGCTCAGGGCACCACCACTGTCTTCTGGGATCCGCACGAACTGGCGAATGTGCTGGGCGTGGAAGGCGTTCGTTATGCGGTAGAGTCCAGCCGTGGACTGCCTTTGAGAGTAATTTGCGCCGCGCCATCCAGCGTACCCTCAACGCCAGATCTTGAAATGTCCGGTGCTGACTTTGCAGGTCAGGAGATGGAAACCATGCTGAGCTGGCCAGAAGTCGCGGGTGTTGCAGAAGTGATGGACATGCACGGTGTGCTCAACGGCAGCGAACGTATGTTGGAGATCCTCGACGCCGGTTTACGCAGTGGCAAATTAATTGAGGGTCATGCTCGTGGCCTGAAAGGCGCAGAATTACAAGCCTATCTTGCCGCCGGTGTCACCTCCGATCACGAACTGACGTCGGCAGAAGATGCACTGGACAAACTGCGTGCCGGACTTACTCTGCAAATTCGTGGTTCCCACCCCTATTTGCTGGCGGACATCGTGGCGGCGCTGAATTCACTCCCGCACCTCTCTTCGCAAATCACGCTCTGCACCGATGATGTTCCTCCCGACCATTTAATCGAAAAAGGGGGATTGATTGCGCTAATCAAGCTGCTAGTTTCCCATGGCCTGCGGGCAGAAGACGCCCTGCGTATGGCAACATTGAATGCCGCATTACGTATGCAACGTGCAGATTTAGGTCTGGTTGCTGCCGGGCGCACCGCCGATCTCATCATCTTCGACTCACTGGAAACGCTTAATCCACTGCGGGTTTATGTGGCGGGTGAGTGCGTTTCGCATAACGGCAAGTTGCTTTTCAGTCCGAAAGCCGCCAGCGGCGTCGTTCCCCCTCGCGACACAATGCGGCTCTCACCGCAGGTCACCAGCGATTTCCAGCTACGAATTCCTGGCCTGAAGAACGGCAAAGCGCGCCTGCGTAACATTAAAGGCGCGCGCTTTACTCAATGGAGTGAAGTCACGGTAGACGTTCGCGACGGCATCGTGCAGATCCCGGCGGGTTTCAGTCTGATTTGGGTTAAACACCGTCATGGCCGCCATGACGCTACGCCACGTATGGCACTGCTGGAGGGCTGGGGAGAGTTACGCGGCGCGATTGCCACCTCTTATTCCCATGACTCGCATAACCTGGTGGTACTGGGACGTGATCCGGCAGACATGATGCTGGCAGCCAATCAGCTTATCGCCAGCGGTGGCGGTATGGCACTCAGCCAGAATGGGACGTTGCTGGCCAACGTCGCGATGCCGATTGCCGGCATGTTATCAGACCTGCCAGCCGAAAATCTGGCAGAACAATTCAAAAACCTGCGTGAGCTGAGTGCTGAAATCGCTGACTGGGAACCGCCTTATCGGGTGTTTAAAGCCATCGAAGGTACCTGTCTCGCCTGTAATGCCGGGCCGCATCTGACCGATTTAGGCCTAACCGACGGTGAATTGCGGGAAATCGTCGACCCAATCCTCGAAATCTGGGAAGACGACGCCTGACCGCAGACCTAAATCTGCCGCGAAAAAAGTGATAGCAAATACAACATCATAATAAACAGAATGTTCCAGGGAGTTTTCATCATGACTGACAGTTCCATTAAACGTGTTGCCACCACCAGTGACGAAAGCTGGTTACAACGACGCTTTAAACTGCGCGAGCGCGGAACGCGGGTTAAAACCGAGTGCCTGGCCGGTATCACCGGATTTCTGGCTGCCGCCTATTTGTTAGTGGTGATCCCCGGCCTGCTGGCCGTGGGTGGCATCGATAAAGGGGCAGCGACCACGGGCGTCATTTTGGTCTTTGTACTCGGCACCTTACTGATGGCCTTTTATGCCAACTTACCTTTTATGGTCGGTCCCGGTATTGGAGGGTCTGTCCTGGTGGGGATCACGCTGGCAGGCGACGGTATCAGCTGGCCCATCGCGTTGGGTATCGCCTGCTGGTCAGGCATTCTGTTTTTCGTGATGACTGTCTTCGGTCTGCGCGAAGTCGTCACCCGCTCAGTCCCTCAGTCAATCAAGTTGGGGTTAACCGCATCCATCGGTATTTTTGTGGCGCTACTGGGTTTTCGTAATGCAGGCCTGGTACTGGCGAATGCCAAAACACATGCGCTGGCACTGGGTGATTTCACCGCACCGGGCGCACTGATTGCCCTGATGGGCTTACTCGTTGCAGTGGGTTTGCAGGCGAGGAAAATTCCGGGCGCCATTCTGTGGGCCATCCTGCTGTCAACGCTGGTCGGCATTCCGTTTGGCGTTACCCACTTGCCTCAACAGTGGTTTTCTCTGCCCTATTCACTCGCCCCGCTGTTTGGCAAAGTTGACCTGATCGGTGCCATCAACATTGCGTTCCTGCCATTTTTGTTCATTTTCTTTGCTTCGGAATTCTTCTCCACCATGGGCACTACGCTGGCAGTCGGCGGCGAAGCCGGTCTGCTGGATGAGCAAGGCAATATGCAACACATCAACCGCCCGTTTATGGTGGATTCCATCGCCGCAGCACTTGGGCCCATCGTGGGTATTCCTGCCGCAACCGCGCTGATTGAATCAGCCGCGGCTGCCGAAGCGGGAGGTAAAACCGGGCTGACCGCACTGTCAGCAGCGGTGATGTTCCTGCTGATGCTGCTGCTGACGCCGATTGCACTGATGATCCCGAAAGAGGCAACCGCCCCGGCATTAATCCTCATCGGCCTGAACATGTTCAGCGGCCTGCGCAAGGTCGATTTAGCGAATTTCACCGAAGGTTTACCGGTGCTGATGATGGTCATGATCACGCTGATCGCCAACAGCTTCGGTACCGGGATCGCCGGTGGCCTGTTGTTTTACATCATCATTAAAGTGGTGGCGGGCAAAGCACGCGAGGTGCCGCTGGGGTTGTACATTCTGGCTATCCCGCTGGCGTACTATTTCACGACGCTGGTGCAGCACTAAAAGTCAGAACGGCAACGAAAACAGGGTGCGATGATCGTGCCCTTTTTTGTGGGCGCAGAAAAATTCAGAGAGTGGGATAAAAAAGAGGTATAGCGGAAATGGTGGAGGCCCTGCCAGCTACATCCCGGCACACACGACGCCTGCTGCGGCTGCTTCCTTCCGGACCTGACCGAGTTAACAAGTTAGTGTTGCGGGAGAACCAACAGGGCCCCCATTGTCATTACTGGCCCCACATCTGCGTAAGCGAGAAGCGAAGCGGACTGCATTATCAGGGATGGCCGTTCCAAAAGCAAGGTAACCGCCGACGACCGTTGCTTTCTTATACAATCCTCCCGCAGCCTGCTGGTCAGTAAGAAGCTTTATGAAATCAGGGTTTACGGCATAATGGGCGCAATCCCTACGGAGGAACCCACCATGTCGGAAACGCAAACAGACACTTTTCGTCAGCGCGTCTATCAAATTATCGCGGCTATTCCGCCTGGACAGGTCACGACCTATGGCAATGTTGCACAGTTGGCCGGTTCACCGCGCGCCGCGCGTCAGGTGGGTGGCGTATTGCGAAAACTTCCCGAAGGCAGCTCACTGCCCTGGCACAGAGTGATTAACCGCCACGGTGAGATCTCCCAGCAAGGAGAGGATTTCAAACGTCAGCGTCAGGCGCTGTTAGAGGAGGGGATCATGTTTGAAAACGGCCGCATCGACCTGGAGAAATATGGTTGGAAGTGGTGATATTTGCCATAAAAAAACACCGCCGTGGCGGTGTTTTTTAGCGCTGACTCAACTCAGTTAATACATTGGCTGAGCGGGTGCCGGATTTACCGGTGCCGGAGCAGGAGCATTGGGTGAAGCTTCAAGATCCGGATTGTTCGGGTTACTCATCGGGCCCAGCGCAGCAGGTTTCGTGGTGACCGGCACCGAAGCGACAGGCACTAACTGCAGATCAGCACGGGTACCCTGGCCACGGTTGACGACTTCCTTCACCGAGTCGGTGATAAAGGTCATCTGACCATTCACTGTCACAGCCGCACTCAGAATTACGCGTGCATTAGGCGAAATGTCCTGAGGGTTGTACGGCAGAATAAAACTAAATGGCGCTTGTTTACCGCCGGTACGCGCAACTTTTTGTGCAATGACGCGGGATGGTGCATCAGCCAGCGAGGCATCCGACATCGTGACGGTCAGCACCGCATCAGGCGGCAGGGCAATTCGCTGAGAGATGTTCACGGTACCTGACACATTAGGGCCGGTGATCGCCGGGCCTGACGGGCTGGCCGACGTATTGGCAGGGGCTTCCTGCGCGGGTGTCGTGTGCTGCGAAGCGCAACCGGCCAGAGTGAGAGACAGCGCGGTTCCACCTACAATCTGCCAAAGTTTCATTGATCGTTCTCCTTTTTATTTTCGCTTGTCGACAAGCTCTAATAAACGCCGACTATGAGCAGTGGCTTTAACCACCTTACGCATTAATCATGGCACAAAAATCTGGCTCTCGCCTCCCGACCGCCAAATTCAGCTTCTGGGCTTTGTTTTTTTCTACTATTATGAAAGAGATAACTCCCCGCCCCTCCTGCTACTGATGCTTTTATCGGAGTTTTCCGACCAGTCAGGAGTCCAACTTTCATGAGGCCATCGATGAGTCAGGCACTACAAAACTTACTGGATCTGTTGGATCTGGAAAAAATCGAAGAAGGGTTGTTTCGTGGTCAGAGTGAAGATCTGGGTCTGCGACAGGTATTTGGCGGTCAGGTTGTCGGGCAGGCGCTGTATGCCGCCAAACAAACTGTGCCAAGCGATCGTGGGATCCACTCCTTCCACAGCTATTTTTTACGTCCCGGCGACAGCAGCAAACCGATCATTTATGACGTGGAGATCCTGCGCGATGGCAACAGTTTCAGCGCCCGTCGCGTCAAAGCCGTACAAAACGGCAAACCCATTTTCTATATGACCGCCTCGTTCCAGAGCCAGGAAGAGGGCTTTGAACATCAGAACACCATGCCGGACGTGCCGCCGCCAGAGTCGCTGGTGTCTGAATCCGATATAGCCAAAAGCCTGGCGCACTTGATCCCGGAAAAAGTGCGGGAGAAATTCATCGGCCAGAAGCCCATCGAGATGCGGCCGGTGAAATTCCATAATCCACTCAAAGGCAGCGTTGAAGAACCGAACCGCGCCGTCTGGTTCCGTGCTAACGGCACCATGCCTGATGATCTGCGCATTCATCAGTATTTGCTGGGCTACGCGTCGGATTTCAATTTCCTGCCAACCGCGTTGCAACCGCATGGCATTGGTTTCCTTGAGCCAGGTATGCAGGTCGCGACTATCGATCACTCGATGTGGTTCCACCGCCCGTTCCGGCTGGATGACTGGCTGCTGTATGCCGTCGAAAGCACCTCAGCGTCGGGTGCTCGCGGTTTTGTGCGCGGTCAGTTCTATACCCGTGACGGCGTGCTGGTTGCCTCAACGGTACAGGAAGGGGTGATCCGTAAGAGAACGCCTGAGTGATTAACGTGACAGGTTAAAAGAAAAGGGGCGATACCTGATAGTATCGCCCCTTTTGCATTCATCATTATTTTTATATTTTACTCATCAAAGAGTTAGCGCACCACTTTCTCTGAATCTTAATGCCGCTCTATTACTGGTTGTACGCATTCTCGCCATGGCTGTTGACGTCCAGACCTTCGCGTTCCTGTTCTTCCGGAACACGTAGACCGACCAGCACATCTGCTACTTTGTAAGCGATGAAAGCCACAACGCCAGACCATACCAATGTAACACCCACGCTCAACAGCTGGATCCACACCTGATGACCCATGGTCACGCCTGCTGCATAACCTACGCCACCCAGAGAACTGGAAGTAAACACGCCGGTCAGAATACAACCCACAATACCGCACACGCCGTGCACACCGAAGACGTCACAAGTGTCATCCACTTTAAGCCATTTCTTCAGGGTAACCACACCCCACAGACCGGCAACACCACCAACCAGGCCGATAACTAACGCACCGCCCACGCCAACCGTACCGCACGCCGGGGTGATAGCGACCAGACCAGCGATAGCACCAGAGCTTGCGCCCAACAATGAAGGTTTACCGCGAACCATCCACTCGACGAACGTCCAGGAGAGGATCGCACCCGCCGTTGCCATTACCGTGTTGAGGAAAGCCAGAGCCGCGATAGAACTGGCTGCACTCGCTGAGCCGGCGTTGAAACCAAACCAGCCCACATACAAAATCGACGCACCGGTGAATACCATTGGCAGGTTGTGTGGTTTAAAGGCTTCTTTTCCGAAACCAGCACGTTTACCCACCAAATAGGCACCCACCAGACCTGCGATAGCGGCGTTGATGTGAACTACGGTACCGCCGGCAAAGTCCAGCGCACCGTCAGCGGCCAGGAAACCACCCGCCCACACCATGTGCGCGATAGGCAGATAAGAGAACGTCAACCAAATCACAGTGAAAATCAGAACCGCCGCGAAGCGAACACGTTCTGCCAGACCACCCACCACCAGAGCCACGGTGATACAGGCGAATGAACACTGGAAGGCAACATGGATCATCTGCGAGAAGGTACCGGTAACGGAATCCAGACCGATGCCTTTAAGCATCGCATTACTGAAACCGCCGAAGAAAGCATTACCTTCGCTGAAGGCTACGCTGTACCCGTAGAGCATCCAGAGAACGCAGACCAGAGCAAAAGTGACGATGACCTGAGTCAGCATCGACAATACGTTTTTGGAACGCAGCAGGCCGCCGTAGAACAGGGCCACGCCAGGCACGGTCATAAACAGCACCAACGCGGTACAAATCATCATAAAAGCGTTATCAGCACCGTTAGCGACCGCAGGCGCGGCGGCCATGGCAAGTGATGGCAGCATGGCTACTGCACCGAGCCCCATCATCGAAAGAAGTTTTTTCATTATTAACCCACCCCTGTTTCTCTAAGCTGTTGTTCTAAAATTATTTTCTAAAAGCCATGAGCCCGAAATTACAGTGCTGCTTCGTCGGTTTCGCCGGTACGGATGCGAATAACGCGTTGCAATTCAGCAACAAAAATTTTGCCATCGCCGATCTTACCGGTGTAGGCCGCTTTGCTGATCACGTCGATCACTTCATCAAGCTGATCGTCGGCAATCGCAACATCGATTTTGACTTTTGGCAGGAAATTAACGCTGTACTCTGCGCCACGATACAACTCAGCGTGTCCCTTCTGACGACCAAAACCTTTAACTTCGGTCACGGTCAGCCCTTGAATTCCTACAGCAGACAGCGCTTCGCGCACGTCTTCCAGCTTGAAAGGTTTGATCACCACAGTAACCAGTTTCATTTTGCCACTCCTCGAATTAAGAGCTTGTCGCGAGGGAATTCGCGCCCGATACGCAAGGATTAAAGCAAAGGCTGTGCCAGAGTTGTATTCGGCATGTGATTAGTTCGTTTACCGCACGGCAACGCCATTTTCACAATATTCGTGACGTGATCCACAGTTGTCAGGGCCGTATTGCACCACAGAGCCCGCACCATAAAAGTGCGGCACGCTATTTTTCAGTGCAACGCAGCGCCGTGCGGAAAGGGAGTGCCAGATGATAGTGCGGCAGCGGTGAAAAAAGAGAAAAAATGCGGGGGAGATAAAAGAAGAAAGCCGCGATAAACGCGGCTTTCAAAGTGTTTTCACATGTTCTCAGCGACCGGTGATTCATGCTGGCCAGAAGCCAACTCTTCGCCCACCAGTTGCAACTGATACATTTGATAATAGCGGCCTTTTTCAGCCAAAAGCTGCTGATGATTACCCTGCTCTACTGCCTGACCACGGTGCAGAACCAGAATATTGTCAGCATCAACAATAGTCGATAAACGGTGAGCAATTACCACCAGCGTAGTTTGTTGGCGGATGGCGCGAAGTGCCCGCTGGATCGCCTGCTCGGTGCCGGAGTCAATATTGGCGGTTGCCTCGTCAAGGATCAGAATCTCGGGGGCTTGCACCAGAACGCGTGCCATCGCCAGTAATTGCTTCTGCCCCACCGACAGGTTATTACCCTGTTCGCCCAAGCGGGTATAGACCCCGTCCGGCATTGCACGCACCAGCGGCGCAAGCTGGACAGTTTCCAACGCGTGCCAGACCTGTTCCTCGTCAATGTCTCGCCCTAACGTCACGTTGGCATATACCGACTCGGCCAGCACCACCGGATCCTGCTGAACCATAGCGATGCCTTTGCGCAGACTGTTATGCGAAAGCTCGGAGATCAGGCGCCCATCGACACGGATTTCGCCATGTGTGATCGGGTAGTAACCCATCAGTAAATTCGCCAACGTACTTTTTCCACTGCCGGTGTGCCCCACCAGAGCCGCAAAGCCGCGCGAAGGAACCCGCAGGGAGATGTTTTCCAGCACCCATTTGTCCGAACGATAGGCGAAACTGAGATCACGGATATCAATCTCGCCGCTGGCCAGCGGCTTCACGTCTTCGCCATACTCCTGCTGTGTCCTGTCCATCAGATCAAAAATGCGCTCACCGGCCACGACTGCCTGCTGGAAAATAGATTGCTGGGAGGTCAGTGCAATCAGTGGCTCATTCAGGCGCCCCAAATAGTTGATGAAGGCGTACAGAACACCCACGCCGATGGTGCCTTCGGCGCTGAATCCGAACAGCAGCAACAGACCGCACAGGATCAACGAGGAGAACAGACTCAGCAGCGGGCGTAACAAAAAACCTTCCAGCTTCAGCGTCTGCATACGGGCAAAATAGTGCGACTGGCTGGCTTTCGCCAGACGCTCACCAAAACGCTTTTGCTGGCGGAATTGCTGAATCACACCCATTCCATTAATCACTTCATTGAAGCCGTCATTAATGTCCGCCAGATAACTACGAACCCGGCGCACCACCGGTGTGCTGTAGACCTGATAGATTGCCATCACGATAAACACGGCCGGGAAAATACAGATAGCGATCGACGCCAGCCTCCAGTCGAGGCTGTACATCGCTATCAGCATCGCGCCAATCAGCGCCATACTACGCAGCACCGTTGACACAACCGTGACGTAAAGATCGCGGATCACCTCGGTGTCGTTAGTGACGCGTGAGATCAACTGACCGACCGGCTGGGTGTCAAAGGCGCTGAGAGGCTGGCGTAATGCTGCATCCATCACATCGGTTCTTAACCGCTGAACCACGCCGACCGCAGCACGGTTAAACAGCAGCGCCTGAAAGTAGTGCAATCCGGCCGCCAGAAATTGCAGCAGAATAAAAGCAATCGCCAGCAGACTGACCATGCCAAGCGGTAACTCCCCTTTCGCCACGTAGTGATCGATAAAGAAGCTGATCAGGATAGGTCCCAGCACTTCGGCCCCAGCCGCCACCCAGAGCATAACAACGGCGATGGATAAGGGCTTACGGTAGGCTTTACCATAGCTGAGTAATCTTTTGAGCGTCGGCCAGCTCTTCTGAATTTTAATCATGTTTAATGTCTACCAAAGCCTCTGACAGCTCTTCTGCCGGAACATCATCCAGCGCGGCTTCCAACTGCTGATAACGGTACATATCGCGATACCAGCCCGGTTGTGACGAGAGCTGGTTATGATCGCCACGCTGAGCCACTGTTCCACCATTGAACACCAGAATTTCGCTGGCTTCGGTCAGGGCTGACAAGCGGTGCGCACTGATGATCACTGTGCGATCGCTGCCCCATTGACGCAGATTGTGCAGGATTTGATGCTCTGTGCGGCCATCGACGGCGGACAACGCGTCATCAAGCAGCAAAATTTCGGCCTGCAACAACAGCGCACGAGCAATTGAAATACGTTGTTTCTGACCACCAGAAAGCATCACGCCACGTTCGCCGACTTCAGTTTCGTAGCCCTGCGGCAGGCGCAGAATATCATCGTGAACGCTGGCGAGGCGGGCAGCCTCCTCGATTTCTTGCTGAGTAGCCTGCGGGCGACCGAGAGCAATATTCTGCGCCACGGTGTCAGAAAACAGGAAGGGTGTCTGGCTGACCACGGCCATGCGCCCACGCCAGTCCTCCAGTTTGACCTCTTTCAGAGACAACCCGTGATAGCTGATATCACCGTGCGTGACGTCAAACTGGCGCTGGATAAGCCCCAGAAGCGTACTCTTGCCGGACCCTGTCGGTCCGCACAGGCCCAACATCTGACCAGGTTGTAGCAGAAAACTCACCGCGTGCAACGCAGGCTGGCTGTTTTCCGGATAGTGGAAATCATCAATGCGCGCTTCCAGATTGGCACGACCGGCAGGCAGCGGCATTTCACCGTCCACCACGCTTGGGGCTTCCTGCAATAAACTGCGGATCCGGCTATAAGCGGCGCTACCGCGCTCAACGATATTGAACATCCAGGCCAGCGCCAGCATGGGCCAGATCATCAGGCCGAGGTACATCACAAAGCTGGTCAGTTGCCCCAGAGTCAGGTGGCCGTTAACTACCATCCAACTGCCACCGCCGATCGCCAACAGGTTGGCCATACCGATGGCGACATAAATCGTCGGGTCGAAACGGGCATCCACGCGCGCAACGCGCATATTCTTAACACCGGTATCGGCGGCAACGTCGGCAAACTGAGAAGATTGATGATCCTCCAGACCGAAGGCTTTGATCATGCGGATGCTGGTCAGGCTTTCTTGCGCCTGATCGTTAAGCGAAGAGAACGCCGCCTGCGCAGTTTTAAAACGCTGATGCAGTTGGTCGCCGTAGCGTTTAATCACGATGGCCATGATAGGCATCGGCACCAACGATAACAGGGTCAGCTCCCAGCTTATTTGTGTGGCCATGACGATCAGGACCGCCAGGCCCATGACCATCGAATCTACCAGCGTTAAGACACCTTCGCCCGCAGCGAAAACCACGCGATCCACATCATTGGTGGCGCGGGCAATCAGATCCCCGGTACGGTGGCGCAGGTAAAAAGCCGGATGTTGGCGGCTGAGCTGTTTAAAAAAGTTCTGCCGCAGTTCTACGGCCAATTGATAGGAGGCGCCAAATAGCAGCACGCGCCAGACATAGCGCAGTAAATACACCACAATGGCCGTGGCAAGCATTAGCCCCAGCCAGGCGAATAAGACTTTTGAGGTCATCTGTTTTGATGTCACACCGTCAATGATGATCCCCACCAGTTTTGGCGGCAGTAATTGCAAAATAGCGATCACGATCAGCATAGCAACGGCACCGAGGTAACGTCGCCATTCACGGCGGAAATACCAGCCTAATTGAGCAAACAATCTCACGCAGATTTATCCATTTATTGATGACCAACGCATTGGCCGTCGAAAACTCAGAATGATTTTTATTATCGAACAGCGACCAGAATAACATTGTTAACATGCCATTCTGATGAAACTTTTTGCTGAAACATGCTATGCAATACAACGTTTTTGGCAAGGTGTGCCGCCTCAACCGCATCGATCACGAAAGGTTTACAGCGGCAGTGCCGTGGTGGATTTAATCCGTTCCATCGCAAAGCTGGAAGTGACGTCGATCAGGCCCGGTACACCATTTACCAGACGCTTGTAAAAGTTGTCGTAGCTTTTCATGTCGGCCACCTGCACCTGCAGTAAATAGTCGTACTCGCCGGCCATACGGTAAAAACTCAATACCTCCGGTAACGCCGCTACCTGAGCAACAAAATTTTGGTACCAGTCACTGCTGTGATGCTGAGTTTTTATCAGCACAAACGCCGTCAGACTCAGCCCCAATTTTTCATTATCGAGCAAGGCAACCCGCCCGCGGATGATGCCCTCATCTTCAAGCCGTTTCAGACGTTTCCAGCAGGGTGTCGTGGTCAGATTTACCGCCTCTGCCAGCACGGTGATCGACTGGGTGCAATCTTCCTGCAACATCGCCAGCAGCTTTCGGTCAATTTTATCTACCATGAAACCTCTTTAGAGAAAAAAATTCTCTCAACATCACCATTCATGGGTTAAAGAGTAACTTATTTCTCCACTAAATACGTTAACCTAAGCACAATCAACATCCTTTCTGACGGACTGCAATATGACTAATGCCTGGGTAACTCATGCCATCAAAGAAATCGACGCAGATTTCCAGCGTTCTGCCGACACCCATCTAATGCGCCTTCGGCTCGCAGATTTCCCCGGTATTGCGCTCTATCTGAAAGATGAAAGCACTCATCCCTCCGGCAGCCTGAAACACCGTCTGGCCCGTTCGCTTTTTTTGTATGGGCTATGCAACGGCTGGATACGTGAAAACACGCCGATCATCGAAGCCTCTTCGGGCAGTACCGCCGTTTCCGAAG
>BHES01000097.1 GCA_003864575.1 Enterobacterales bacterium
GGTCACGACTTTGACGCTGTAGCTCTTCAAGGGCAATCTTCTGTTTTGCAGTCAGCTCTATTTTCATCGCGCTGAGCATGATATTTATCAGCTGGATAATCAAGCACTTTCAATGACCACGGGTATAAATCGGTGCATCGAAGCCTGCCAGCTGCCAGTTCGCAGGTACGGCCAGGCGACCAGCCTGCGGCAAATCATTCTCCAGCCAGGCTTGCGGGACTTTTTCCGGCTGGCTGAAATAGCTGAACCCCCATTCACCGTTCAGGCTCACAACACTTACCGGATCCTTTCCCGCATGGGCTGCATCCTGACTGCGCCAGCTCTGAAACGGCGGATGCGCCGGTAAGCGGTTATGCTGGGTTGAGGCGATATTTTCCCAGTCACGGCGCGCCAGCACCGTAGCCAGTGAGGAAGATCCGTTAGCGGTTTCAGGGTTCATTATTCTGCCTTGATCAAGAAATGTTATGCGCTCACAATTATACTCAACATGCGGCGATACACGCCTGAAGTAAAGGCAGAGTGGCAGGGAAAGAGGGACAGATCACATTTCGCGCAAGGAATGGCTTAAGCAGATCCCACCGGTGCGGTGGTATTTCGCACCACCAACAACGTCGGCAAAAGCAGTGAGTTTTTTTGCCGGGCCGCGTTAGGCTCCAGCTCTTCGACCAGCCGGCTCACGCTTTCGCCACCCAACTGACGGAAATCCTGTTTGATGGTGGTCAGCGGCGGTTGGAAATAGGCGCTGTCTTCAGTGTCATCATAACCCACCACGGAAATGTGTTCCGGCACCCGCAGGCCACGTTCATGCACCGCGCGCAGCACGCCGAGCGCCATCTGGTCGTTGGCCACCAGAATCGCCGTCGGGCGCGGTGAGTGGTTTAACAGGGACAGCGCCAACTGATAACCCGAGGCAGCACTCCAGTCACCCTGTAAGGTGGCACAAGGCGCAATTTGCTGCTGCGACAACGCTTCCAACCACCCCTGATGACGTAGCCTGGCTGAAACCGAGGCCAGAGGGCCGGTGAGCAGCGCAATCCGCCGGTGGCCCAGTTGCAGCAGATGTTCAACCCCCTGCTTCGCGCCGCCGTGGGGATCAAACAATGTTTTGAAGACGGGCGCATCAGGCGCGACGTCGAGAAACATCACCGGCAGCGGTCCGCAGAATTCCACGATAGATTGCGCGGCTTCTGCTTCCAACGGCACATTGATCAACACGCCATCTACCCGCTGAGCAATCAACTCACTGACCGCAGCGCGGCAGGAGGCCAGGCTCAGGGTATCAATCATGGAGATAACTACGTTAAAGCCCAGCTGGCTGGCGCGGGTTTTGACCGAGGACGCAATTTGCGAAGGCGCATGTAGCGCAAGTTCGGTTGTCGCGAGCCCCAGCGTATAGCTTCGCTTGCCCGCCAACTGCTGCGCCACACGGTTTGGCACGTAATTGAGCGCCAGCATGGCCCGTTCGACCTTGTCGCGGGTTTTTAGAGAGACATGCGCAGCCTGATTCAACACGCGGGAAACGGTCTGGTAAGAGACACCGGCGTGGCGTGCAACGTCATCAAGGGTGACGGATTTAGGCTTCATTACGCTCTCTCAAGCTGGATAGAGTGATCACGGGCAACTCAAGTCACCCTCTTCACAATGCATAAAAGCGATGAATAAGGGAAACTCCAATATATTTCAAGTTGGGGATCAAAAAAGGGGCCGAAGCCCCTTATTGGTATTTCTCTGCTGCTGGCCTTAACGCCAGAACAAGAAAATTACAGACGGTCTACTGCGTTCAGTTCTTTGAATGCCAGTTCCAGACGCGTCACCATAGACGCCTGGGCAGCACGCAACCATACGCGTGGATCGTAGAATTTCTTGTTAGGCTTGTCTGCGCCTTCTGGGTTACCCAGTTGGCCTTGCAGGTAAGCTTCGTTTTTCTGGTAGAAGTGCAGGATACCTTCCCAGTTAGCCCATTGGGTATCGGTATCGATGTTCATTTTGATAACACCGTAACCTACAGATTCTTTGATTTCAGCAGCAGTAGAACCAGAACCGCCGTGGAACACGAAGTTCAGCGCGTTGTGTGGCAGGTTGTGTTTCTTGCAAACGTAATCCTGAGAATCACGCAGAATCGTTGGAGTCAGTTTAACGTTGCCTGGTTTGTAAACGCCGTGCACGTTACCGAATGACGCAGCGATAGTGAAACGCGGGCTGATTGCGTTCAGTTTTTCGTAAGCGTAATCAACGTCTTGTGGTTGAGTGTACAGTGCTGATGCGTCCATATGGCTGTTGTCCACGCCATCTTCTTCACCGCCGGTGCAACCCAGTTCGATTTCCAGAGTCATATCGAGTTTTGCCATGCGAGCTAAGTACTTGCTGCAAATTTCGATGTTTTCTTCCAGAGATTCTTCAGACAGGTCAATCATGTGTGAAGAGAACAGTGGCTTACCGGTTTTAGCGAAATGTTTTTCGCCCGCGTCCAGCAGACCGTCGATCCATGGCAGCAATTTCTTGGCGCAATGGTCGGTATGCAGAATAACTGGCACGCCGTAATGTTCAGCCATCTGATGCACGTGATGCGCGCCAGAGATAGCACCCAGAATTGCCGCTTCTTGCGGTTGGGTGGTTTTCAGGCCTTTGCCCGCGATGAACGCAGCGCCGCCGTTGGAGAACTGAACAATAACCGGTGCACGGACTTTCGCAGCTGCTTCGAGAACGGCGTTGATTGAGTCAGTACCTACACAGTTAACTGCTGGCAGCGCAAAGTTGTTTTCTTTAGCAATAGCGAAAACTTTCTGCACATCATCACCAGTGATGACGCCTGGTTTTACGAAATCAAAAATTTTAGACATGGTTCTTTGTCCTGTATCGTCGGCCGTAGATGGATTTGAATCGGTTTGCTATTTCGCCTGAGTTCCACTGAGCAGCCCCTCGCGCGAAATAGAAGACAGGGAGCACTATGCTGCCCTGTCAGGTTCATTACTTCTTAGCACGCTCTTCCAGCATCACAACCGCTGGCAATGCTTTACCTTCAACGAACTCAAGGAATGCGCCGCCGCCAGTAGAAATGTAGTTGATTTTGTCAGCAATGCCGAACAGGTCGATTGCTGCCAGAGTGTCGCCGCCGCCTGCGATAGAGAAGCCTTCGCTGTCAGCAATGGCTTGCGCCACAATTTCGGTCCCTTTACGGAAGTTAGGGAACTCAAACACGCCAACCGGGCCATTCCACAGAATGGTTTTAGCGTTTTTGATGATCTCAGCCAGGCGGTGAGCAGACTCGTCACCCATGTCGAGAATTTGTTCTTCGTCTTTGATGTCTTTAACAGACTTCACGGTTGCCGTTGCGGTTTCAGAGAACTCAGTCGCGACGCGAACGTCAGTTGGAACTGGAATGTCGCAAAGAGTCAGCAGGCGTTTGGCTTCATCAACCAGGCTTGCTTCGTACAGGGATTTGCCGACGTTGTTGCCTTGTGCAGCCACGAAGGTGTTCGCGATACCGCCACCCACAATCAGCTGGTCAGCAATTTTAGACAGGGAATCCAGTACGGTCAGTTTGGTAGAAACTTTAGAGCCGCCTACGATAGCAACCATCGGACGAGCCGGGTTGTTCAGCGCTTTGCCCAGTGCTTCCAGCTCTGCAGACAGCAGCGGACCGGCACACGCGATAGGGGCAAATTTACCTACGCCGTGAGTAGAAGCCTGCGCGCGGTGCGCGGTACCAAATGCGTCCATCACATAGATGTCACACAGTGCAGCATATTTCTTAGACAGCGCTTCGTCGTCTTTCTTTTCGCCTTTGTTAAAGCGAACGTTTTCCAGAACAACCAATTCGCCTTCAGCAACATCAACGCCGTCCAGATAATCTTTAGCCAGACGTACAGGGGATTTCAGATGTTCTTTCAGGTAGTTAACAACTGGCAGCAGAGAAAACTCTTCGTTGTACTCGCCTTCAGTCGGACGACCCAGATGCGAGGTAACCATCACACGTGCGCCTTGTTTCAGGGCAATTTCGATGGTTGGCAATGACGCGCGAATACGTGCATCAGATGTCACTTTGCCCTCTTTAACCGGCACGTTAAGGTCCGCACGGATCAGTACGCGTTTACCCGCTAAATCCAGATCGCTCATCTTAATTACAGACATGGTGAATCCTCTCGTTGATTCTCTTTAAAGTTGCTTGAGGGCCATTCCTGCCGCTGGCCGGAAGTGCCGTACTAGAAACCGCTAGCGGACATTGCCAATGTTGTATCCAACATTCTGTTGGCAAAACCCCACTCGTTATCGCACCAGACCAGCGTCTTAATCAGGTGCTGTCCACTCACCCGCGTTTGCGTGCCATCAACAATGGCGCTGTGGGGATCATGGTTAAAATCTGTCGAGACTAATGGTAGTTCGGTATAGTCAACAATACCACGAAAAGCGCCATTTGCGGCCTTTTGCAGCAACTGGTTGACCTCTTCTACCGTCACACATCCCCCGACAAAAACGCTTAAATCTATCGCCGTGACGTTGATAGTTGGCACGCGCACCGAGATGGCTTCAAAGCGATCGCAGAATTTCGGCATGATGCGCGTGATGCCCGCGGCAAGTTTGGTATCGACCGGAATAATTGACTGACTCGCGGCGCGCGTTCGGCGTAAATCCGCATGATAGGAGTCAATCACTGGCTGGTCGTTCATCGACGCATGGATGGTCGTTACCGTGCCGGACTCAATGCCATAGGCGTCGTCCAGCAGCTTAATAATAGGAATGATGCAATTGGTGGTGCAGGAAGCGTTAGAAACAATGCGGTGTTGGCGTTCGAGCAGATCGTGGTTCACGCCGTAAACCACGGTGGCGTCGAGGTCGTGACCTCCGGGATGCGCAAATAGGATTTTTTTAGCCCCTGCCGCAATCTGCGTTTCGCCATCTTCGCGGCTGCCATAAACACCGGTGCAATCGAGGACCACATCAACACTGAGCTCCCCCCAGGGTAGTTGGGAAGCGTCGGGTTGATGCAATAAACGGATGCTGTCATCACCGACGTACAACACGTCCCCTTCCTGGCGAACGTCCCATGGGAAGCGCCCGTGGCTGGAGTCATACTTTAGCAAGTGAGCCATACCTTCAGGGCTGGCCAGTTCGTTGATAGCAACGACGCTGATTTCCGCCCGACGTCCGGATTCGTATAACGCGCGCAATACGCTACGGCCTATGCGACCAAAGCCATTAATTGCTATACGTATTGGCATACTTCTCCCTGTTACACGGTGGTTACCTTTTGGCAGTAACCCCTATAGTAATGCAGTGCGCAGTAACGGTGAATCGTTCTCAACAACGTTTCTGACACCCTGAGACGTAATTTGTTCTTCTTACATCATCACGTTAACAGCTGAATGACGATTTTCACCACTTATGTTACTACTGAAACGGTTCAGCCGAGCATAAACCAAAGTGTGCGCAAAAGGAATAATTCGCCGATTTGGAAAGCCATTCTGCGATCAAACGCTGAAAAAATCGCCAGGCATTCACCTCTGTTACCGCACTTTCACTTCTTCATCACGTTTACATCCGGCTTTTTGTCGCCCGGCGGTAAGCAGTAAACAAGGTTTCAGAAAGCCGAGTGTAGCTGAGGTGGTGGTTTTGCAGTTTGACCTGCGTCATTTTGGGACAAACTGGGAGGTGGGTCATAAAATGGGGATATAAAAAAGGCATCCCGCAGGATGCCTTTTCGATTTGACGTATCAGACTTACTTCAACAATGCCTGAGCTTGCGCCACTACGTTTTCAACGGTGAAGCCGAACTCTTTGAACAGCTCTTCCGCCGGGGCTGACTCGCCGAAGCTGGTCATGCCAACCACTGCGCCATTCAGGCCCACGTATTTGTACCAGTAGTCAGCGATACCCGCTTCAACGGCAACACGCGCAGAGACGGCTTTCGGCAAGACAGATTCACGGTATGCCGCGTCCTGTTTGTCGAAGGCATCGGTAGACGGCATGGAGACAACGCGTACTTTCGTACCCGCAGCAGCCAGCTTGTCTGCCGCTTCAACGGTAATACCGACTTCAGAACCGGTGGCGATCAGGATCACTTCCGGCGTACCGGCGCAATCTTTCAGCACATAACCACCACGCGCGATGTTTGCCAGTTGCTCGGCAGTACGCGGTTGTTGGGTCAGGTTCTGACGGGAGAAGATCAGGGTGACCGGGCCGTCGTTACGCTCGATAGCGTATTTCCATGCCACAGCGGATTCAACCTGATCACCCGGACGCCAGGTGCTCATGTTTGGCGTAACGCGCAGGCTGGCCATTTGCTCAACCGGCTGGTGCGTCGGGCCGTCTTCACCCAGACCGATAGAGTCATGGGTATAGACGAAGACGTTGCGGATTTTCATCAGCGCAGCCATACGCACTGCGTTACGGGCATATTCCACGAACATCAGGAAGGTCGCAGAGTACGGCAGGAAACCGCCGTGCAGAGCGATACCGTTGGTGATCGCGGTCATGCCGAATTCACGCACGCCGTAATGAATATAGTTACCGGCTAAATCATCGCCCAGTGACTTCGAACCAGACCACATGGTCAGGTTGCTTGGCGCGAGGTCAGCGGAGCCGCCGAGGAATTCTGGCAACACTTTACCGAAAGCTTCCAGCGCATTTTGTGACGCTTTACGGCTGGCGATGTTGGCAGGATTTGCCTGCAACTCTTCAATGAATTTCTGTGCATCGGCTTGCCAGTTGGCAGGCAGCTCACCGTTTACGCGGCGTTTGAACTCTTTTGCCAGTTCAGGGTGCGCTTTTTCATAAGCAGCGAATTTCTGATCCCATGCGGCTTCTTTAGCCTTACCGGCTTCTTTAGCATCCCACTGAGCATAAATGTCCTGTGGAATTTCAAATGGAGGATAGTTCCAGCCCAACTGTTTGCGGGTTGCTGCCACTTCTGCGTCGCCCAGCGGTGCGCCGTGCGCATCGTGAGAACCGGCTTTGTTCGGTGAACCAAAACCGATCACGGTTTTGCACATCAGCAAAGAAGGTCTGTCGGTCACTTTATGAGACTCTTCGATGGCCGCTTTGATGGAATCTGCATCGTGACCGTCCACGCCGCGCACAACGTGCCAGCCGTAAGCTTCGAAGCGTGCTGCGGTGTCATCGGTGAACCAGCCTTCTACGTGGCCGTCGATGGAGATCCCGTTGTCATCATAAAACGCGGTCAGTTTGCCGAGTTTCATGGTGCCTGCCAGTGAGCAGACTTCGTGGGAAATCCCTTCCATCATGCAACCGTCGCCCATGAAGGCGTAGGTATGATGGTCAACCACGTCATGACCTGGCTGGTTGAACTGCGCAGCCAGCGTGCGTTCTGCGATAGCAAAACCGACGGCGTTAGCGATGCCCTGACCCAGCGGACCCGTGGTGGTTTCAACGCCAGGGGTGTAGCCGTATTCCGGATGGCCTGGGGTTTTAGAGTGCAGCTGACGGAAGTTAGCCAGTTCGCTCATCGGCAGATCATAGCCAGTGAGGTGCAACAGGCTGTAGATCAGCATTGAACCATGACCATTGGACAGCACGAAGCGGTCACGGTCAGCCCAGTGTGGGTTTGTCGGGTTATGGTTCAGGTAGTCGCGCCACAGGACTTCGGCAATATCTGCCATGCCCATAGGGGCGCCAGGGTGGCCGGATTTCGCTTTCTGCACGGCGTCCATACTCAGTGCACGGATAGCGTTCGCAAGCTCTTTACGAGAGGACATGTTCTACTCCAGGTCGGATTAAAAAAGCAGTCAAGAAAGTCATTTTCTCAGACTAGGCATTAAAACGGCAAACTCTATTCATGCGCGTGATGAAGTTCACAAAATTCGCTGTTAAATCAGTGCAATTTTTAGGAGTTCAACTATAGATCGGCGGGCGCAAAAAACCTACCTTAACGCTATTCTTACGATCAGCGCCTTTTTACGGCATTTTTCTCTGCTTTGGCTTTTTACTTTTGGGAACAAAAACTGATGAAATTTACGCCTTCGCTGGTCAGTCTGAGCATTGTCGCTCTGCTTTCCGGCTGTGCCAATCTCAATACTGACACCTTAATGCAATCGGGTGCACAAGCTTACCAGGCAGCAACGTTGTCTGATGCCGATGTTAAAACGCTCAGCGTGCAGTCCTGCGAAGAGATGGACAAAAAAGCGCAAATTGCCCCAGATAACAGCGAATACGCCCAGCGCCTGCAAAAGATCTCCGCAGCGCTTGGCGACAACATCAATGGGCAACCGGCCAACTATAAGGTGTACATCACCAAAGACGTCAACGCCTGGGCGATGGCGAACGGCTGTATCCGTGTTTACAGCGGGCTGATGGACATGATGAACGACAACGAAGTCGAAGGCGTACTGGGCCATGAAATGGGTCACGTGGCGCTCGGACATACCCGCAAAGCCATGCAGGTCGCCTACGGTGCCACGGCCGCACGTTCGGCAGCGTCTTCGCTGGGTGGTATCAGCGCAACCCTGTCCCAGTCACAACTGGCTGATTTGGGTGAGAAATATGTTAACGCCCAGTTCTCACAAAAACAGGAATCCGAAGCCGATGACTATTCATTCGATTTGCTGAAAAAACGCGGTATTGATCCCACCGGCCTGGCCACCAGCTTCGAGAAATTGGCCACACTGGATAAAGGCAGCAGCATCGGCTGGTTTGACGATCATCCGTCCTCAGAGGCCCGCGCCAAACATATTCGCGAACGCATCGCCGCCGGGAAATAATATTCTGGCTAATTCACCCTATTAAAGGCACCGCGAAGGTGCCTTTAATACTCGCCTTATTATTTTACCGGAATGAATATTCCCGCATAGAAACACAGATTCAGAATGATACCCGTCAGGATCACCGCCACCACTGGCGCAGCGATTTTGAGTACCGGGCGACCCATCGCTTCATTAAGGTAGTAAATCGCCGTGGTCAGCATGAAACCTGTATAACCCGCCATTTTAATCGACGCAAAAATCGCGCCGATCAACAACGCATATTCCATCAGTAAATTCATCGCATTGCGGATATTATCCGAGGCATTGCGCACCGATGGGAAACGCCCCATCCATTTGCCGATAGAGCGCAACAGCAGCACTTCCAGCGAGATCACTATCGCGCCGAGTACCGCCGCCAGCAATGGATTAGGCACCAGATAACCGACGACAAAGACGAAGGTAAAACCGGCGACCGCATACACGCCTGTGGCGAGTGCCGTGGTAGCAATCATGGGCACAAAGCCCAGCCCGCGCATGAATTCCGCCAGCGCCGCCTGATGGATAAGACTGGCGGATTCCGCCGGTGACACGCCCGGCGCATAGGCTTTTGCCAGCGTGTAAATGGACACCTCACTTCCGCCAAAAATCTTCATGCTGGCAACGGCTGAAATCAGTGCGCCGACAATGGCGATCAGCGGCAGATTTTTGATGATGCGCGACGTGCGCTCCTCAAACATTGATGCCCCTCCTCCCAAATGCGCTTTGGCGCGTACGTCTTTGGTCACCGCAATACCAATCAACAGCACCATGCCGACAAAAATCTCGATAGATTCCGGCGACAGTGCGGTAAAGCGCACGATCAGCAACCGGGTCAACAACACCATAAATCCGGCAAAAACACCTGATTTCCAGCCAAATTGATAGAAAATGGCCACCAGCGGGAACAGCGCAAAGGCTGAAATCACCGGTGAACTCAGTTCTCCCAGCGAACCGATAAAATTCACCGGCAGCGAGGTGAGCACGCTGTTTACCGCAGGTAAACTGGTGAAGACCAACACGCCCCAGATGGCGCCCAGACCGAACGCCAGGTAAGCATTAATCGCCAGTACGCCGATGATGTCGGTGGATAAAAACAGCAGCCACGAATTGAGCAGGCCGGTCGATAAGGTAAAGGAGATACCCACAGACGCGATAAATCCGACGCTCAACCCGAACGCGATACTGCCCGCTTCGCGGCGCGTCATATTACCTTCGACCAGTTGAGGCAAAATTGGCCGGATGCCGTCGTGGAATACCGCGACGGACTTATGCGCCAGCAGCGCCGTCATCCCGGTGAGCAGTGCCACCACGATAATGTGCATCGTTTCCATCTGCATTGGACAGTTCTCCGGTTCAGCGTAACTGGCTTATCAACAGTGGAACGGCATGTTCCACATGTTCGACCGACAAACCAAAGGCGACTTTACCCTCGGCAATGAATTGGGTGATTTGCTCAGGCTTAGCCTTAATTCCGGGCTTGGCGATGGTCGCACTTTTGTTGTAGCCGATGATGGCAATTGCCATAGATAGCGCCGCGCCAGCGCCGGTATTACAGGCACCGATGTAATAATCCAGATCCCCTGTTTTCACTTTCATGGCCGCGTCCATGTCGCTCAGAATGTGACACTCGAACTCCCCTGGCGCGGTCAGCTCGATAAGTGTCTTAATCTGCTCACGCTGAAGCCCTGCAATACCGATCTTCTTCATCATTATTTTCCTTTTATAATTATTTACTGGCTGCGAACTTAACGAGTGTGGCGGTTGAAAAATACCGCCGGATTGTCACGAAGTAAGGCGTCAATCTGCGGCGGCGTTATTCCTGACTCACGCAACATCGGGACAAATGTGTCCACCAAATAACTGAAGCCGCTGCCGCCGTTGGCCTGCAAATGCGAGCGGCGGGTGATGTCCATGGAGAGCATAATTTTGTCGCAATAACCCCGGCTAACCAGCTCCGTCAACATGCTGACGCGCCGGGTATCAGGGAAATAACTGTTTTTGCCGATGGTATCGAACTGAACATACACACCCTGATCAAGCATCCGTAAAATCTGTGCAATATCATCTTTCAGATCACAATGGCCGATCACCACGTTCTCCAGCGCGACACCGTATTTTTTCAGCAGGTCGATTTGCGCCTCGCCCATTGTGCTAAAGCTGGTGTGGGTGGAAATGGGCAGGCCGGTGGCGTGATGTGTCAGCGCCGCCGCGTGAAACATTTTGGCTTCATCAGCGGTAATGCAGTTTTCACTGGTGCCTATTTCGGCAATAACTCCCGCTTTCAGCGCAGTGCCATCAATGCCATTTTCAATTTCGCCGATCATCTCCTGCGCCAGCTGCTCTGCGCTGAGAGCCCGCATCTGTGGCGGATAAAAATGGTCGGTGTAATAGCCAGTCGATGCCACGATGTTAATGCCGGTGTCGCGCATCAGATCCAGCATGAACTGTGCGTTGCGCCCCATGTAACGGTTAGTCACTTCGACAATATTCAGCACGCCTTTGCTCATCAGCCCGCGCATTTCATCGCACAGCAGCGGGTATTGATCGAGGCGGCAATCGATGTTGTCTTTCGCCCCTGAGAGATCGATATGCAAATGTTCGTGGGCATAGGTATAACCCGACGGATTGATCATGAGCGCGGCTCCGCGTGATGTGTAGAGGCAAGGTTCGGTAAGAATGACGTACCGTTCTGTGGTGGCTTCGCGCCGAAGAAATCACAGGCGCTGGCCCCGACGTCCGAAAGCGTCGTGCGCCACCCCAGTTCTGCGGCAGGTGATCCGTGCTGATACACCAACAACGGCACCTGTTCGCGGGTATGACGGCTGTGGCCGATGGTGGGGTCGTTGCCGTGATCGGCAATCACCACCAGCATGTCGTCGGGTTGCATGGCGTCGATCCACGTTTGCAATCCGGCGTCGACGACCTGTAAACGATTGGCATAGCGCTCAACGTCCTGCGCATGTCCGGCTAAATCAGTTTCCTGGATGTTGGTGCAAATAAACGCGTCACCCGGCTGTTGTATTTCTTGTAAGGTAATATCAAGTATTGTCTGAGAATCAACGATCTGCGGATAACTGACGCCAGCCGGATTGGCGACGATATCGGCGACTTTTCCCACCAAAATGCTTTTAATACCCGCGGCCTGAAGCCTGGCCGGTGCCTGCGTCTGCGCATCCACGCCATAGCCCAGATGGGCAACCTGGAAATTCTGCTGATATAAACCCGAACGCGGCGCATTAATGCCAATGTACTCACCCAGACGGGTTTCAGCCGCACCGCGAATAGCCGCACTGTCTGCAACCTCGCCCCCAAAAGTGATCACGCGGCCAACCTTGACGCAGCTGCGCACGCAACGGCCAATCTCCAGCGCCTGCTCAAAGCTGACCGCTGACAGATTGGCGCTGACGTTATAAACCTGCCCGACGTCCGCCTCCAGATTATCGCCGACGGCCACGGCACCGTTCACCCACAGATACCGCAGCTCCTCAAAACCAATACGCTCGGTGATGAATCCCTTCGATTTCAGAGCCTGCTCTACCTCGTCGATCACCGCCGAGAAGGGCAGACTCAGCGGCGGTAAAGGCAGCGTTCCCATAATTTCCTGATGACCAACAAAGGTATCGCCGCCCTCATGTTGTAAACCGATGCGCCCCCAGACTGCCTGGTCGGAAAATCGCATTACGCCCGGTTGTTGGCCCAACGCATTCATCAGCCCCAGACGCTCAAGCACAGGTAACCGTAATGTCGGCATGTGCTGCAAGATATGACCGCAGGTGTTCGCACCGATATCCTGCGGGCGCACCTGCGGTACATCGGGCATTTCGCCGATGCCAAAACTGTCGATCACCAGAACAATAAATTTACCCATTCCCGTTTTCCTCCAGTGAATTTCCCAGGCTGTCATAGAGACCAAGCAGCGTGAGTGTGCCGGTAGAAATCCCGCTGACCAGCGCCACGTCGCTGCGTGTCACAAAAATTTGCGTACGAAAACACATCACCACCGCACTGCCTGTTCGGTGGGAACCCGCCAGTTGCAGACAGTAATCAATGCTGGATACGTCTGGCGTGATCACGCGGTCGCGCTTGCGGGTTTCACCTTCAATCACCAGCGCATTGTCGAGATGCCCACGGCGATACCAGCCGCCGCCGTAGCAGTAAGCGTGGCCGTTGAAATGGTGTGAAATTTCCGAGAGGTACAGCATGGCAACCCGCTCAAGGCCGCTGCCAGACTGATTCGCAGGTGTTGTACCGGTGAGCGCATGTCCCGGTTCGGCATGTGTGACCTGAAGAGCGCCCAGCATCGGCAGGGTTTCGTAGCTTGTCGCGCTTGGAGCGTTGATTTGGCGCAGATTAAATCCTTGCTGTTTGATCGTAAGCGTCGTTAAATCCCCACCTGTTATTACTCTCGATGCATCGTCATGCTGGCGCCCCTGATCATTAACAAGGAGCGACCCCATGAGAAACATCCGTTCGCGCGAAGAATGGCTCACCCTTTTT
>BHES01000098.1 GCA_003864575.1 Enterobacterales bacterium
TAACAGAACTGACCCACCGGATTATCACGGTAGCGCGAAGCAATTTTCTCCAACGCGGCCAGCTCATTCGCCATGGTGAAGCGTTCGGAACGTCGGTGATAGAGAATGTCATCGGCCAGCACCCGCAGACGGGCGGCAATCACCTGGGCGTTACGGCGGATCACCGCTTCGGCGTGGCTCTCTTCCACCAGTTTTTGTACTTCTTCAGGCAGATGTAAACTAACGGTAATGTGCTCCTGCAAGTCGAGCGCCACCTGAAAGCGCTGAAACAGCCGCTTGTGCTGATGGTGGTGGCCGTGATGCGGCAGCATATGCAGTTGCTGATACAGCAGGGCGATGAGATCGATGACCTGCTGCTGGCGTTTCAGCAACGGGGGCAATGCGGTTTCGGGATCGGTGTGCTGGGTCAGCAGGGTATATTTGGCTTCGAAATAATCGGCCAGTTGCAAATAGAGTTGGCTGAGTGTTTCACGCATCGGTTGTTCTTCTGACAACCGGAACCAAAGCCAGTTAAACAGCCCGTACCAGGCGGTACCGACAATATACAGCAGCGGCGCATGCCAGATAGGGACGACGCCCGCCATGCTGAGTGTGAAGATGGTGGCGACCAGAGCGCCAGGCAGTAAGCGCGCATGCAGCGGGCTGATTTCGCCCGTGACGCCGAGTACCAGTGCGAACGACAGCATGATAAGGGGCAGCGGAACGTGCCAATTTACCAGCATCAGTTGCAGCATCAGGCTGCTAAAAGCAAACAGAGAGCCGCCGACGATCAAGCGTTTGAAAAAGCGTTTATGCGGCGTATCGAGGCCGGAGATATTGCAGCAGGCGGGGACCAGAGAAAATAAAAGCCCCATTTGTAACTGGCCGAACATCCAGCCAATCGCCACGGGAATAGACAGCACCAGCGTCTGGCGCAGGGCATAGTTGACTTCGGGATGATAAAAAAAACGACGCCAAAACGTCATGCGTTGCTTCTTCAGCCGCGCTATCACCGTGTGGTATCCCTATTTCCCAATAAAAACGGCGCGACAGTTGCCTGCCGCGCCGTTTCTCAGGGAATTAACGGGTGCCGTAAACGACAATCGTTTTACCGTGTGCGGAGATCAGGCTCTGATCTTCCAGCATTTTGAGGATACGGCCAACCGTTTCGCGTGAACAGCCAACGATTTGACCAATTTCCTGACGGGTAATTTTGATCTGCATACCATCCGGGTGGGTCATCGCATCCGGTTGTTTTGCCAGATTCAGCAAGGTCTGCGCGATACGGCCGGTGACGTCGAGGAAGGCGAGGTTACCCACTTTCTCTGAAGTCACTTGCAAACGTGTCGCCATCTGAGCGGAAAGGCGCATCAGAATGTCTGGATTAACCTGAATCAACTGGCGGAATTTTTTATAAGAAATTTCAGCCACTTCACAGGCAGATTTAGCACGAACCCATGCGCTACGTTCCTGACCTTCTTCGAAGAGTCCCAGCTCGCCGATGAAGTCACCTTGGTTCAGGTAGGAAAGTATCATCTCTTTGCCTTCTTCATCTTTAATCAGGACGGCAACCGACCCTTTCACGATGTAGTAAAGCGTTTCGGCTTTTTCACCTTGGTGAATCAGCGTACTTTTGGAAGGATACTTATGTATATGACAGTGAGACAGGAACCATTCGAGAGTAGGGTCTGTTTGTGGCTTGCCGAGAACCATTAGCTATTATCCTCTGTTGTTATCGCTGCCCAAAATCACAGGGCTCAGAGTTCCCTGTACGGCGTCTTAAAAAGTACGCGCCCTTTTAGCATAAGAACTGTCCAGTAATGCTGCAAGCGGGAGTCGGAGTGAAACAGCGTTATCATGTTGTTAGCACCGTGGTTTCATGTGAAAACCACAAACCCATCACCGCAATTTACTGAAAAGTGTGTATCGGCTTCGTTTGTAGCACAGGTTTGCGCAAGTGTCTTCTGTTGTCTCGCTTCAGCATGATGGCGATCGGGTTACGTTGCCGGTTTTTTCTTAAAAGGGTAGTCTGAGAGAAATTTGGCGGAATATTTATACCGGGAGTAAGGCACATGCAGGCACGGGTAAAATGGGTTGAAGGACTGACGTTTTTGGGTGAGTCCGCGTCAGGCCACCAGGTTTTGATGGATGGCAATGCGGGTGATAAAGCCCCAAGCCCGATGGAAATGTTGCTGATGTCGGCGGGCGGTTGCAGTGCTATCGACGTCGTGTCCATTTTGCAAAAAGGCCGTAACGATGTGCAAAATTGCGAGGTGAAGCTGACGTCAGAACGCCGTGAAGAAGCGCCGCGTCTGTTCACTCATATTAACCTGCACTTTATTGTTACCGGCAAGGATTTGTCCGACAAAGTGGTTGAGCGCGCCGTTGCGCTGTCGGCTGAAAAATATTGTTCGGTTTCTCTGATGCTGGGGAAAGCTGCGTCGATTACGCACAGTTTTGAAGTGGTGGAGCCTGAATAAGGCGTTACCAGGCGTAGGCCTGACAATGGGCCCGCAGTAAATCCAGAAATCGCCGCGCCGCAAAGGTGAGCGGCGATTTTTGCGAGTAGAGTACGCAATACTCCGCCTGCGGCAGGCTATCAATAGGCAGCAGGTGCAGCTTGTCCTCTAATCCGAACGGCGTTCCCATCGCCCGCGCCACAATGGTCAGGTAATTTGACTGCAACACCAGATTCAACCCGCATACCACTGAATCGGTGCGCACCGGTATTTCAGCCGACTGATGATAGAACGTTCCCATCGACAGCTGGAGTTGCTGGTAATACCCCATATCGGTTTCGGGCAACACCCAGCGGGCGGTCTGTAACTCCTCCAGCGTCGTCGCCTTTTCCAGCGGATGTCCCCGTCGGGCAAGAATGCCAAACGGCGCGGTAAATAACGGTTCGCGAACCAAATCCTCCAGCGGCAAACCTGGACCAATCGTCCCCACGGCAAAATCCAGCCTGCCTTCGCGCAACGCAGGCAGCAGTGTCGAGAGTTGCCCCTCCTTGACCATGATTTTGGCCTGCGGAAACGTGCCCTTAAACTCATCGGCCAGCGGCGGGAAAATCGTCATCGCAATCAGAGAAGAGCAGCCAATGGCGACGGCGCCCTGCGTGTACTGATTCATCTGTTGGATTTCGTCGGCGGCCCGCTCCAACTCTTCAAGAATAAGCTGCATACGCTGCGCAAAAGCGCGACCGGTGGCCGTCAGCGTCATCCCGTCATTGCCACGCACAATCAGTTGCGTGTCGAGCGTTTGTTCAAGCTCACGCAGCGCACGGCTGACCGCTGGTTGGGACTGGTTCATGGCCCGCGCCGCGCCACGGATACTGCCGCTGCGGATCACCTGCTGAAAAACTTTCAATTGCTGTAATTTCGGCAGATATCTCATCTTTCACCCTATCAATAAAAAGCATCACTCGACTGAAAATTACATCTTATGAAGAATCTGTAAAGCTGATAGCGTCATCTGGCTGTAAATAACTCATTGTAATTAAACAATTAAGTGATGTGCGTCGCATTTTAGCCTTCGTCCGGCAGTGAAAAAAACTGAACGGGTGATAACAGAAAGGGATATCCGCTATGAAAAGTCGTTCCCTGATGATTTTTTTGCTGTTCGTCGGTTACGCGGTGGTTTATATCGATAAAACCGTCATTGGCTTTGCGTTGTTGCCCATTGAAAAAGAATTTAATCTTAAACCTGAGCAGCTTGGCTACATTACGGGCGTTTTCTTCCTCGCCTATTCCCTGTTTCAGATCCCTGCCGGGTGGCTCAATGATCGGGTTGGATTCAAAAAGGTGCTGATCCTGTCGCTGTTTATGCTGGGTGGCTTTGCACTGTGTTTTGGTCTGCTGGGATTCGGATTTGGCCTGTTGGTGGCGTTCCGCTTTCTGGCCGGTGTCGGACACTCAGGGTATCCCACGTCATGTGCGAAAGCGGTGGTGGCCAATTTCCCCGTCGAGCAGCGCACGTTCGCGCAATCTATTTTGCTCTCTTCGGCCGGTCTGGCGATGACCGCCGGACCCCTGATTGCGGTCTACAGTCTGGATTCTATCGGCTGGCGCGGCTCATTCTCGGTGCTGGGGATCATGGCGTTTGTTATCGCTATTTGTATCGTGATTTTTGTGCCAAATCCGCCGCGGGCGCGCAGCTCGACGTCGGCTTCGGCCAGTGGCAGCTACCGTGCATTGCTGAAAAACCCGATTGTGTTGCTGCTGTTCGTCTCTATTTTCTGCATCAATATTCCTTCGTACGGGCTGATGGCGTGGCTGCCGAAATATCTGGTGCAACAGCGCGGCATGTCGCTGGATACCTCGGGGCTGGTGGTTGCGACGGGCGGTCTGGGGATCTGGATCTCTTCGCTCGTGACCGGCTGGCTGGTGGGGCGCTATATGCAGGGTAAAGAGCCGAAAGTGGTGTTTTGCAGCTCAATGCTGAGTGCGCTCTGTATCTGGATGGTCTACACCACAACGTCAGCATTGACCGCCGGGTTGTTCTTATTCCTCGGCTATATTTTCCTGATGGCTTCATTTGTGACGGTATTTACCCTGCCGATGAAACGCCTGCCGACGGATGTGATGGGCGCGGCGATGGGCATTATTAACACAGGCGGCACGTTAGGTGGTTTTGTGGCACCTATCGCCATGGGATATTTGATCACCGTGACGCAAAGCTATTTTTCGACCTTTATTTTTCTGGCGATGGCCATGGTGGTTTCGGGTCTGGTGATCCTGCCGCTGGCCCGCCGTTCCCAGGCGCTGCTGCGTGATGCGGCTTAACGGAATATAACTGAGGAAACTCTCATGACAGTGTGTTTTGAAACCTTACTGAGCGACGTTAAACAGAAAGTTATCGGCTGGCGCAGACACATTCATGCCCATCCTGAGCTCTCTTTTCAGGAGCAGATCACCGCCGATTACATCGCCGGTGAGTTGGCGACCTTCGGGCACCTTAAACTGACCCGTCTGACCCCCAACAGCGTGGTGGCGGATTTACAAGGGGCACATCCCGGCCCAACCTACGCGCTGCGGGCAGACATTGATGCGTTGCCGATTCAGGAAGAAACCGACGAGCCTTTCTGTTCGACGGTGCCGGGTGTGATGCACGCCTGCGGCCACGATGCGCACGCGGCCATGTTGCTGGGTGCCGCATGGGTGCTGAGCCAGTGTCGGGCTGATTTGCACGGTTCGGTCCGGTTCATTTTTCAACATGCCGAGGAGTTGCCGCCGGGCGGGGCGCAGGAGTTGGTGGACTTAGGTGTGTTGGATGGCGTGGAGAAAATTTTCGGCCTTCACGTTATGCCGAATATTCCAACCGGCCAGGTTGGGTTGAAAGAGGGCGTCTTCTGCGCGTCTACGGATAATTTCGACATTGTGCTCACCGGCAAAGGGGGCCACGGTTCGATGCCACAACTGTGTATTGACCCGATTGTTATCGGTGCCGAAGTGGTGACATCGCTGCAAAATATCGTGTCACGGCGGATTGATCCTCTGAAAGTCCCGGTGCTGACGGTGGCCTCTTTCCAGACCGGTGACAGTTATAATGTCATCCCGGAACGTGTGCGATTAGCCGGTACGCTGCGCACGCATCACAATGAAGTCCGTGAGCAGGTTCCTTTGATCATGGAGCAAACGCTGGCGGGGATCACCTCGGCGTATGGCGCGAAGTATGAGATCCGCTGGACGCGTGGTTATGTCAACGGCGATAACCACCCGGACGCCTGTGCGATTGCGCGTCAGGTGATTGAAGAGGCAATGGGGCCGCAGGCGCTATTGGAGATACCTCAGCCATTGTTTGGCGGCGAGGATTTCTCCTCCTATCAGCAGAAAATTCCCGGCTGCTTCCTGTTTATCGGCAGTGGGAATGAATCCATCGGTGCGACTTATGGCGTGCATCACCCGCGCTTCAAGCTCGACGAAGAGGCATTACAGATTGGCGTCAAACTCCATCTTGGTTTTATCCGCCAACTGCTGATGCACAACGCGTAACGCGGTTACTCGATCTTCTTCCCTTCGATCAGGCGCTGCACCAGCGGCGCCATGATCAGCTCCATCGCCAGCCCCATTTTCCCGCCCGGCACCACTAAGGTATTGATGTGCGAAATAAATGAACCCTGCAACATCGCCAGCAGATAGGGGAAATCGATATCGTCTATGCCACGGAAATGAATCACCACGAAACTTTCGTCCAGTGACGGAATGGCTTTGGCGGCGAACGGGTTTGAGGTATCCACCGTCGGCACGCGCTGGAAGTTGATATGCGTGCGGGAGAATTGTGGCGTGATGTAGTTGATGTAATCGTCCATCGAACGCACCACGGAATCCATCACCGCTTCGCGCGAATGCCCGCGTTCACCGGTATCGCGCACCAGTTTTTGGATCCACTCCAGGTTAACAATCGGCACCACGCCGACCAGCAAATCGACCTGCGCGGCGACGTCAATCTTGTCCGCCACCACGCCGCCATGCAGTCCTTCATAAAATAAAACGTCGGTCGGTTCCGGCAACGCCTGCCATGGCGTAAAGGTGCCAGGCACCTGGTTGTAAGGCACGGCTTCGTCATAAGTATGCAGATACTTGCGCGACCGGCCACTGCCGTTTTTACCGTACTCTTTGAAGCTCTGTTCCAGTAAGCCAAAGTCATTGGCTTCAGGCCCGAAATAGCTGATATGACGACCGAGGTCACGAGCCTTGCGGATCGCCGCATCCATTTCAGGGCGGGTAAAGTGATGGAAACTGTCGCCTTCCAACTCGGCAGCACGCAGGCCAAGCTGTTGGAATATCTTACGAAACGCCAGACTGGTGGTGGTGGTTCCTGCACCGCTCGAACCGGTGACGGCAATGACGGGATGTTTGGCTGACATAATGCGCTGTTCTCCGTAAAGGTGATGCTGGCAGACGTGCGGCGGTCTTTTCTTTGGTCGAAGACGTGGCGTCAACGCTGCGCATAATTATGCCTATTGTTACCCTATTTATTCGAAAAATAACAGACAGGTATTTGAGCCTGGCAAGGGATCATTGGCTGACTCAATTCCAGTCGTCCTGACGCTCTTCTTCCCCCGCGCGAAACTGGCCACGCGGCATGATGTTCAGCGTTTCGTGCAGTTCCGACCAGACCAGCACCACGTCACCGCTTTTTAACTGACGTCTGACATCGTCTACTTTTTGTTCCAGCGTGCGCTCCTGCTCGCCGTAATCGGTGCCTTCACGCAGCACGAAGGCTTCAATCACGCTGGTGAGGATCTCAGCGTCCAGTTCTTTCCAGGGAATAATCACTTGGTCTGTTCCTTTAAATAGGGTGCGATCCACGCGGGAATACGCTGTTCGAGCCACATGGTTGGGTTGCGCAGGCTGCCGGAGACAAAGCCAACGTGGCCACCATGTTCCGTCAACTGATACTCGACGCCCGGCGGCAAGTCGGCCAGCTGTGGGATAACATCGGGCGTCATGAATGGGTCGTCTTTGGCATGAATGATCAGCAGCGGGATCCGTACCTGTGAGAGCATCGGCAGGCCGCTGCAACGGCGATAGTAGTCCAGCGCATCGGCGAAGCCATGGGCTTTCGACGTGATGGCATCGTCGAAATCACGAATGCGGCGCATAGACTTCAGCTCGGCCAGCGTCACTGGCAGGGTACCGGGGTACTTCGCCAGTTTACGCGCAGCGTTCAGCTTGAGCTGGTCGAGCAAATAACGTTGATAAAATCGTGATGATCCGCGTTCCAGCCGGTAGGCACAAGGCTCCAGCATCAGCGGGGCCGACACCACCACCGCCGCGTTGAGCTTACAGTTTTCCCCTTCCTGCCCGAGATAGCAGGCCAGCATGTTGCCACCGAGTGAAACGCCGACAGCACCGGTCGGCACGTCGCCATAGGTGTCGCGCAACCAGTTGAGGAAAAAACGGGCGTCTTCGGTTTCGCCGGAGTGATAAATGCGTTGCATCTTATTGGGCTCACCGCTGCAACCGCGAAAATGCATCACCACGCCGAGCCAGCCCTGTTCACGCCAGGCATGCAGTAGACCGTGGGCGTAGGGGCTGTAGAAATTCCCCTCCAGGCCGTGAAACAGCACCATACGGGGTTTGTGGCTCGCCAGCGCCGGGTCTTCGCTCCAGGCTAAATCAACGAAATCGCCGTCCGGTGTGTCCAGTCTTTGCCAGTGCGGCTCGAGCATCGTATGCCGCCGAACCAGCCGTGGCAGCAGCGTTTGCAGGTGCGGATTACTGGCTCCGCGCAGGGGGCGAAAGGATTCATGCATATGATGAATAATTTTCTCGTTAACAGGTCTTGTGCGATCAATATCACACTGATAGCTTCAATCCTATCGCACATTCTTCGGGTCGGAGTACCCAAATAAATGGAACTTAGTTTATTCTTTTCAATGCTCGGTTTTTTGTGGGTGGCGGCCATCACGCCGGGCCCGAACAATATGCTGCTCACCACGTCGGGCGCTAACTTCGGTTTTTTCCGTTCAACATGGCTGATGATTGGCATCATGCTCGGGATGCAAAGCATTCTGTTGCTGGTGGCATTTGGCGTCGGCAGCCTGATCATGGTTTACCCGGCCTTGCACCTGTTTCTCAAAATTGCCGGGAGTCTGTATTTGCTGTGGCTGGCGTGGAAAATTGCCACTTCCGCCTATGAGACGCTGGAAGTCGGTGCCGCACCGCCAAAGCCGCTACGGTGGTATCAGGGTTGGTTATTGCAGTTCCTCAACCCAAAAGCCTGGCTGATGGGGCTGGGTGCCGTCGCCAGTTTTAGTCTGGCAGGGGCGGGCTATAACCACTCCATCGCGGCCATCAGTTTGGGCATGTTCATGGTCAATCTGGTTTCCGGCATTATCTGGCTGGGATTTGGTACGGTGATTGGGCGTCTGCTCAGTACTCGTCGCGCCTGGTATACCTTTAATGTGGCGATGGGTATTTTGACGGCGGCCTGTGTCCTGCTGATCTGGCACTGATGTGAACGTAAAAAGGAGCCAGCGCGGCTCCTTTATTATTTTCTTAGCGGATTAACTTTCTAAATCAAACCCTTTCGCTAACTCTTCCAGTTGTTCCTGGGCGTCGAGCCAGGTCATTTCGGTGTCGTCGAGCGCGCCTTTGACTTTGATCTGCTGTTGCAGGCATTCGGTCAGTTCGGCTTTGCGGCTGATGTCGTAAAGCGCTGAGTCGGCCAGTTTCTCTTCGACGGCCGTCAGCTCTTTGGTCAGTTTTTCCATTTGAGATTCCAGCTTGGTGATCTGCTTGCGCAGCGGCTGGGTCTGGTTACGGAAATCGGCCTCGCGACGTTTCTGATCTTTACGTGATTGCACGCTGTTCACACCGTCTTTGGCGGGGGCTTCCTGTTGGCTCTCCTGACGCTGAATATCCACCAACCATTGCTGATAATCTTCCAGATCGCCGTCGAACTGTTCAACTTTGCCACCGTGGACCAGATAGAGGTCATCGGTAGTGGAGCGCAGTAAATGGCGGTCATGCGAGACCACCACCATGGCGCCCTCGAAGTCGATCAGGGCTTCGGTCAGCGCCTGACGCATATCGAGATCAAGGTGGTTGGTCGGTTCATCGAGCAGCAGCAGGTTAGGGCGCTGCCAGACGATTAACGCCAGCACCAGACGGGCTTTCTCACCACCAGAGAAGCGTTCGGTCGGGTCTGTAACTTTGTCGCCGTGGAAACCGAAACCGCCCAAATAGTCACGCAGCTGTTGCTCGGTCTCTTTGGCGGCGATGCGCGTCAAATGCTGCAACGGTGATTCGTCCGCCCGCAGGAACTCGAGCTGATGCTGGGCGAAGTAGCCCAGCTTTACGCCCTTCGCGAGACCAATATCGCCTTGCAATGGCGGCATAGTGCCGGCCAGCAGTTTGATCAGCGTCGATTTACCCGCGCCGTTACGGCCAAGTAAGCCGATACGTGAGCCCGGCACCAGATTGAGCTTGATGGAGTCCAGAATCGTGTTGTCGCCATAACCGGCGCTGACTTTTTCCATGCGCAGCAGTGGATCAGGCAAACTTTCTGGCGAACGGAAGCTAAAATGAAAAGGATTGTCGACGTGCGCTGGGGCAATCAGTTCCATGCGTTCGAGCATTTTGATGCGGCTCTGCGCCTGTTTGGCTTTGGTTGCCTGCGCGCGGAAACGGTCAATGTAGCTTTGCAGATGCGCGACTTTTTCCTGCTGACTTTCAAACAACGACTGCTGTTGCGACAGTTTGGTCACCCGTTGGCGTTCAAATGACGAGTAGTTACCGGTGTATTCGTTCAGCGTCTGCTGTTCGATATGCAGGATTTTGTCAACAATGGGGTCGAGGAAGTCGCGGTCATGGGAAATCAGCACCAGCGTGCCTGCGTAGCTTTTCAGCCACTTTTCCAGCCAGATCACGGCGTCGAGATCAAGGTGGTTGGTCGGTTCATCGAGCAGCAGCAGGTCAGAGCGGCAAATCAGCGCCTGCGCCAGATTAAGGCGCATACGCCAGCCGCCGGAGAAGGATTTCACCGGTTGCTGCAACTGGTTTTGGGTGAAGCCGAGACCGCTGAGCAAACTGGCGGCACGCGCCGGAATAGTCCAGGCCTGAATCGCGTCGAGTTTGCCATGAACGTGCGCGATGGCATGGCCGTCGTCACGCTCGTTGGCGACGTGTAATTCGGATTCCAACTGACGAAATTCACGGTCGCCATCGATAACATACTCAATGGCTGGGACGTCAAGCGCAGGCGTCTCCTGATTTACCCAGGCTAATGCCCAGTTATTAGGGAACGTCAGGTTGCCCGCATCGGCGCTCATTTCGTTTTTCAACAGTGATATCAGCGTGGATTTACCACAGCCGTTTTTACCGACCAGACCGACTTTCTGGCCGGGATTAATGGTCGCTGACGCGTTGTCCAGCAAGACATTGGTACCGCGTCGGATTTGTAATGAGGAGAAAACAATCATAAAGCGCCGTGTTGAGAGTATGTTAAATTGTCATCTAAATTCGAGATGATTTATGCGGTTTCTGTACCGCTGATTTGAACCAAAATTGTCATAATATTAAACAAGACGTATTGCGTCCTATTTTTAGTCTTTGCGAAGCATGGTAACGGAAAAACCGCACCCTGACGACGCTTTGGAGGTATTGATGTCGCAGCCACCCAAGGTTTTGCTGCTGTATGCCCATCCGGAATCGCCCGATTCGGTTGCCAACCGTGTTTTATTGCAACACGCCCGACAGTTAGAACATGTCACCGTCCATGATTTATATGCGCATTACCCTGATTTTTTTATTGATATCCACCGCGAGCAGGAGTTGCTGCGCGAGCATAAGGTGATTGTCTTTCAGCACCCGCTCTATACCTACAGCTGCCCGGCGTTGCTCAAAGAGTGGATGGATCGCGTACTGGCCCGCGGTTTCGCCAGCGGCGCGGGCGGCAATGCGCTGCGCGGCAAGTACTGGCGCTCAGTGGTCACGACCGGAGAGCCTGAAGGCGCTTATAAAGCCGGGGGTTACAACCGTTATCCGATGAGCGACATCATGCGGCCCTTTGAGCTGACGTCAGCCATGTGCCATATGCACTGGATGACGCCGATCATTATCTATTGGGCGCGGCGGCAGAAGCCTGACGTGCTGCAAAGCCATGCGCAGGCATATGGCGAATGGTTGCAGTCTCCGGTTCCGCATGGAGGGCTCAAATAATGGATGGTTCCAATTTACCCGCGGCCATTTTGCTGTTTCTGTTTGCGGCGGCCGTCGCGGTGCCTATTGCGCAGCGCCTGGGGATTGGCGCGGTGCTCGGCTATCTGATCGCCGGTATCGCCATCGGCCCGTGGGGGCTGGGTTTTATTCGTGACGTGGATGAAATTCTGCACTTCTCCGAACTCGGCGTGGTGTTCCTGATGTTTATCATCGGGCTGGAGCTGAACCCCGGCAAGCTGTGGGAACTGCGGCGGCAAATTTTTGGTGTCGGCGCCGGTCAGGTCATATTGACCGCCGCAGTGCTCGGCGGTCTGTTGTACCTCACTCAATTTTCATGGCAGGCCGCGCTGATTGGCGGTATCGGTCTGGCGATGTCATCGACGGCGATGGCGCTGCAACTGATGCGCGACAAAAGCATGACCCGTAACGAAGGCGGTCAGTTGGGTTTTGCGGTGCTGCTGTTTCAGGATATTGCGGTTATCCCTGCATTGGCGCTGATCCCGCTGTTGGCCGGTGGCCCGGAAGGCACCAATAACTGGGCGATGATAGGTTTCAAAGTGCTGGCGTTCGCCGGAATGCTGATTGGCGGGCGCTTCCTGCTGAGGCCGATTTTCAGGCTCATTGTGGCCTCCGGTGTACGGGAAGTGTTCACCGCCGCCGCGCTGCTGCTGGTGCTGGGTTCGGCATTGTTTATGGATTCGCTGGGCTTTTCGATGGCGCTCGGCACGTTTATCGCCGGGGTATTGCTGGCGGAAAGTGAGTACCAGCACGAACTGGAAATCGCTATCGAGCCGTTTAAGGGCTTACTGCTCGGGCTGTTCTTTATTTCTGTCGGCATGGCGCTGAATCTCGGTGTGCTTTATACCCATGTGCTGCTGGTGCTGGCGGGCGTTCTGGTATTGGTGGCGGTGAAAGGCTGCGTTCTTTACACGTTGTCCAGAATCTTTGGTCTGCGTACTTCGGTGCGGTTGCAGTTTGCGGCGGTGCTCAGCCAGGGCGGCGAGTTTGCCTTCGTGTTGTTCTCGGCAGCCGGCGCGCAGAAAGTGATCTCTTCGTCCCAGCTCTCCCTGCTGCTGGTGGTGGTGACGCTGTCGATGATGACGACGCCGCTGCTCATGCAGGGTGTGGACCGGATTCTGGTTCGCCGCTATAACGATAAAGAAGAGAGCGACGAAAAGCATTTTGTTCAGGATGATGAACCGCAGGTGATTATTGTCGGTTTCGGGCGATTCGGTCAGGTGATTGGCCGCCTGCTGATGGCCAACAAAATGCGGATCACGGTACTTGAGCGCGATATCAGCGCTGTGGGTCTGATGCGTACTTATGGTTATATACCCGTGGTCATTGAAAGTGCTTGATTATCCAGCTGATAAATATCATGCTCAGCGCGATGAAAATAGAGCTGACTGCAAAACAGAAGATTGCCCTTGAAGAGCTACAGCGTCAAAGTCGT
>BHES01000099.1 GCA_003864575.1 Enterobacterales bacterium
GTACTGGAAAAGGCACACGGCTTACAACCGCCGCTCGGTGGCCGAAACGGCGATGTATCGGGTGAAACAATTGTTTGGAGGGTATCTAACGCTGCGTGACTACGATGCGCAGGTTGGGGAGGCTATGGCCATGATCCGGGCTTTAAATAAAATGACGCTTGCAGGAATGCCGAAGAGTGTAAGAGTTGCCTGAGAAAATGAGCAATGAGGAGCACCTTTATCAAAATCTGATTTATTCAACAAAGCCACGCGGATGCTCAAAATGCACTTCGCGCGGGGCCCAGTTTTTGCCCAGGCCGTGGCGTAATAAATTGAGGATCATACCCAGCGTCAGTTCGGCGTCCTGCCGTTTGCACAAAATCGTGCCGTGGCGGACCTGATAGTCGAACCGGTAATGATCTTCCCTGTCCACCAGCCGCGTCAGCGTGTTGTGCTGATGAAAAGGAAACGCGTTCACCACGTTTTGTATCGCGGTTTCCACCGTCGATGAACACAGGCCGATATACCCGATCAATCCCAATGACTGCGGTTTGAACTGCCTGCCGTAGTGCAGCCCGAAGTTGTCGCAGCCCGACTGGACCGCCGCTTCCTCCAGCACCTGACAATAGTTGGTCAGCCCGAGGCTCAGTGTAGGTTGCTGCAACAGTTCTGGATTGATTCGGCACAGCCCAAGCACCCGATCAACATCAGCTCCCTTAGAAAGAATAAACTCACTTAATCCTGACGCCGCCGCCGCCAGTACACCGCGGTGGGTGGCGTCATGGCGGTCCAGCGCGTCGCAGGCAGTACCGGGGCAAGGCCCACGGCCTGCGGCCATCTGAAGCAAGGGTTCAGTGTGCATTCTCTTTCACTCCATCACGCAAACAGGTGAAAGACTGTAGCAAGTTCCGTACCAGCCATGCTGAAACCAGAAAGCGGGCAGCAACAGACGGTTAGCACGGTACTTTTCTGTCACACAAGCCACGGCGCACAAAATACGTGCAGGCTGCCTCAGGCCAGCGCCTGCTGAGCATAAACTGTCGCCAGATAGTCGCGGCACAGTTTTAGGCTTTCCGCTTCCCATTCGTTGCCCAAACTTTGCGCCATCTCCGTCGTGACGTGCGATCCGCGCCAGGCCAATAGCTGGATCCGTCGTTGGACGATCATCGTCGGGATCACCGCCAGATCGGCCTCGCTCAATGGGCAGACTTTTTGATAGCCGCGCAGCCAGTGTTCGATCCACTCCACGGCCCGCGGGTGATGCTCGACAAAACTGATCGCCGCCGCCGCATCGTGCATATACCAGCCCATTCCGCAGTCATCAAAGTCGATCACCTGCGTTTCGCCGTTATGCAGCAACAAATTGGTCAGTCGCAGATCGGCGTGGATCAGGCCGTAGCGTTGAGCGTTTTTGCCATAATCGTGGAGCACGCTGCGGATCTGCGCCAGCGTCTCTTCAATCAGCGGGAAATCCTGTTCACTCAGACCCGGCGCATCCTGCCAGCGCCCCCAATGTCCCTGCGGCCCCACCATCGTGTCGTTGTCCCAGACGATGCGACGAAAACCCACAGGCGCCATCCAGTGGCGGCTGTGTTGATGTAACCGGGCAGTGATCTCACCCAGTTGGGCGAAAGCTTGCGGATCGACGTCGGTGGTGGGCATATCGCCCTCGACCCAGCGAAACAGCACCACATGGCGATTTTCCGTGGCGCTGACGGGAAGCGTCTGCACTCGTTGGTTATCCGAAGCGCAGATGGCCTCGGGCACCGTAATACCGTGCGCGCGCAGCGCATCCAGCCAGGCCAGTTCGCTCTCTATTTCATCGCGCTGATGGTAATCCCCACGATGAAGCCGCAGCGCAAAACGTATTCCCCCGTCGCCGCGCACCAGAAAGGTGGCGTTCTCCGAGCGACACAGCAGCGAAAGTTGCCCGTGGAATGCGACGGGATAACGCAGCAGCGCTTGGCGGGCAAGCTGGTTCAGGCTGGCTAAATCCAGGGTATCAGACTGTTTGGCATTCATGCGTGTCACTCCGGCAGGTGGCGGTGGCTCAGTTCGGTGAGCCTTCAGAATGAAAGCCGCGCGCATTTGCCGCTTGACCCGGGAGGGGCAAATGTTGACCGCAGAACGTGCCGCGACCGCTGCTCGCAGAAACTTGACCGCAGCACACGGCGATGACAACGCCGGGGTCAAGTTTTGCCGCCACACCGGGCGCATTATCGGCACACGCTCAGCGCCGGGCTCTCCGGTCGCGCTGCCAAAAAACACCCGCCAGGAGATGAGTACCATGTTGAAAACCAATGCTTTTGACGCCGCCAGCAGCGGCGATATCCCGGCTGAAAATCTGACCATGATTGAACGTCGCCGTCGTTTGCTTGGCCCAGCCTATCAGCTGTTTTATAAAAATCCGGTACATCTGGTGCGCGGAGAAGGTGTCTGGGTCTATGACGCCGCAGGCCGCCGCTATCTCGACGTCTATAACAACGTACCGTCCGTCGGCCACTGCCACCCACATGTGCTGGAAGCGTTGGTGCGCCAGGCCTCCACCCTTAACACTCACACCCGCTATCTGCATGACAATGTGCTTAACTTTGCCGAGAAGCTGGTGAGCACGATGCCTGCCGAACTGAGTCAGGTGATGTTCACCTGCACCGGCAGCGAAGCCAACGATCTGGCGCTGCGCATTGCCGAGGATTTTACTGGCGGCACCGGCGTGATCGTCACTGAATTCAGCTATCACGGCATGACCAAGGCCATCGCTGGGCTGTCGGCCTCGATGGGGCCTTACGTCAAGGTCAATGGCGATGCGCGGGTGATCCCGGCTCCGGTGCATAACCCGGCCAATCCGGCCGCTGTTGGCAATAAATTCGCCAACGATATTCGCGCCGCACTGGCCGACATGCAGCGTCACGGTATTAAACCGGCGGCATTGATGATTGATACCTTCTTTACCAGCGACGGCGGTTTCTTCGATCCGGCAGGTTTCTTGCAAGAAGCCATCGACGTGGTGCACGACGCCGGTGCCTTGTATATCGCCGATGAAGTACAGCCGGGTTATGGCCGTTCAGGCGAACACTGGTGGGGCTTCCAGCGTCACGGCGTGCTGCCGGACATCGTGTCACTCGGTAAACCCATGGGCAACGGACACCCCATGGCAGGCATTACTATTCAGCCACACATTCTTGAACGTTTTGGTAACGAATCGAGCTATTTCAACACCTTTGGCGGCAACACCGTCTCTTCCGCCGTTGGGCTGGCAGTACTGGAAGTGATCGAACAAGAGAACCTGATCGCAAGCGTAGGCGTCGCGGGGAAAGCCATTCTGGATGGCATTAGCGCACTGGCTCAGCGCTTCCCGGCGATTGGCAGTGTGCGTGGCGCCGGACTGTTTGTCAGCGTCGATTTTGTGACCGATGACGGTGCGCCAGACTCGTCAACTGCACTGGCAGTGGTCAATGCGCTACGTGAAGAAGGGGTGCTTATCGGTGCGTCCGGCCCACACGCCAATATTTTGAAAATCCGTCCACCGCTGGTGTTCACAGCTGAACACAGTCAGATCCTGGTCAGCGCGCTGGAAAAAGTTTTAGGCAAGATGTTCTGACCTTCCCTTTCATCTGGTTTCAGGAGAGCACAATGACATCACAACTTAAACCGACGCTCGGCACGCTGCACCTGTGGGCAATTGCCGTCGGGCTGGTAATTTCCGGTGAGTATTTTGGCTGGAGCTATGGCTGGGGTGTGGCGGGTACTCTGGGATTTCTGGTAACCACGCTGCTGGTCGCCACGATGTATACCTGCTTTATTTTCAGCTTTACCGAGTTGACCACCGCGATCCCTCACGCAGGCGGGCCTTTCGCTTATAGCCGCCGTGCGTTCGGTGAAACGGGCGGGTTAATCGCGGGTATGGCAACGCTGATTGAGTTCGTGTTCGCCCCGCCGGCCATTGCGTTGGCTATCGGCGCGTATCTCAATGTGCAATTCCCTGATCTTAATCCGAAAGTGGCAGCCGTTGGCGCTTATGTGGTGTTCATGACGTTGAACATTCTGGGTGTCAAGCTGGCGGCAATGTTCGAACTGGTGGTCACTGTACTGGCTGTGCTCGAACTGCTGGTATTTATGGGCGTGGTGGCACCGGGGTTCAGCGTGAGCAATTTCATGCTCAACGGTTGGGCTGGAGGTGAGCATTTCGGGATGCCCGCATTTTCCGGGATCTTCGCCGCCATTCCTTTTGCTATCTGGTTCTTCCTGGCGATTGAAGGTGCAGCGATGGCCGCCGAGGAAGCCAAAGATCCGAAACGCACCATTCCTAAAGCCTATGTCACCGGCATTTTAACGCTGGTGGTATTAGCGATTGGCGTGATGGTCATGGCCGGCGGTGCCGGCGACTGGAGCAAACTTTCTAACATCAATGACCCACTACCGCAGGCGATGAAAATGGTGGTCGGTGAACATTCCGGCTGGATGCACATGCTGGTGTGGATTGGTCTGTTCGGGCTAGTCGCCAGTTTCCACGGCATCATTCTGGGATATTCGCGCCAATTCTTTGCGCTGGCGCGCGCAGGTTATCTGCCGGTCGGGCTGGCGAAACTATCACGCTATCAGACGCCGCACCGCGCCATTCTGCTCGGTGGAGTGATTGGTATCGCAGCGATTTTCAGCGACGGCTTAATCAATTTGCAGGGCATGTCGCTGACGGCCGCCATGATCACCATGGCGGTGTTCGGCGCTATCGTGATGTATCTGATGAGTATGCTGAGCCTGTTTCGTTTGCGTAAGATTGCGCCGCACATGGAACGCAGTTTCCGCGCGCCAGGCTATCCGGTGGTGCCGGCTATTGCCCTGATTTTGGCGGCCGTGTGCCTAGTGGCGATGCTGTGGTTCAACCTGGTGATTGGTGGCGTATTTGTGCTGTTTATGGCCTGCGGTTATCTCTACTTCATGGCAACCAAAGTGCAGCGCAGCAATGCGCCAAAAGATCTCATGCTGGAGGGGGAGTGAAAGAAAAGGTCTGCTTTGGGATAGTTGTCGATAAAGGATCGAGATAGCCGGGGTTGGCGAGACATTATCGAACGGTCTGCACGGGTTACCCGGCAGACCGTTTTCTTTTTGGGGAATGTGGAGGAGTAAAGGACGTTAGAGTGAGAAGCGTCCTTGCGGCCATAACCATGCCGCACCGCGTACTCCACTTGAATCCCCGTGTGTGGCTTTAAGGATTGGCGTTTCACATTCACCGCCAAACACCCACTGCTTCAGTAACACAGGAACAGTCTGATACAGACGGTCAACGTTGCTCATGCCGCCGCCGAAGACAATCACGTCCGGATCGAGGATATTCACTACGTTCGCCAGTGCCTTGGCTAAACGACGCTCGTAGCGACCAAGCGCCAGTTCGGCTACCGGATCACCCTCGTTGACTCGCTTTATAATTTCCGCGCCTTTCAGACGTCGGGTGGAGAGGCGGAAATAGTCCTCCTCAAAACCGGTCCCTGAACAGAAAGTTTCTACGCAGCCGGACTTACCGCAATAACACGGCACTTCCTGCGCGAAGCGGATTTCGTCTTCATCCGGCCAGGGCAGCGGGTTATGCCCCCATTCTCCGGCGTTGCCGTTGCCGCCCGCATGAGCTTCGGCATTCAGCGCAATACCCGATCCACAGCCGGTACCAATGATCGCAGCAAACACCGTTTTCTTGCCTGCCCCTGAACCATCGGTCGCTTCCGATACCGCCAGACAGTTGGCATCATTGGCGATGCGGACTTCGCGTCCTAACAGGGTGGCGAGGTCTTCGTCCAGTTGCTGACCGTTCAGCCACACCGAATTGGCATTTTTGACTTTACCGGTGAACGGCGACAACGTACCCGGAATGCCCAGTCCCACACTGCCACGATGGCCGGTGGCTTTTTCAGCACCCAGTACCAAATCTTCAATGGCTTTCAGGGTCTTTTCGTAATCGTTGCGCGGTGTATCTACACGCTTACGGAACAGTTCATGCCCCTCATCCGACAACGCGATCACTTCAATTTTTGTTCCACCTAAATCAATGCCAATTCGCACGAGTGCCTCACTTGGTTGGTGTCTGTGGTTCAGGGTCTTCAGGTTACTCAGTGTAGAACCCAACGGCGTGTCTGCGGGAAGATTTCCTAACGACGCACGCCGCTCAATTGGGTATCATGCCGCCCTGCATTCTATAAATCAGCGTACCACGGGTGCGCACGGACAGGGATAACATCATGTTATGGTTTAAAAATTTGTTGGTCTACCGTTTGAGCCGTGAAGTCTCTTTGTCTGCTGACGAGATGGAAAAGCAGTTAAGTGCCTTTACCTTTACACCTTGTGGCAGTCAGGACATGGCGAAGACCGGTTGGGTTTCACCGATGGGTTCTCACGGTGGCGATGCGCTGACCCATTCGCATAACGGTCAGATCCTGTTGTGTGCCCGTCAGGAGCAGAAGATCCTGCCTTCTCCGGTGATTAAACAGGAGCTGCAGGCCAAGATTGACCAGATCGAAGGCGAACAGCACCGTAAGCTGAAAAAGACTGAGAAAGACTCGCTGAAAGATGAAGTTCTGCACACGCTGATGCCTCGCGCGTTCAGCCGTTTCAGCCAGACTTATATGTGGATCGACACCGTTAATGATCTGATTATGGTTGATGCCGCCAGCGCCAAGAAAGCCGAAGATATGCTGGCGCTGCTGCGTAAGAGCCTGGGCTCACTGCCCGTGGTTCCGCTGACCATGGAAAGCCCGATTGAGCTGACGCTGACTGAATGGGTACGCTCTGGCGAAACTCCGGCCGGTTTTACCTTACAGGATGAAGCTGAACTGAAAGCCATTCTGGAAGAAGGCGGCGTGATCCGCTGTAAAAAACAGGCGCTGGTCAGTGATGAAATCGCCACGCATATCGAAAACGGTAAGCTGGTGACCAAACTGGCCGTGGACTGGCAGGAGCGTATCGCTGTCGTTCTGGCGGATGATGGCAGTATTAAGCGCCTGAAATTCAGCGATGTGATCCGCGAACAGAATGACGATATCGATCGTGACGACTTCGCGCAGCGTTTCGACGCAGACTTTATCCTGATGACCGGTGAGATTGCCGCACTGATCAAGAATCTGGTAGAAGCCCTCGGCGGCGAAGCACAACGTTAATCGCCCATATACGCGATGTAAAAACGTAAAAAAGGACGCCAATGCGTCCTTTTTTACGGCTAACCGTATTCGGTCAGAAATTATTTATTCAGGAATTTGCACAGATAAGCCGTTGATTCAACGACTTGAATATTGAACTCACTGTGGCCTGGTACATAGAATTTTTCACCCGGCATAAATACCTGCCAGTCCAGCGAGCCAGGGATTAACACTTTAAGAGATCCGATCAAAACGGTCATCTCTTCAGGTTTCTCGGTGCTGAAGGTGTACTCCCCTTTTTCCATCACGCCGACGCTGGCGGAACAACCGGCGCTGTCGCTGTCAAAACCAATCGACTTTACCTTCCCTGCAAAATACTCATTATTTTTCAACATAGATTGGCCCTTCGCGATAAGTTTCAGAATCTCCATATTAGGGTTAGAAAAGGGCTGCTGTCACTGATTATTGTTGGTTTATCGGCGACTCCCGAGGCGTGCCGCAAAGGCAGGACACTGATTTGATTTTATTGTGTCGCAGTGCCATTCTGGACAGTTGTGACTTCCCCGCCATTTCTTATTCGCAGGCTACGCTCATGTCTTTGCCGCTGGAACTTCATCGTTTACTGCCTTCTTTTCTCAGCGCTGCACAAAGTGAGAACTTTTCAGCCGCTGCGCGCCAGTCGGGCGTGACACCGGCCGCAATCAGCAAAAATATCCGCGTGCTGGAGGAAAAGCTCGGGTTGCGCCTGTTTGCCCGCAACACCCACAGCGTGGTACTGACCGACGAGGGGAAAGCGTTGCTGGCACAGATCCAGCCGTTGTGGCAGGCCTTATCCGCTACGCTCGACAGCGCCGCCAGCCGTGAAGGTCAGCCTTCCGGCAGCGTGCGGGTAAGCGTCATCCCTGGATTTGGTCAACTGATGCTGATGCCGCTGTTGCCTGCGTTTCTGGCGCGCTATCCGCAAATCAATCTTGATCTCTCGCTGGACGCACGGGTGGTGAATCTGGTGGCTGAGGGGTTTGATGTGGGCATTGGTAACCGCGTCGATCCTGACAGCCGCCTGATTGCGCGCCAGCTAAGCCCGATGCGCAACATTCTGGCGGCCTCGCCCGCTTACCTGCAACAGCATGGCGTGCCGAAAATACCGGATGAATTAGCGCAGCATCAGTGCCTGCTGCACCGTAATCCGGGCAATAATCAGGTCGTGAGATGGCAGCTTGGGGAGAAATTTACTCTCCGTGAATTACAGGGCCGCGTTACGGCATCCCGTCCGGACTTGCTGATTGATGCCGCGCTGGCCGGTCTGGGGATTGTCTGTCTGGCCGACTGGTACATTAACCCGCATCTGCAAAGTGGCGCACTGCTGCCGGTGCTGGAAAATCACTGGCAGGCCGGCGTGCCACTCTGGTTATATTATGGTTCTGCCGATTTACCCCCGCGCGTGCGGGTGTGGGTCGAGTTTTTACTGCAACATTTTCGCGGCTGATTTTCGCTCACGCTCTCAACCCGACACGCATAGAAAAGGCCTGAATTTCAGGCCTTTTTTGGTTTCATCTACCGCACACCGTAAGGTCAGACAATCAACTCTGCGGCCAGTTTGGCCACCAGCACGTTGGAGAGCAACACCGGAATACCCAGTTTGCTTTGCAGCAGATCACCGTGCAGACGGTGGTAGCCGATACAGTCGAGCACCACAACCTGTGCCCCCTGCTCTTCCAGCGCCAGCGCGGCTTCAGTCAGTTTCGCTTCATCGGCCAGATAAGGGCTGGCAACGGCAAAACAGGGCGCCTTGGGCAATTTCGCCCATTTGAGGGACTGCTCAGCAATCTGCGATTCGACGGGCACCACAATACCCACCTGATGAGTCCCCACAATCGCGCGGATCAGCGGAGGGATAATGCGGTCCGGCTCAAGCAACATGGCCGTTTTGGCATTCAGACTATGAAAAATACCGGTGCAAAGCAGCAGGATCGTTTCGCAGCCAAGCGCTTCCAGCCAGTCGATTTTTTCCTGTAATCCCTGTTCGACCCGGTGCGATCCCAGCGTGACCTGCGTTCCGTCCAGCAAACGCGAAACCAGCTGTGGCTCACCCTCTGCCGGTGAATAACGCTGCTCAATTTGCTGCGGCGTCATGCCGTCGAGCAAGCCAATATGGGTGACTGACTCTTCTGGAAGATATTCCGACAACAGCGGCATGATGTCGCTGCGCGGGGCCTGACCGATGGTTAAGGTCGCAAAGGATGTCATCATAGTGATCAGTTCCGGCTTTGCAGGTGACGCAAGCTTCCGTACAGCGACAACAACAGTTGATATTCGTCGGCATCAAAAAACTGGCAGGTGCCGCGACCAAACTCTTTCGCCACTTCAACAGCAAATTTTGCCGCCAGTGCGATGTCAACTTCATGACTTGCGCCCGTTCCGCAGCCTGGCACAACTGATTCGGCGGTAATAGCCACGCCAACCACAGGAACGTCAGTCGCCGTGGAAGGTTGCAAAATGCTGTTCAGATGGTGCACACCGTTGCCGTAAGGCGTGATGTCCTGCGTGGTGATCGGGAAGGTGACGGCCGGTTTGCCAGTCGTCATTTCCATAATACGGAGCAGATCTTCAGAGATCCGCAGGATGTAACCCTCTTTCACCGTCGGCGATATTGCGAAGCCTTTGTGATTGATGATGCGGTTACCCTTGGTGGTATCGATGGACAAAATTGCGTCCACGCCTTCCACCACTTCGTTGTCATTCATGGTGACGTCGTCGATAGGCGAGTCCATGAAATCTACCGGGTCATGCGGGCGAGTCGGGGCATTGGGGCAGATGTGTGTGGTGATTATCACGTCACCGTCGAGGATATCGCCTTTGCGCTGCATGTCGGCCAGTTTCAATGCGCTGGTGACTGCCGCGATGGCACCATCGGCATCAGAGACAACGCCGATACGCGTCGGGCGCGCACCGATGCCGCCCAGGCGGCCAATAATTCCCAGCGTCGGCGCATGGCCTCCACGGTTTTTCCCGTGACTGCCGGGAACGGTGATGCGTACAAAATCGGTGCCGCCTTTCGGGCCGTCGGCACGGTGAGTACTGGCGGTAACGCCGGGATAACCGGCGAATAAGTCCACTACGTCCTGACCGCTGACGTAAGCACTGTCGATCACTTCAAACACGGTCAACGTCTGTTGCAAACTCATCATGCTTTCCTTTTAAAACGTCGCGGCAGGCGCTGCGAGAGCGCACCAACCAAAACTGCCGCGAGGTGGGTTCAGCTTTTCATTTCAGCGTTTGATTATGCAAATGCATGAATGATCAGTCTGTTTCTTTTTACATATGGCTTAAAAGCCCTGGTGTTAACGCACTATTACTTGGTTTTGGTACTGAAAATCGAGTTAAAGAAGCTGTACAGGGCATCACCGGCAATAAAACCAGCAGCCAGAATTTCCATCGGCGTGCGCCCTTTTTCACCCCAGATACGGATGATGATGATGCGCAGTACAATACCGGTGATCACCGCCCAACCGGCCATCACGCTGTTAATCAGTAAACCGGTCGCCAGCAGGACGCCCAACTGACGCTTCGGCCCGCCGATAAGCTGGATAAGCGCCCCCGGAATCGCCCAGATCATCAGGCTGTAAGCGATACCCGGCTGGGCACCGGCCTGAATAGTTTTGGCGTAGACGCGGGCAACCGGCGGCACGAGGTCTTGGGCGAAGTAACCGATATGCGCGAACCAGACCACCGGAATGGCAATCACAAAGGCGATCAGCGCAGCAAACAGCTGAATACGCCGTCCGGTGAGTTCAGCCTGCAAATCTTTGCCATAACCGCGCAGAATGAATCCGGCTTTGAGGTCAAAGCCCATATCGGCAAAGGCCGGTCCGGTAGCGGCGGTGAAACCCGTCAGCACACACAGTGCAAGCGGTGGGAAGCCAATCAGAATACCGACGATAAGCGTAATTAACGCGACGGCGAAAGCCGGAAACCAGCCGGAGTGCATCGCGGCAATGCCGACAATCAATTCGTGGAAAAATGCAGCAAACGCGGCATAGACAATGAAAGCAATCAACTTACCGACCGACATTTCACTGTATAAACCGCCCGCCAGCGCCAGCATCGCGGCGATGACAATATAGCCCACAGCGCCGAGGCCAAGCGCTTTACGCACTTCGGTCGCCGGTTGCGTGAAGCTGGTTTTGGCATCGGCGTTTTTGGCCCGCACGACCTGAATCACCTGAATAAGCGAAACCAGCCCAGCCCCGACCATCATCCCATGCGGAATGTACATGGCACTGAGGTCCAGCCCGGCAATCGGCTGTGCGTAAGCGCGGATCAGCAAACCAATGCCGAACATGCTTAACGCCCAAATGTTGCCAATGAACGCCGTACCGAAAGCGGCCATCGGGATTTTGAGCATCGCGCCGCCCAACCCAATCACCACGCCCACCACCAGCAGCCAGGCCTGACGCCCGCCTTTATCACCGGCTTTAATGGCTTCTGCGGCAGCTACACCCGGTGGCCACGCATTGCTGGCCGGGAAGACTTTGGTATCGAACAGGCGATAAAGCAGGTAAGCATCGAGCAACATGGCAACGGAAACGCCGATAAACATCGGCAGAATCAGCTGTGGCTGCCCCATCACATACGGGATGGCAATCGGCATCAGCAAACTGTTAGCGGCGCCGAAGGTTGCGGAGGAGATCACCGTCTGGGCCAAATTCTGTGTATGTATGGAGCGGTAACGCTGGAAGGCCTGCAACGGAATACGTGCCAGCAACATGGCAAACAACGCACCGATAATGGACGTATTGGGCGTCACGCCCAATGTGGTGATCAGTTGCACACCGATAATTGCGCCCAATATAGAGAGCAAAATCATGACTAATAGCGTGCCAATATCCCTGAGTGGATTTTGTTTATTATTCTGAATATCGTGTTCTGACATAACGGCCCCTGAGAGTGGTGCAAATAAACGCGTTATTTTTAAGCCTGAAAATACAGATATTCACAGGCGATCAGTCGTGGTGCGGTACTGGTCTATTGCCAATACTCGTCACCTAATTTTTCAGCTAATTGCTGAGTGACGGCGATCAGACCCTCTTTAATTCCGGCGGGAATATCACGGCCTTCCTGAGGCGAAGGAAATGATAAACATAAACCCACCATTTCATTACGGTGCTTATTGGTCACGCTGGTGGCTAATGTACTGATACCTTGCAATGTTTCGTTGCAGGCATGCGACACGCCACTTTCCCGAATCTCTGCAAGTCGGGCTAAAAGAGCCTCTAAAGTTTGCGGAGAGTTGACTGAATTGACCCGGTAATCTGTGCCAAAACGTTGAATGACATCTTCTTCAGTGTGACGCGCCAAAATCGCACGTCCAATAGCCGTTTCATGTGCCGGAAGCAGGCTGCCTGCGGGTGTCACCACCTGCAAATAGGTGCGTCCGGGGAACATGCGCATCACCATGATGTCGCGCCCGGTCAGCATCGAGATATAGCCCGTACACTGGGTGGATTGCCCCAGCTGCGACATGTAAGGCGAGGCTGCATCGACCAGCGGTGCCGAAAGATGATGGCTGGCAACAGACAGAATCAGTTTCCCAATCCGGTATATACCCGTGGTCATTGAAAGTGCTTGATTATCCAGCTGATAAATATCATGCTCAGCGCGATGAAAATAGAGCTGACTGCAAAACAGAAGATTGCCCTTGAAGAGCTACAGCGTCAAAGTCGTGA
>BHES01000100.1 GCA_003864575.1 Enterobacterales bacterium
ACGACTTTGACGCTGTAGCTCTTCAAGGGCAATCTTCTGTTTTGCAGTCAGCTCTATTTTCATCGCGCTGAGCATGATATTTATCAGCTGGATAATCAAGCACTTTCAATGACCACGGGTATATATTGGTTAAGGTAAGTATTGCTGGGCGGTATATATATTAAAAATTAGTTATTGATCTTATTTATTGTAAAGGGTAATTAACAGTTGGTGATATTAATGCTGAAATTTATCCACGGTACCCACTGAGTACTAAGGTGGAATGAGCCGAGGTCGGCGGAGGGATTTCGATGTCAACTTGACCATTAAGCTGACCGATGGCCAACCTGTGGAGGACGTTATCCAGAAAATTCATATAGGGCTAAATTTTTCCTCTGCCGATTCTCTGACATGGTCAGAATTCAGTGATACGTTGCTCTGGCCACTACTGACCGCTACGAAGTGGGGATGCCACAATCCGTTACTATGGTAATGACTATTGCTATTCAGCGTTTGAATGGGAGCGCAGCTTTGATTTCTGAGCATTATCGAGTTGCACCGGTTCTGCCAACAGTCGCAGAGGTTGTAAATGCTGATTTCGACAAACAGAACTGGTGAAGCAGATGCAGCTATTTGTTGGGCAACCCTGAGATTGGCTCGTCGATTGACGCGATAAATGAACACTTGCTTGGGCTGAAATTCGACGCCGCGGGGTTTGCTTGATTTATGCATGACTCAGTGCCAGCGGGCCACTTTTCTTCATTTTGTCCTGGGAAATACGATTATTTTCAGTTTTTTCGGCTCTAATAATGCTCTACCATGTCTGCACCTCTTATTGCATGGTTACGGATATCCGATGCGCGTCCTGGCAGTCATTCTTCCCCTGGTTCTTACACTTTCTGCATGTAGCAGCAACAAACCCGCTCCTCAACCTGAAGGGCCGCGTAACCCTTTCTCTGACCAAAGGAATGCCAGCACAAATACGATCCCCAGCGGCGGTTTTATGTTGCAACCAGAGCACGCGGGTGCAGCGCAGTCCGGAGATTTTGCCTATGACCCGGCGATGAACAAATTTGTCGACAAAATGGTTCGCGAACATGGGTTTGACCGTCAGCAACTGCATGATGTTCTGGCACAAACTAAACGCCTGGGCTTTGTATTAAGATTGATGGATCAACAGGCTCCGTCCGGGCCGCCATCAACCGTACCGAACGGCGCGTGGAATCGTTATCGCAGTAAATTTATTACTCCAGATAATGTGCAAAATGGCGTGGCGTTTTGGAATCAATATCAGGAAGCGTTGCAACGTGCTGAACAGGTCTATGGCGTGCCGCCTGAGATCATTGTTGGCATTATTGGTGTTGAAACCCGCTGGGGCCGCGTGATGGGTAAAACACGTATCATCGATGCGCTGGCAACCCTCTCTTTTGCATATCCACGACGTGCTGAGTATTTCTCGGGTGAACTTGAAACATTCCTATTAATGTCACGAAGTGAAGGGGACGACCCATTGAGTTTACGCGGTTCTTTCGCCGGCGCGATGGGATATGGACAGTTTATGCCTTCCTCTTATAAAGACTATGCGGTGGATTTCAACGGTGACGGTCATGCCAATCTTTGGGATCCGGTTGATGCCATTGGCAGCGTTGCCAATTACTTCAAAGCGCATGGTTGGACCAAAGGCGCGCCGATTGCCGTTCCGGCTACCGGGCAGGCGCCTCTGCTGGAGAATGGTTTTAAAACCAAATATCCGCTTTTTACTCTTAAAGCTGCAGGGCTTAGCCCATTGGGTTCTTTGGGGACATATCAGGAGGCCAGCTTATTGCGCCTTGATATGGGCACCCATTACCAATACTGGTACGGGTTACCTAATTTCTACACTATCACCCGCTACAACCACAGCGTGCATTATGCGATGGCAGTGTGGCAGTTGGGAGAAGCGGTAAAAGCGGCTCGGTAACATAAAGTCATTGAGTTCTCGTCAGGGCCGTATAATGCGGCCCTTTCTTTTGGCCTATTTGTCGCCAAAATCTGAATGCATCGCGCAGATTACTTAATGGGGACTCGCGTGATGGGGCACAGATGCTAACATCGGGCTGAATTCTGACGACGCATCAGGTGGGTATATGAGCGAAAAACTGTTACATGAATTGAGTGTTCAAGTCGGCGCAGGGCTGCATGTTCAAAAATTATGGATAACCTGCGCTGAGTCGTGCACTGGCGGCTGGGTGGCGAAAGCCATCACGGATATTGCGGGTAGCTCCGCCTGGTTTGACCGTGGCTATGTGACTTATAGCAATGCCGCGAAGCATGAGTTGCTCGGCGTGGCCGAGGGCACATTGAACGAATTTGGCGCCGTAAGCGAAGAAACCGTTCGCGAAATGGCACAAGGTGCGCTCCATGCCGCAGGTGCTAATCTGGCATTGTCGATAAGCGGTATTGCGGGCCCTGATGGGGGATCAGAGGCTAAACCGGTAGGGACCGTATGGTTTGGTTTTGCTGACAGCGAGGGGCGGATTTTGGCGTTAAAACGACAATTTACCGGTGATCGCGAGTCCGTTCGTTTGCAAGCTGCTGTTTTTTCATTACAAACAGTGCTGAGTGAGTTTCTTGAAAAATAGGCTTGATACTGTATGAGCATACAGTATAATTAGCTTCAATTACCTGTACACCAATTACATTCAGTGACGTGAGTGAGGTCATTCACTTAACGTCAGACGAAGGAGCAAAAATGGCTATTGATGAGAATAAGCAAAAGGCGTTAGCTGCAGCACTGGGCCAGATTGAAAAGCAATTCGGTAAAGGCTCCATCATGCGTCTCGGTGAAGATCGCTCTATGGACGTTGAAACGATCTCTACTGGTTCTTTGTCTCTGGATATCGCGCTGGGTGCTGGCGGTTTGCCGATGGGGCGTATCGTTGAGATCTATGGCCCTGAATCATCTGGTAAAACCACGCTGACTCTGCAGGTTATTGCTGCGGCGCAACGCGAAGGTAAAACCTGTGCGTTTATCGATGCTGAACACGCACTGGATCCGATTTATGCCAAAAAACTTGGCGTTGATATCGATAACTTGCTTTGTTCGCAACCGGATACCGGCGAGCAGGCATTAGAAATCTGTGATGCATTGACCCGTTCTGGTGCTGTGGATGTGATCATTGTTGACTCCGTAGCAGCCCTGACGCCAAAAGCTGAAATTGAAGGCGAAATTGGTGACTCTCATATGGGTCTTGCGGCACGTATGATGAGCCAGGCAATGCGTAAGCTGGCTGGTAACCTGAAAAATGCCAATACCTTGCTGATCTTTATCAACCAGATCCGTATGAAAATTGGTGTGATGTTTGGTAATCCGGAAACCACAACCGGTGGTAACGCACTGAAGTTTTATGCATCAGTCCGTCTTGATATCCGCCGTATCGGTGCCATCAAAGATGGTGATGTGGTTGTCGGTAGCGAAACACGCGTGAAAGTGGTTAAAAACAAAATCGCTGCACCGTTCAAGCAAGCTGAATTCCAGATTATGTACGGCGAAGGGATCAACATTAACGGCGAACTGGTTGATCTGGGCGTTAAGCACAAATTGATCGAAAAAGCGGGCGCATGGTACAGCTACAACGGTGAGAAAATCGGTCAGGGTAAAGCTAATTCTTGCAATTACCTGAAAGAAAATCCGAAAGTTGCCGCTGAGATCGACAAAAAGCTGCGCGATATGCTGCTCAATGGCGGCACGGGTGAAATCAGCGCGAAAGCTACCGTTGAAGATCTGGGTGACAGTGTTGAAACCAGCGAAGAGTTTTAATTTCGCCAGATCCTGAACCTGTCGTTCAGGGATCTATGCGGTCTACAAAACGCCAGCCTGAATCTCAGGCTGGCGTTTTGCTCATATATGGTGACCAAAATGTCGGATGACAACGCGGTAAATCTTGAAAACTTTCCCAGAGATGACGAAACAAAAGATCATTCCTCGCTTTTTGCGCCAGCCAAAGAGAGTGATGCCGGAAAAATTAATGCGTTGATTAGCCGGGCTATGCGGCTGCTATCTCAGCGTGACCACGGCGAAATGGAACTTCGACGAAAGCTACAAACACCACCAATCGCCTTCAATAAACCCACCTATTCTAAGCCTGCCAAGACCAGCGCCCGTAAATCCACACTCTCTTTCTCAAAAGAGTGGCAGGAAGAGGAGGCGCAGAAAAAAAATGAACGTCAAATTCCGGAAGATATTTCCCCCGAACATGTACAGGCAGTCATTGATTACTGTTACCAGCACAACTGGCTGGATGACGCTAAGTTCGCCGATCGCTATATTTCAGGACGCAGTAACAAAGGCTACGGCGCGCAACGTATTCGCTCCGAGCTGCAACAAAAAGGCGTGGATAAGGAAATCATCACGACAGCATTAGAAAACACTGACGTCGACTGGTGCGCTATTGCCCATGATCTTGCTGTACGAAAATTCGATGAGCCGCTGCCGACCGACTGGAAAGAAAAATCAAAAGTGATGCGTTATCTGCTTTATAGAGGCTTCTTTAACGAAGAAATCCAGTCCATTTATCGCGATTTTGATGATTGACCGGATAAGGGATTTTACTTCCCAGCGAAGAAAATTTATCTTATCCACACTTTTTGTTCGTGGGATGTACTGTTTGATGCTGAATTCGGCACTTACCTCGTCTGCGAACCGTTTTTAAGCCAGATTCCGGGACATTTATGAGCAAGAGCACCGCTGAGATCCGACAAGCGTTTCTCGATTTCTTTCACAGTAAGGGACACAGCATTGTTTCAAGCAGTTCGCTTGTCCCGACTAACGATCCGACACTGTTGTTTACCAATGCCGGGATGAACCAATTTAAAGATGTTTTCCTGGGTCTGGATAAGCGCGACTACAACCGCGCGACCACGTCTCAACGTTGTGTCCGCGCAGGCGGTAAGCATAACGATCTGGAAAATGTGGGTTACACCGCACGTCATCACACCTTCTTTGAAATGCTGGGTAACTTCAGTTTTGGCGACTACTTCAAGCATGACGCTATTAACTATGCCTGGGAATTGCTGACCGGTGAGAACTGGTTCAATCTTCCAAAAGAGAAACTGTGGGTTACGGTTTATGAAACCGATGACGAAGCATTCAATATTTGGGAAAAAGAAGTCGGCGTACCTAAAGAGCGTATTATCCGCATCGGCGATAATAAAGGCGGGGCGTTCGCGTCTGACAACTTCTGGCAGATGGGTGATACCGGCCCTTGCGGTCCTTGTACTGAGATTTTCTACGATCATGGCGATCACATTTGGGGGGGCCCTCCGGGTTCTGCTGAAGAAGATGGCGATCGTTATATCGAGATCTGGAATATTGTCTTCATGCAGTTCAACCGTCAGTCTGACGGTACGATGCTCCCGCTGCCTAAGCCTTCGGTTGATACCGGAATGGGTCTGGAGCGCATCACCGCGGTGATGCAGCATGTGAACTCCAACTACGATATTGATCTGTTTAAAAAATTGATTGCTGCGGTGGCCGAAGTTACCTGCGCGACCGATTTAAACAACAAATCGCTGCGGGTCATTGCTGACCATATTCGCTCCTGTGCGTTCCTCATCTCTGACGGCGTGATCCCATCGAATGAAAACCGGGGTTATGTTTTGCGCCGCATCATTCGTCGTGCGATTCGTCACGGTAATATGTTGGGTGCGAAAGACACCTTCTTCTACAAACTGGTTGCTCCATTGATTGACGTGATGGGCCCGGCTGCCGAAGAGCTGAAACAGCAGCAGGCGATGGTTGAGCAGCTACTTAAAACAGAAGAAGAGCAGTTTGCGCGTACGCTTGAGCGCGGGCTGGCCTTACTGGACGAAGAGCTATCCTCGTTAAAAGGCGACACTCTCGATGGTGAAATTGCTTTTCGTCTGTATGACACCTTTGGTTTCCCACTGGATTTAACCGCAGACGTTTGTCGTGAACGTAACCTCAAAGTAGACGAAGCTGGGTTTGAAAAAGCCATGGAAGTTCAGCGCCGTCGTGCGCGCGAATCCAGTGGCTTTAGCGCTGACTACAACAGCATGGTACGTGTTGATGGTGTTACCCAGTTCTCCGGTTATGAGCACCTGGATCGCCATTCAAAAGTAGTGGCTTTGTTTATCGATGGGCAACCGGTTGAATCAATCAACGCCGGTGATAACGCCATTGTCGTGCTGGATGACACACCGTTCTATGGTGAGTCAGGCGGACAGATTGGCGATAAAGGTGAACTGAAAACTGCATCCGGTGTCTTTACAGTATCTGATACGCAGAAATACGGTAAAGCGATCGGTCATCAGGGTTCTCTGAATACGGGCAAACTGAGCATCGGTGATGCCGTTGACGCGGTGGTTGATGCCGCTCGCCGTGAACGCATCCGCCTGAATCACTCTGCTACGCATTTGCTGCATGCTGCACTGCGTCAGGTATTGGGTAAACATGTTGCCCAGAAAGGTTCTCTGGTTAATGACCACTACCTGCGTTTTGACTTCTCGCATTTTGAAGCGATGAAGCCGGAAGAGATTCGTCAGGTAGAAGACCTGGTGAATGCGCAAATCCGCCGTAACTTGCCGATTCAGACCAAAATCATGGCGCTGGATGACGCAAAAGAGCAGGGTGCAATGGCCCTGTTCGGCGAGAAGTATGATGACAGCGTGCGCGTATTGTCGATGGGTGACTTCTCAACGGAGCTTTGCGGCGGAACACATGCCAGCCGTACGGGTGACATTGGCCTGTTCCGCATTCAGAGCGAATCTGGTACTGCCGCGGGTATCCGTCGTATCGAAGGTATCACGGGCGAAAATGCTATCGCTGCGCTGCATCAGCAGAGTGATTTGTTGCAGGATGTCGCGCACTTAGTCAAAGGCGACGTGAACAGTGTGACCGACAAAATCCGTACGCTCATTGAGCGTTCACGGTCACTGGAAAAAGAACTTCAGCAGGTGAAAGATCAGCAGGCGGCGCAGGAAAGTGCTTCGCTCTCCAGCCAGACAAAAGAAGTAAAAGGCGTTAAATTGCTGGTAAGTCAACTGGATAACGTTGAACCGAAAATGCTGCGCACCATGGTTGATGATCTGAAAAATCAGCTGGGTTCAGCCATTATTGTTTTGGCGACGGTTGCAGACGATAAAGTCAGTTTGATCGTTGGTGTGACCAAAGATCTGACCGACCGTGTTAAAGCAGGTGAGCTGATTGCTCCTATCGCCCAGCAAGTCGGTGGTAAAGGCGGTGGTCGTCCTGATATGGCACAGGCTGGAGGGAGCGATGTTCTGGCCCTTCCTGCTGCTCTTGCCAGTGTAGAGGCTTGGGTAAACGATAAGCTGTAATAAGAAATAAATCACTACACAAAGAAACGCCATAATGTATTGTACAGTATGGCGTTTTCACTATCGCAGGTAGGATAGGCTAGGCCAGAAAAGCCACAAAAGTCTTGTTTTCAACTAAGCTTAAGGTATTGATGGCTGCTGTCGCAGGCTCGTTACACTTAATGTGGGGGTCATGGCTTACGTTTTACCCGCGGTTAATAGATAATGGCCGGGAAACTGAGAGACCCGACTCTTTTAATTCTTCAAGGAGCAAAGAATGCTTATTCTAACTCGCCGAGTTGGTGAAACCCTCATGATTGGCGATGAGGTAACTGTTACCGTTTTAGGTGTTAAAGGTAACCAGGTGCGTATTGGTGTGAATGCGCCCAAAGAGGTCTCTGTGCATCGTGAAGAGATCTACCAGCGTATTCAGGCTGAGAAGTCTCAACAAACGAGTTTCTGATTTACCAGGCGTCTCGTTAATGACGAGGCGCTGACCCCTCCTTTTGTGCATATCCCCGTTTCTCATTCTGTTTTACCTTCTGTTTTTCTACTTTTTTCGACAAATAACTCTTCCTTTGCTGACGACTATCTCTAGAAAAAATAGTGTTTTTTACCGTTTACACCTCACTATTTGCCGCGAAACTGCTCATGTTGCGCGTGAATTGTCCAAACGGGACGATGTTGGAAAAAAAGGGTTTGACTTATAAGTGCGGGAAAGTAATATGTGCGCCACGCAGTGCCGATGAGCTTAAACAAAGTTAGTCAGCACAACTCGAAAGAGGCGTATGGTGAGGTGGCCGAGAGGCTGAAGGCGCTCCCCTGCTAAGGGAGTATGCGGTCAAAAGCTGCATCCGGGGTTCGAATCCCCGCCTCACCGCCATTTAAAATGCACCCATAGCTCAGCTGGATAGAGTACTCGGCTACGAACCGAGCGGTCGGAAGTTCGAATCTTCCTGGGTGCACCATACTTTCCCGAGCGTATGTTGATTTGCAATCAAATGAGCGTGAAGGGCAGAAGCGAAAGCTGATGCAGTAGGGATAGAAATGGTTGGGTAAAATCTGCAGTAAGAATCAAAATGCACCCATAGCTCAGCTGGATAGAGTACTCGGCTACGAACCGAGCGGTCGGAAGTTCGAATCTTCCTGGGTGCACCATTCTTTATCTCTGCTTTTCCCGCATCGAATATAAAACAGTAGTAAACAACTCTGCACCCATAGCTCAGCTGGATAGAGTACTCGGCTACGAACCGAGCGGTCGGAAGTTCGAATCTTCCTGGGTGCACCATATTTTATGTGTGTTGCTGCAATGGTAAATACCTATATTGCACGCAGCAAACAGGTAGTACGAAGGAAGATAACGTTGCTTTAGCAACGGCCCGTAGGGCGAGGCGCAGCCGAGTCATCTTCCTGGGTGCACCATATTAAAGAAACTCGCTTCGGCGAGTTTTTTGCTTTGTGCCCTACCTGAAAATTCCAAAACTCATTTCTTCTCATTACTCACTCCCCACTCCCCTTTCTTGTGCTACCTGACAAAATGCGACTTTCCACAGACTTTGCGCTAAAGTAGTTTCCTGTTTTTATCGTGAGCAGGAGTACAAGATGTACGATCTCTACGAGGGTTTGATCTTTGATATGGATGGAACCATATTGGATACAGAACCCACGCACCGCAAGGCTTGGCATCAGGTATTGTCCAAATACAATATGCACTATGATTTCGACGCGATGGTGGCTCTCAACGGTTCGCCTACCTGGCGCATCGCCCAGTTTGTTATCGATGATAATCAGGTTGATTTGGATCCTCACCACCTTGCCGCTGAAAAGACCACCGCGGTGCAAGAGATGCTGCTGGATACCGTACAGCCGCTTCCGCTCATTGACGTGGTGAAACACTACCATGGCCGTCGTCCAATGGCCGTAGGCACGGGGAGTGAACACTGGATGGCTGATGCTCTGCTGCGTCATCTGGGCCTTCGTCACTGCTTTGACGCCATTGTCGGTGCCAACGACGTACAGAATCATAAACCAGCCCCAGACACCTTTTTACGCTGCGCTGAATTAATCGGCATACCGCCAGAGAAATGCGTGGTATTTGAAGATGCTGATTTTGGTATTCAGGCAGCTCAGCGGGCCAATATGGACGTAGTGGATGTTCGTAAGCTTTGAGTAGTACGCTGGCGCTGGCCTCTCTCTTTGGGAGCAGCTTTCTTAGTGCAACCTTGTTGCCGGGAAATTCAGAGATCTTATTGGTTGCTTTGCTATCGTCCAAAAGCGCTTCTCCACTTTTATTGGTAGTCGCTGCATCTTTTGGCAATACCTTAGGTGGGATAACCAATATTATCATCGGTCGGTTATTGCCGGGGCTAAAACCCCAACGCGGCCTCACGACCGCGATGGCATGGTTGAATAGTTTTGGTCCTGCTGCACTGCTGCTAAGTTGGCTGCCGGTAGTAGGTGATATTTTATGTGTGTTGGCAGGCTGGTTGCGCATGCCATGGGGCCCAGTGGTGTTTTTCCTCTGTATAGGGAAAACAATACGTTATGCGATTTTAACCGTCATTACGTTACAGGGGATCTCATGGTGGAGTTAGATTGGTATCGCTTATCATGATGGTTACGTCTATGCAGATTCAGTATGCTTACAAGTCAATGATTTCAAATAGCGGGAGGTCAATTTGATCCCGGATGTATCTCAGGCGCTTTCCTGGTTGGAAGCCCACCCTCAGGCAGTAAAAGGTATTCGTCGGGGCATAGAGCGTGAAACGCTTCGTGTTAATGCAGATGGTTCACTTGCGGCGACGGGACATCCAGAGACTCTGGGTGCAGCGCTAACGCATCATTGGATCACGACCGATTTCGCAGAATCCCTTCTTGAGTTCATTACTCCGGTTGATGGTGATATTGACCATCTGATGACATTCCTGCGTGATATTCACCGTCACGTTGCCCGAGAGCTGGGTGACGAAAGAATGTGGCCACTGAGCATGCCTTGCTTCGTTGGGGATGAGCAGGATATCGAACTGGCGCAATACGGTTCCTCCAACATAGGGCGCTTAAAAACGCTTTATCGTGAAGGCTTAAAGAACCGCTACGGCGCGTTAATGCAGATCATTTCGGGCATTCATTATAATTTCTCGCTGCCGTTGGAGTTTTGGCAGGCACGTCTGGGCATCACTGATGCTGAAAGCGGTAAACAAGAGATTTCAGCGGCCTATTTCAAACTCATCCGCAACTATTACCGTTTTGGTTGGGTTATTCCTTACCTGTTTGGCGCTTCTCCTGCTATCTGTTCTTCGTTCCTTCAGGGCCGTGAGACGGATTTACCGTTTGAACATACTGATGCCGGCTTGTGTTATCTGCCTTATGCCACCTCGTTGCGCCTGAGTGATTTAGGCTATACCAATAAATCGCAAAGTAATCTGGGTATCACCTTCAACGACCTTGAAACTTATGTGAAAGGTGTGAAACAGGCTATACGCACACCGTCTGAAGAATATGCAGCAATGGGCGTTAAGAAAGACGGCAAATATCTGCAACTGAACACCAATGTGTTACAGATTGAGAACGAACTTTATGCCCCTATTCGTCCAAAACGTGTAACACGTTCAGGTGAAACACCTTCTGACGCACTTATGCGCGGTGGTATTGAATACATTGAGGTTCGTTCACTCGATGTGAATCCGTTCTCGCCGATTGGTGTTGATGCGTCCCAGGCGCGTTTCCTGGACCTGTTTTTGATATGGTGTGCTTTGGCCGATGCGCCAGAGATGAACAGTGATGAACTGCTGTGCACGCGTAAAAACTGGAATCGAGTGATCCTTGAAGGGCGTAAGCCGGGCCAGACGATTGGCATTGGGTGTAACGACGAGCGTAAACCACTCGATCAAGTTGGAAAGGCGCTGTTTGATGACCTGCGGCGCGTGGCTGAAGTGCTGGATAGCCAGAATGGTAATCAGCAGTATCAGGATGTTTGTAATGAGCTGGTTGTTGGGTTCGACGATCCGGAACTGACTTACTCTGCGCGTATCCTGAAGGATATGAAAGCGCAAGGCGTCGGTAATCTGGGGTTGGAACTTGCTGAGAAATATCGTCAGATGCTGCTGCAGGAACCGTTGGAAATTCTTAGCCCTGAACAGCTGGCCGCAGAGTGCGAAGCATCATGGCAGAGACAACGCGACCTTGAAGCGAATGATAAGCTACGCTTTGAAGAGTATCTGAGCGCAGTTAACGGCGGTTAAAAAAGAAAAGGCCACAATTAATGTGGCCAAATAACATCTCTGTTTACAGGGATGATGATAACAAATGTGCGTCTTTCATATATTCAGACTCGCATTGTGGGAAAAGGTTTCCTGAGTTCGATAAAAAAACATTTTTTCTTTAGGAGGGTGACGATATGCCACTGTTGGATAGCTTTACCGTAGACCATACCCGTATGGCAGCACCTGCTGTTCGCGTCGCAAAAACCATGAAAACCCCACACGGGGACACCATCACCGTATTCGACCTGCGTTTCTGTCGTCCGAATATTGAAGTTATGCCTGAGCGTGGGATCCACACTCTGGAGCACCTCTTCGCCGGTTTCATGCGTAATCATCTCAACGGGAATGGTGTAGAAATCATTGATATTTCCCCGATGGGTTGTCGTACCGGGTTCTACATGAGCCTGATTGGCGTGCCTACTGAGAAATTGGTGGCTGACTCGTGGAAAGCGGCGATGGCCGACGTCTTGAAAGTAACCGACCAGCGTAAAATTCCGGAGCTAAATGAGTTCCAGTGCGGGACTTACCACATGCACTCTCTGGAAGAAGCTCAGGAAATCGCTAAGCATATTCTGGACAGCGATGTGGTTGTTAACCATAACGAAGATCTGGCTTTGCCAAAAGAGAAGCTCACTGAGCTGCACATCTAGTATTGATGCCGGCACTCAGTGACTAGTCCTGATATAGGTTGACACTTTTTCAGCCTCAAAACGCCTGATGTACCTCATCAGGCGTTTTGTATTTTAGCGACAGATGTGGTCGCCGCGTGTTGTAAATTTCCACTGACTCTCTGACCATCTTTCTTGCCTGCCCAATATCTTCCGGCTTACTCACCAGATATTCCATTTTTAATATTCCGTTTACCCGTTCCGCCAGCGCATTCTGATAACAGTCATATCCGTCCGTCATTGAGCATCTGATGCCATGTCGCGCATGCAGTTTCTGATATTCCCTCGAACAATACTGGGCACCCCGGTCTGAGTGATGCACCAGCGGATGCGTTGTGCTCCTACCGGCCAGCGCCATTTTGAACGCGTTGATGACATATCGCGCGTGCAGACTTTCATGTACATGATATCCCACGATTTTTCTCGACCAGATATCCGTTATTAGACTCACATACGCTGTGCCGGTTCGCAGCGGAAGGTAGGTAATATCCGCGACCCACACCTGCTCAGGACGATGGGCAACGACCTGATTTTCCCCTTCCTTCAGTAAATTGGGATGACAGTAAAAA
>BHES01000101.1 GCA_003864575.1 Enterobacterales bacterium
ACGACTTTGACGCTGTAGCTCTTCAAGGGCAATCTTCTGTTTTGCAGTCAGCTCTATTTTCATCGCGCTGAGCATGATATTTATCAGCTGGATAATCAAGCACTTTCAATGACCACGGGTATAGATGATAAACCCGTGATACGGCTATCGGAATAATCAGGTAATGAAGCGGGAAATTCTGGCGTTATTAGCTGTGAAATAATTGGAGGGGAATAGTTAATCCTAAAAGATATCATTCCGATAATGATGTTTAATTCAAATTAAAGGTTATGCTTATTTAAAGTATTAATACATTCCTCTATTTGTATTTTTTGATGCAAAGAAAATGGATTTGTGGAGTGCATAGTTTATTGAAATAAAAAGAAAATACAGCTCAAGGGAGATTGAGCCGGCCAAGGAGGTGGTTCTTAGTAATATTCGATAATTTATTTGTCATTCGTATAAATTGCGAAAAGATAATAACGAAACAAAACAGAATAGAATGTGACCTGTTTCTTATTTTTGATGTTCTTTTAAAAAATAAAAAAAACGCCACGTAATGTGGCGTCGTTACGGCTTCTCACCGGCATCTATATTCGGATTTCACCCGTTCAGGATTTGGCATGCGGATTACGTGTGTCAGTCTCTTGCAGATTGCGCAACAAAATGGCGAATTCCAGACTGATATCTTCCGGGAGCGAGGCATAAACGATATGACCATTGCCTGGTGCAACATCCACGGGCTGGCCTTTTTTATTGCGCAGCGCTTCAAGGGTAAATTGGACATTGCCATTAGGCGTCATCATTTCCACGCTGTCGCCAACGCTGAACTTATTTTTTACGTCGATTTCAGCCCATCCGTCGACCCGGTTACCGGTAAATTCGCCCACGAACTGCTGGCGGTCACTGACCGAAAAACCGTACTCGTAATTTTGTTGAGCATCGTGCGTATGGCGGCGCAGGAAGCCTTCGGTGTAACCGCGGTGCGCCAATCCTTCCAGTGTGCTCAGCAGCGTCGGGTCAAAAGGTTTTCCGGCCACGGCGTCATCAATTGCCCGGCGATAAACCTGTGCGGTGCGGGCGCAATAATAGAAGGACTTGGTGCGACCTTCGATTTTCAGCGAGTGAACCCCCATTTGGGTCAGGGTTTCGACGTGCTGAATGGCGCGCAGATCCTTGGAGTTCATGATGTACGTACCGTGCTCATCCTCGAACGCGCTCATGTATTCGCCAGGGCGCAGTGCTTCCTCAAGCATAAAGACTTCGCTGGTGGGCTGGCCGATGCCGAGTGTCGGTTCTGGCGCGGCTTCCACCTGTTGTACCGGGATCGGCTCATGCTGATGCACGATATTCCCCAGGTCGTCCTCTTTGCCGGGCTGGACTTTGTACTCCCAGCGGCAGGCGTTGGTGCAGGTACCCTGATTCGGGTCGCGCTTATTGATATAGCCGGAGAGCAGACAGCGGCCAGAATAGGCCATGCACAGTGCGCCGTGAACGAAGATCTCAATCTCCATGTTCGGCACCTGTGTGCGGATCTCGGCGATCTCATCCAGTGACAGTTCGCGCGATAAAATCACTCGCGTCAGCCCCATTTGCTGCCAGAATTTCACCGTTGCCCAGTTCACCGCATTAGCCTGTACCGACAGATGAATATCCATCTGCGGGAAAGCCTCACGCACCATCATAATCAGACCGGGATCTGACATGATCAGGGCATCAGGCCCCATGTCGATCACCGGTTGCAGATCACGTAGGAAGGTTTTCAGCTTGGCGTTATGCGGCGCGATGTTCACGACCACATAGAATTTTTTACCCAGTTCATGGGCTTCATTGATGCCAATCGCCAGATTTTGATGGTTGAATTCGTTATTGCGCACACGCAGGCTGTAACGGGGCTGGCCGGCATAAACTGCGTCTGCACCGTAAGCAAAGGCGTAGCGCATGTTCTTAAGCGAACCGGCCGGAGAGAGTAATTCCGGAGTAAACATAGTCATTCTCAGTCTGATATCAAGTCAGGGCCGTCCCGAAGGGGGCGACGAAAGGCCCGGATTGTAACGCCTGAAAAGGTAAAAAGCAGCCAGTTAGTGTGGGTATATGGGGTAAGTTGGGGCTAGATCAATTTAGCCCCTAATTTGCGCAAGTGAGGAAATGAAGGGCGGTCAATTCGCAGTCAGATCGCGGATATCCGTTGAAGGACCATTTTTGCTGACGGAAGCCATCCCCTTATGAGCGGCGGCTTCGGTGGTGTACATCTCGCTGACGCCGATAACCTGATGGTTTTTAGCTTTGAGTACAAAATAGTGCTGGCCGTCTTTGGCCGGTTTGACTTCAAACTGCTTTTCATCGGTGGCGTTGGTTTGCACGGAGGCAATACCATTTTCCGCCGACGCTTTGCTGGCATACATCTCGCTGGTAAGAATTATCTCTCCATTACCGGCCTTCAGATTAAAGTGAAATTGTCCGTTCTTCGCTTTCTTAAGATCATAATGGCCTGTTGCCATAACGATTTCTCCAGTGAGTGATTTCATCCAGAGATAAGTGTAGTTAACACAAATATTTTCGCCGCTCAGCGGCGGTGGGGCGACGGCTTTTATGGGAGAAATTGTGATCTGGCAGACAGACTTGCGCCAGATTTACACTTCTATGCATAGGGCTCGTTTTTCAGAGCATCCTGCAAGGCTCAGCTTCCCAACGATAACCGACGCCATAAACGGCGCGGATAAAGGCCTTATCTCCGTCAATAGACTCAAGTTTCCGGCGTAAATTCTTGATGTGGCTGTCAATGGTGCGATCGGTTACTACGCGGTAGTCGTCATACAGATTATTGAGTAACACTTCGCGAGTGAAGACATAGCCTGGTTTCACCGACAGCGTTTTCAGCAGGCGAAATTCTGCCGGAGTCAGCTCCAGCTCGTGTCCCTGATAGCTGGCCTGGAAGCAGGCTTCGTCGATGTGCAAACCGAAATCATCGGCCGGATTATCGGTTGGACGCACGCAGCGGCGCAGGATCACTTTCACTCTGGCCACCACTTCACGCGGGCTGTAAGGCTTACAGATGTAATCATCCGCACCAATTTCCAGCCCCAGCAGCCGGTCGATCTCTTCAGTTTTGGCCGTGACCATCATGATCGGGATATCGGAGAACTGACGGATATCGCGACAGATGCTCAGGCCACTGCTGCCCGGCAGCATCAGGTCCAGCAGGATCATGGCCGGTGGGTGGGTTTTCACCAGCGGCACCACGTCATTACCGTTGGAGAGCCATTGGGTGGCATAACCGGCCGCTTCAAGATAGTCGACCAACAACTGACCGAGTTTCGGTTCATCTTCAACAATCAAAATTTGCAGCGGCGCGGGGCCGGATATCGCAGAGGAATTCATTCAGTTTCTCGGTCCAAGGGGAATAGAAAGCGGCAGACTGATAATGATACAGACGCCGCCGGAAGGCGAATGGCTGGCGCTTATCCGCCCACCGTGGGCTTCAACAATATTCTGGCAGATTGCCAGACCTAAACCGGAACCGCCGCTGGCGCGGTTACGCGATCCTTCAGCGCGGTAAAAACGCTCAAAAATGTGCTGTAACTGCTCGTCATTAATCCCTGGCGCGGTGTCCTGAAAAACAATGCGCAGCGATTTATCCCGTTTACTGGCGATAATTTGCAGGCCGCCCCCGCCGTCAGTATAGCGCAGACTGTTTTCCAGCAGATTATTGAACAGCTGTGACAGGCGCTGTGGATCGCCAAATAGCATGATTTTTTCCGGTAGCGAACTGTTAAGAGACAGCTTTTTTTGCTGGAAACGGTCGCGGTAACCGGCTTCCGCCAACTGAATCAGATGGACCGCATCGGTCTCTTCTTTGCGATAGGCCAGTGCGCCTGCATCGGAGAGCGAAAGCTGATAGAGGTCATCGACCAGCTTGGTCAGAATAGAAACTTCGGACTGCAACGACCCCAGCGAGTCGAGCGTCATTTTCCGCACGCCGTCTTGCATGGCTTCCAGCTCACCGCGCAGCACCGCCAGAGGCGTGCGCAGCTCATGGGAGATATCGGCCATAAACGCACGCCGCATCTGCTCATTTTTTTCCAGCGTCATCGCCAACTGGTTGAAGTCCTGCGCCAGTTTGCCCAGTTCGTCCTGACTGTCCACTTTCACCCGACTGCTGAAATTGCCCGCTGCCAGTTGGTGCGTTCCCTGAACCAGCCGTTTCACCGGTGCCAGCATACCCCGCGACAGCAGCCAAGTGACGGCGGCGGCCAGCAGGGCAGTAAAGCCCACGATGATCCAACTGGTGCGGTTCTGCTGACGGTCAAAGTTGATGTCGGCATTCCGCGTCAGGCGTTCGGCGGGCGTGGAGAGTACCGTACCAATGTTCACGCCGTTGACGTTCATCACGCGCCGTGTGCCTTTCATATCTGGCGGAATGGGCAGGTCTGAGCCGCCGATGCGCTGATCGTGACTGTCGAGGATCCAGAACTTGGTCCGCCAGCCCTGCGGTGGCAGGCTGCTGCCATTATTTTGTTCGAACGAACGCATGATCTGGTAGATCAGTTTGTCGTTCTTTTGCAGGAATTCCCAGCTGCCGTGCTGCTTGTATTGCTCCTGTAAAGTGTCGGCCAGCAGCTCGACCCGCTGCTCGTTACTTTGACGGATATAGTCGATAAAGCCGTGCTCGAAACTCATCCGCACGCCCCAGTTCATGGTGATCAACACCAGGCCGCAGGTGAAGAAAATAGCCATAAACAGCTTGGCGGTAATTCCTGGTCTCATGATTTTCTCATTGGGTCGGGTGAGCCGGCCTGTGCGCGGCGGCGGTCAATCAGGGCATTTTTCGTGCTGTCATCCGGCACGCGTGAAAACACCCAGGCGGGCAGGGCGATAACCAGCGCCATGCATAAATAACAATATAAGAAGGCGCTGTGCATGGTTGCGCTGCCTGCGACCACCTGCTGGTGGGCGAACAGTCCGAGGAGAATCCCCGCGACGCTCACCCCGAGGCTCATCGACAGCTGCATGATCATCGACAACAAACTGTTGCCGCTGCTCGCCAGACGCGGCGGCAGATCTTTAAGCGTTAGCGTATTCATTGACGAGAAGCGCAGGGAATTGACCATCCCCTGGAAGAACAGCACGACCGGGATCATCCAGTAAGCACCGTAAATGGCTACAAACGGGAAGGTAAGTGTGATCAGCGCCAGAAGTAATGTGGCCGTGACCAGCGCCCGGCGATAACCCAGCCGGTTCACCAGCCGCACCACTACGCGCTTCATTCCCATACTGCCGATCACCATCGGCACCATCATCAAACCGGCGTGGAACGGCGTGAAACCCATGCCAAGTTGCAGGAATACCGGTGTCATAAACGGCAACATACCGCTGCCGATACGGCCGAGGAAACTGCCGATCAGACCAATTTTAAACGTTGGCGTATGGAGCAGCCGCAGTGAGAACAGCGCGGACAAATTACCGCGCGCGTGCAGCCAGTAAAAACCGAGTGACGCTGCCCCGATAGCCACCAACAGCGCCAGCTGCCAGGGCGAAAGACCGAGCCCCCGGCTGCCGTCCAGCGCCAGCGTCAGGGTCGCCATGCCGATAGCCAGCATAACGAAACCACTGATATCAAAGCGCCGGGTCTGCATCTGGTAATTGGGCATGAGCATTAACGTGGCGATTGCGCCAGCCAGTCCGACCGGCAGGTTGATGAGGAAAATCCAGTGCCAGCTGGCATATTCCACCAAAAAGCCGCCCAGCGCCGGGCCGAGCAACGGACCGACCTGACCGGGAAGCGTCACCATGGTCATCGCCGCCATATATTCGCTGCGCGGCACGATTTTCAGCACCGTCAGCCGCCCGACCGGGACCATCATCGCGCCGCCAATGCCCTGTACCACGCGGGACATGACCAGCTCCTGCAAACTGGACGATTGCGCGCACAGCAGAGAACCCAGAGTGAATAAAACAATAGCCGAGAAGAACACCCATTTAACGCCAACACGGTCCGCCAGCCAGCCGCTGGCGGGTAGCATCACCGCAACGGTCAGCACATACGCGACGACCACGCTGTGCATATGCAGCGGGTTTTCGCCCAGACTGGCGGCCATAGACGGCAGCGCCGTATTGACGATGGTGGTATCCAGCGCCTGCATGAAAAAGCCGAAGGCGACGATCCACAACTGCCAGCGCACGGAAGGCGGTAGTGGGGCGGTCGGGGTAGTGTCTGTTATCTCTGAAGGTGATGTCATAAATCCGTGTCCGCAAGCGGAGTGAGTTTTGATTGTCGGCTGAAGCGGCTGCGCAGCTGGTCAAAGAACAGGTACACCACCGGGGTGGTGTAGAGCGTCAACAGCTGGCTCACGACCAGACCGCCGACGATAGTAATGCCTAAAGGCTGGCGGAGTTCCGCGCCGTCGCCGGACGTCAATACCAGCGGCAGCGCACCAAACAACGCGGCCAGTGTGGTCATCATGATCGGGCGAAAGCGCAGCAGGCAGGCCTGAAAAATCGCCTCACGGGCGGTAAGCTGCCCGCGTCGTTGCGCATCAAGGGCGAAATCCACCATCATGATGGCATTCTTTTTCACAATACCTATCAACAGCATAATACCAATCAGCGCGATCAGGCTGAATGGCGCACTAAACAACTCCAGCGCCAGCAGCGCGCCGACCCCCGCCGAGGGCAGCGTCGACAAAATAGTCAGCGGGTGAATGTAACTTTCATACAATATGCCCAGCACAATATACACAGTGGCAATGGCGGCGATAATCAGCAGCAGCTGAGATTTCAGCGTTTCCTGAAACACCTGCGCAGTACCGGCATACTGGCCGTGAATCGTCTGGGGCACGCCGAGTTGGGTCATGGTGCGGTCAATCGCTGCGGAAGCCTCCGACAAGCTGCCACCCTCCGGCAGGTTAAAGGAGACGGTGGCCGCGGCCGACATACCCTGATGATTCACCTGCAACGGCGCATTGGCGGGCTGCCATTTGGCGAAAGCAGAGAGTGGGACCGAGGCCCCCGCACTGTTAATGATAAACATTTTGCTCAGCGAACTGACATCCTGCGTGTACTGCGGTGCGACTTCCATCACGACCTTATACTGGTTCAGCGGCTGATAAATCGTGGAAATCTGCCGCTGGCCGAAGGCATTATTGAGCAGTGCGTTGGCTTCGGAAATCGAAATACCCAGCCGTGCCATGGTGGCGCGATCGTAGGTCAGCTGCATCTCGGCGCCTTGATCCTGCTGATCGGAACTGACGTCGGCCAACTCTGGCAACGCGCCCAGTGCGGCGGTAATTTTGGGCTCCCATTGACGCAAATCCTGCAAACTGTCCGACAGCAGCGTGTACTGATAGCTGGCATTGGACTGCCGCCCGCCAACGCGCACATCCTGAACGGCCGAGAGATAAAGCCCGGCCCCGGCTTCCTGCGCTGCGGCGGTGCGCAGGCGTGCAATCACCTCCTGCGCATTACTTTTACGTTCCGACAACGGCTTGAGAGAGATAAACATCATGCCGCTGTTGGTGCGCGACCCGCCGGTATAACCGGTGACGTTAGCCACGTCTTGGTCCTGGTTGACGAGGCGAATAAAGTCCGTCATTTTGCCGCGCATCGCCTGAAACGAAATACTCTGATCAGCCTGAATGTAACCCATCAGGCGTCCGGTATCCTGCTCAGGGAAAAAGGTTTTCGGAATGGCGATGTACAGCCAGACGTTGAGCGCGATGGTCGCCAGCAGCACCACCCCGACCCAGCGAGCATGATTGAGCACCCAATTCAGCGACCGGCCATAGCCCTGTTGCAGCCGCAGAAATAGCGAACTGACACCGCGCTTTTTCGGCGGCTGTGGCAGGGCGGCAGGGCGCAGCAACCAGGCACACATCATCGGCGTTAAGGTCAGCGATACCAGCAGAGAAATGCCTATCGCGACGGACAGCGTGACAGCAAATTCGCGAAACAGCCGTCCCGGTAGACCGCTCATCAACAGCAGCGGAATAAACACCGCTACCAGAGAAAGGCTCATCGACAGCACCGTAAAACCAACCTCTTTGACGCCCTGCAACGCGGCGTCTATCGGCTTCATGCCGGCTTCGATATGTCGGGAAATATTCTCCAGCACCACGATAGCGTCATCGACCACAAACCCGGTGGCGATAGTCAGCGCCATCAGCGACAGATTGTTCAGGCTGAAATCACACAGGTACATGGCGGCAAAGGTACCGATGAGTGATACGGGAACGGCCACCGCCGGAATAAGCGTGGCGCGTCCTGAGCGCAGAAACAGAAAGACCACCAGGATCACCAGCGCTACTGCAATGCTCAGTGAGGTTTCTACTTCATCGAGCGAGGCGCGAATGGTCGGCGAGCGGTCTTGCGCGACCTGAAATTTTATGGCGGCAGGGATAGATTCACGCAGCAGGGGAAGTTCGGCGCGGATACTGTCGACGGTGGCGATGATATTGGCGTCGGCGCTGCGGCGGATCAGCAGCAAAATGGCCGGTCTGACGCCACCCTTTTCCAGCCCGGTTTGCCCGGCGTTGCGCTGATCCTGCACGCCGTCGCTGACGTCGGCGACGTCGCGCAGATGGACAACATTGCCGTTGCTGACATGCACCACCAGCGGCGCGTAATCCTTGGCTTTTTTCAGCGCATCATTGGTGCGGACTTGCCAATGCTGACTGTCATCTTCGAGTGCGCCCTGCGGTTTGCGCACGTTGGCGTTGGCGATGGCCGTGCGCACGGCGTCCAGCGACACGCCCTGATTAAACAACGCTTCGGGGTTGAGACTGACCCGTACCGCAGGCAGCGAACTGCCACCGACGGTCACGTCACCCACGCCGTCCATCTGTGAAATGGTTTGCGCCAGCTGTGTCGAGGCGTAGTCGTAAAGCTGTCCCTGACTGTAGGTATCCGATGTCAGGGTCATTATCATGATCGGGGCGTCTGACGGATTGGCTTTACGGTAGGTCGGGCGGCTCGGCATCCCCGACGGCAGCAGGCTTTGCGCGGCGTTGATCGCCGCCTGCACGTCGCGGGCGGCCCCGTTGATATCGCGGTCAAAATCAAATTCCAGCGTGATGCGCGTACTGCCGAGCGTACTGACAGAGGTCATCTCATTCACGCCCGCAATGCGGCCCAGTGTGCTTTCCAGCGGCGTGGCAACTGAGGATGCCATGGTTTCAGGATCGGCACCCGGCAGCGTCGCGGTGACGGAAATCACCGGATAATCGACCTGCGGCAGCGGGGCGACAGGCAGCAGCCGGAACCCCAGCACACCCGCCAGCATAATCGCCAGCGTCAGCAACGTGGTGGCGACGGGCCGGTGAATAAACAGCGCAAAGAATTTCATCGTGGAGGCAGCTCAGTCGGTGGCGCATGTTGCACCGATTTAGCATAGGCGTGCGGGCGCATACGCCTTGCCAGCCGGTCAAACAGCAGATAAATCACTGGCGTAGTAAACAGCGTCAGTACCTGGCTGACGATCAGCCCTCCGACCATACAAATACCGAGCGGACGACGCAGTTCTGCGCCCACGCCGGTACTGAGCATCAGCGGCAACGCCCCGAGCAGCGCCGCCAGCGTGGTCATCAGAATCGGCCGAAAGCGCAGCAGACAGGCCTGATAGATCGCATCAAACGGCGTCATGCCGTGATCACGCTCGGCGGCCAGCGCGAAGTCGATCATCATGATGGCGTTTTTCTTCACGATGCCGATCAGCAGAATAATGCCAATAATGGCAATCACGTCCAGTTCGCTGCCTGCCAGCATCAGCGCCAGCAGCGCCCCCACGCCCGCCGTCGGCAGGGTAGACAAAATCGTGACCGGGTGAATAAAGCTTTCATAGAGCACGCCGAGCACGATGTACATCGCCACCACGGCGGCCAGGATCAGCCACAGTGTGCTGCCGAGCGCCGCCTCAAAGGCCAGCGTGGCGCCCTGAAAATGCACGCTGATATCGGCAGGCATCGCCAGATTTTGTTGCGCCAGTTTGATGGCGTTCACTGCTTCGCCCAGTGAATAGCCCGGCGCAACGTTAAACGACACGCTGGCCGACAGGAACTGGTCCAGATGGTTAACCGACTGCGCCGTCTTGCGCTGCTCAAACTGAGCAATGGCACTGAGCGGAATACTGTTGCCGTTACTGCCGTTACTGCCGTTCAGGCGGATATCCTGTAGCGCGCTCATCCCCGGCGTCTGTGCGGTGTCGTGAACCAGCACCACGCGGTACTGGTTAGCCTGGGTATAAATGGTGGAGATCAGCCGCTGGCCGAAGGCGTTGTACAGCGCATTGTCGACGTCGGTCATGCTGATACCGAGACGGCTGGCGCTGTCCCTGTCAACGTTGATGTAGGCTTCCAGCCCCTGATCCTGCCAGTCGCTGCTGACATCTTTTAACTGCGGCATGGCGCGCAGAGTATCCAGCAACTGCGGCACCCAGCGTCCGAGGGAATCCGTGGTCAGGGTTTGCAAAGTAAACTGGTATTGCGTGCGGGCCACCTGCGTGTCGATAGTCAGGTCTTGCACTGGTTGCAGATACAGTTCGATGCCCGGCAGTCTGGCGACCGCCTCCTGCAAACGTGGAATGATGGTATCCACCCGGTCGTTACGGTCGGCGAGAGGTTTCAGGGCTATCTGTAACCGGCCAGTATTGAGCGTCGGATTGGTGCCATCCACGCCGATAAACGAGGTCAGGCTTTCAACGTCAGGGTCCTGCAAAATAATCGCCGCGGCCTGTTGCTGACGGCTGGCCATATTACTAAACGAGACCGACTGCGGGGCGACCAGCGTACCCTGAATCAGTCCGTTATCCTGCACCGGGAAAAAGCCTTTAGGGATCAAGACGTAGAGCAGGGCGGTCAGCGCCAGCGTACCCAGTGCGACGCCGAGCGTCAGCCACTGATGGCGCAAGACTACCGTCAACCCGCGCCCGTAGGTGGCAATAATGCGCTCGAACATGCGTTCTGAGGCGCGGGAGAAACGGTTCTGTTTACGCAGCGACTCATGGCTGAGCATCCTGGCGCACATCATTGGCGTCAGGGTCAGCGAGACCACGGCGGAGATCAGAATAGCGATCGCCAGCGTGACGGCAAATTCACGGAACAAACGCCCGACAATATCGCCCATAAACAGCAGCGGGATCAGCACGGCTATCAGCGAAAATGTCAGGGAAATAATGGTGAAGCCGATTTCGCCTGCGCCTTTTAGCGCGGCATTGAGCGGTGTTTCCCCTTTCTCGATATAACGTGAAATATTTTCGATCACCACGATGGCGTCATCAACCACAAAACCGGTCGCGATGGTCAACGCCATGAGCGTCAGGTTATTGACGGAGAAACCCAGAAAATACATCGCCGCAAAGGTGCCAATCAAAGACAGCGGTACGGCGACGCTGGGGATAAGCGTGGCGGCTATATTGCGCAAAAATAGATACATCACCATCACCACTAGCGCCACCGAGAGCAGCAACTCAAACTGCACGTCGCTGACCGAGTGGCGGATGGTGGTGGTCCGGTCGGTCACCAGATCGATGTGGACCGACTTCGGCAGATTCTGTTGCAGCGTGGGTAAAATTTCCCGGATGCTGTCGGCGGTAGTAATGACATTCGCCCCCGGCTGGCGCTGAATGTTCAGTACGATGGCCGGGCGTTTGTCGGCCCAGGCTGCCAGTTTACTGTTCTCCGCCCCTTGTTCGACGCTGGCGATATCGCTGAGCAACACTGGCGCGCCATTTTGATAACTGACCACCAGTGCGCGGTAATCGGCCGCGGTTTTCATCTGGTCGTTGGCAGACAGCGTCACGGAACGTTCCGGTCCGTCGAAACTGCCCTTGGCGGAATTGACGTTGGCCGCAGCGATGGCCGCGCGCACCTGTTCGCTGGTCAGCCCGAGGGCGGCCATGGCGGGCGCATTCAGTTTGACCCGCACCGCCGGGCGCTCTCCACCGGAAATACTCACTCGCCCAACGCCGCTGACCTGCGCCAATTTTTGCATCACGCGGGTTTCCACCAGATCTTCCACCGCCGTCATCGACATCGCCGTGGAGGTCACCGCCAGCGTCATGATCGGCGGATCAGCCGGGTTAACCTTGCTGTACACCGGCGGATTGGGCAGATCGGTCGGCAGTAAATTGGTAGCGGAGTTGATGGCGGCCTGCACTTCCTGCTCGGCCACGTCCAGCGGCAGCTCCAGACCGAATTGCAGGGTGATCACCGATGCGCCGCCGGAGCTCTGCGACTGCATCTGTTTCAGACCGGACATCTGGCCGAACTGGCGTTCAAGCGGGGCTGTGATGGCTGACGTTGTGACATCCGGACTGGCGCCTGGGTAGAGCGTAACCACCTGAATCGTCGGGTAATCGACCTCCGGCAGCGCGCGGTAGCCGATAATCCCGGCCAGCAGAATGGCGATCATCAGTAGCGTGGTCGCCACCGGGCGCAGAATAAACAGCCGTGAAGGCCCGCCCTGAGGTTTATCCGGCATCACCTGCATCAGGACTTCCTGTGATGACGTTTTTCAGCGGTCTTGTCCGCTGCTGCCGCGGCCTGTGCGGCGGTTTCAGGCTGAATGACCTCGACGGTAGCGCCTTCAGTCAGACGATCAATGCCATCCGTGACGACGTTTTCACCCGCGCTGATCCCCGCCGTGACGACGGTCTGCTGGCTGTCCTGCGTGCCGGTGGTGACGATG
>BHES01000102.1 GCA_003864575.1 Enterobacterales bacterium
AGTTTGACGTTAGGCGACTGCTGGCGCAGGTGAAACGCCATCCACAACGCCGCACCGGATGCCACCACCGCCACTACCACTGATAACACCACCCAACCGGTGTTGTAACTGATGGCAGGCATCATGCGCATGGCTGCCATGCCGGTATAGTGCATCGCTGCAATCCCGCCGCCCATCAACAGAGCACCAAACACCAGGCTTTGGTTCGGCAGGCGTTCCTGACAGACCAGCCACAGGGCAAAGGCCGAAGAGATAATGGCGATAATCATGGAGAGCAGGGTGATCAGCGGGTCGTAACCCATTGAGACAGGCAGACTGAACGCCAGCATACCGATGAAGTGCATCGACCAGATGCCGATCCCCATCGACAGCGCGCCGCCTGCCAGCCATAAACGCGATGCCTTTCCCTGCGTGGTTGCCACCCGTCCAGCCATGTCGAGTGCGGTATAAGACGCAAGCATGGCAACGATGAAGGAAAACAGAATAAGGACATCGTTGTAATTACTGGAAAGCATGCAGAGACTCCACACAAAAACGGCTAATTTGAGCGCGGCGATGATGGCATTAAAAAATATTAAACGCTAATGAAATAGCGGTTTTGCATTAAATTTACTTAAGGGTAATTTCGCAGAGTTATAAATAAAAATGAGCGCATTATTCTTATTAAGCTTATTCATTACAGGGTTTTTGTTGCTCTAAAATACAGGGTCTGGCGCTATCGACTATAGTTACGTATTAATCAGGCTAATCAGGCTAATCAGGCTAATCAGGCTAATCAGTCGGGAGAAGAAGGTATGATCATTGTCCATCATTTAAATAACTCGCGTTCGCAGAGAATTCTGTGGATGCTGGAAGAACTGGAGGTTCCTTATCAAATTGAGCGATATCAAAGGGATGAAAAGACCATGTTGGCACCTGACTCGCTCAAGAAAGTGCATCCGTTGGGGAAATCGCCGGTTCTGGTGGATAACGATCTGACCCTCGCCGAGTCGGGTGCCATTATCGAATATTTGCAGGAAGCCTATGATGCTCAAGGTCGCCTTAAGCCAACTGATCACTTTGCCCGTCAGCAATTTCGTTACTGGATGCACTATGCCGAAGGGTCGCTGATGCCGATTCTGGTGATGAAGCTGATTTTTGGCCGCCTCGGCAAGCCGCCAATGCCTTGGCTGATCCGGCCGATTGCGGGCGCTATCGGTAAAGGTGTTCAGGCAAATTATCTGGATAAACAACTCGCCACCCACGGCGCTTATCTCGAAAAAACTCTGACCGACAATCGCTGGTTTGCAGGCAGTGATTTCAGTGCAGCAGATATTCAGATGAGTTTTCCGATAGAAGCGATGGTCTCGCGCGGTGGGCTGGAAAAATACCCTCATGTGAAAACCTGGTTATCGACGGTGCAGGCGCGTCCGGCATACCAGAAAGCCCTCGAACAAGGCGGCCCGTACCACATTGGTAGTTAATTCACGGCCACGCGGGCGATACGTGGAAATATATTTTATTTTATCTGGGGCTTATTCCAGAGTATTCAAAAGCCGCTAAGCATAAGTGAAACCTATTACCCCTTCTCCGGCATTACTCTATTATTAACGCTGTGCCGGAGATTATCCCGCCTGATTTATTTTAACCTTTTAACCCCTGCGCATTTTCTTTTTAACGCCACCCCTTTGCAGAAGGCATTTCACCTGCCCGAATTGGCTATTTTTTCGGTATGGAAAGTTTGGGGCGGCTATTTCTAACTTGCAAAAGGTTAGAAATAGAGGGTTTGCGCAAATTCTCTGTCGATATGCTTTTTAAATGACCAGATAAGACGAATTTGTCACGATCGGGAGTTGAAAAGAGGGGGTTAATGGCCGGATAATCGTTTGCGTTGCAGTACCCGTGGTTTTTATTTCCGCCTTACGCGATGAGAGTTAAACGTTTGCCTTGGTTTTGCGCGTCGATCCTTACTGTTCTCAACACACATTTCACCGGGTAGGGAAGCGAACGTGACGAAACGGTTTCGTAATGACCACGCAGGCTTTTCAGCAAGACACTTCAGAGGGTTACACATGTCTAGTCAACACAGCCAAGCGGGTGGCGATATCGCGCCCACCGGTTCGCTTGATGCTTTTTTCAAAATTTCTGCACGTGGCAGTAATGTCCGTCAGGAGATCATTGCCGGTCTGACGACTTTTTTGGCGATGGTCTATTCCGTTATTGTTGTCCCGGCTATGTTGGGTAAAGCCGGTTTCTCTCCGAGTGCTGTCTTTGTTGCAACCTGTCTGGTGGCAGGCTTCGGTTCATTATTAATGGGGCTGTGGGCTAATCTGCCGCTGGCGATTGGCTGTGCTATTTCCCTGACGGCCTTTACCGCTTTCAGCCTGGTGTTGGGCCAGCACATCAGCGTGCCTGTCGCGTTGGGTGCGGTATTCCTGATGGGCGTGCTGTTTACCATTATCTCGGTGACCGGTATTCGCTCATGGATATTGCGCAATTTGCCGATGGGCGTTGCGCATGGCACCGGCATTGGTATCGGCCTGTTCCTGCTGTTGATTGCTGCTAACGGTGTCGGTTTGGTGATCAAAAACCCTCTCGACGGTTTACCGGTTACCCTCGGCGCGTTCACCTCTTTCCCGGTCATTATGACCTTGCTGGGGCTGGCGGTGATCTTCGGTCTGGAAAAACTGCGCGTACCCGGCGGTATTCTGCTGGTCATTGTCGCCATTTCTATTATCGGTCTGATTTTTGATCCTGCGGTGAAATACCATGGCTTGTTCGCGATGCCGTCGTTGACTGACGCCAATGGTCACTCAGTGTTATTTAATCTCGACATTATGGGTGCGCTGAAAATGGCCGTGCTGCCAAGCGTACTGGCGTTGGTCATGACGGCGGTATTTGATGCGACCGGCACCATTCGCGCCGTCGCCGGTCAGGCTAATTTGCTGGATAAAAATGGGCAAATCATCAGCGGGGGTAAAGCGCTGACCTCTGACTCCATCAGCAGCATGTTTGCTGGTCTGGTAGGCGCAGCGCCTGCGGCGGTTTATATCGAATCCGCAGCGGGTACGGCGGCAGGTGGTAAAACCGGCCTGACGGCGACCGTCGTCGGTGTGTTATTCCTGTTGATGCTGTTCCTGTCTCCGCTCTCTTACCTGGTTCCGGCTTACGCCACGGCACCGGCGCTGATGTATGTCGGCCTGCTGATGCTGAGTAACGTAACTAAGCTGGATTTCGATGACTTTGTGGATGCGATGTCCGGCCTGTTGTGCGCCGTCTTTATCGTGCTCACCTGTAACATCGTGACCGGCATTATGCTGGGCTTCAGTTCACTGGTTATCGGCCGTATTTTCTCCGGCGAATGGCGTAAGCTGAATGTCGGGACGGTGATCATCGCCGTTGCGTTAGTGGCGTTTTACGCCGGTGGATGGGCCATCTAAGACTTTTTTGGCGAAAAAATGTAACGCCTTTTAAAAGCCAGACCAAAACCTTGGGTTGCCACCCAAACTGGCCTTAGGGGCGGCCATTCGCCGCCGCCCCTAAGAACCCCAGGCTCTTTTAACTGCGCGCTATCGCTGAATCGGGATGGCCGTGTTTCAGATATTTCAGTTACCGCCGCGAATCTTCGTCGCTACGCGATTCCCTCGCGGCGGGTTCCAACCCGCGCATAAAACCCGCGCGGTTTTCCACCTCTTCCTCGGCGAAGTTTCTGAATGCGGCCCACACATTTTTAAAAGATAAAAACAGCGCTGAATTTGAATTTGAAAAAGCTTCGGCCATGTTCAAAATGTCACCCGAATTACCTGAGGGATGCCGCGAAGATCCCCTCGCTTACCTGCTCCGGCGTCACTACGCCCACATCCAGTACCCATCCACTGATTAACGCCGCAGGCGTAACATCAAACGCTGGGTTATAAACTTGTGCATCTTCGGGGGCCCACTGCACGGAACCGAAACTGCCGGAAACGCCGGTGACTTCGCTGGCGGCGCGTTGTTCGATAGGGATCGCCGCGCCGTTCGGGCAATGCGGGTCGTGCGTGGTATGAGGGGCTGCGACGTAGAAAGGGATGCCGTGATATTTCGCCAGAACTGCCAGACTGTACGTGCCGATTTTATTGGCAACATCGCCATTGGCCGCGATGCGATCAGCACCAACCCAGATAGCATCCACTTTCCCCTGCGCCATTACGCTGGCGGCCATTGAGTCACAAATCAACCGATAAGGGATCCTCTGCTCACCGAGTTCCCATGCGGTTAACCGTCCGCCCTGTAACAACGGGCGCGTCTCATCGACCCAAACCTGTTCAACTTTTCCTTGCTGATGAGCGCGTGCGATGACGCCCAGCGCGGTACCCACGCCTGCGGTGGCAAGGCCGCCGGTATTGCAGTGGGTCAGCAGGCGGCTGCCCGGCTTCACCAGTTCTGCGCCGTGGTCGGCAATGCTGTCGCACAGCGCACGGTCTTCATCAACCAACCGCAGCGCTTCGGCCACCAGGGTCGGGACGAAATCGGTGTGCGCCAGCGCGGCCTTCATGCGGTCGAGATTATTCATCAGATTGACGGCGGTAGGGCGGGATTCGCGCAGGGTTTCCAGCGCCTGATACAAATCTGACTGAGGCATTCCGCCCTCGGCCAGCAGTGCCAGCAGCAGGCTGGCAGACAGGCCAATCAGCGGCGCACCGCGTACACGCAGGGTACGGATATGATCAACCAGCGCGGCGACGTCGGGGCAGGGACGCCAGTCGGATTGCTGTGGAAGTGCCTGCTGGTCGAGGATCCACAGTTGATTTTCGCGGATCCGTAAACTGGTGGTTGTGATATTTTTCATTGTTGGTTAAACCTTTGTTACCCAGTTGCATCTGTTTGCTTATTCTGCCAACATGCCTTACGGATGTATAGACGTCTGGACGTTTTATTTAGAATTGAATTTGAGAGGTCGCGATGTCCCGCTATTACACGTTTACTGCTGCAGATGCCGTTGAATATGCCCGTCAGTTTGGCGGCATCAGCGACCCGCAATCCCTGATTTCCGCCGATGAAATTGGTGACGGAAACCTGAATCTGGTGTTTAAAATCCGCGATGCGGCGGGTGTAAGCCGGGTTATCGTCAAGCAGGCGCTGCCCTATGTACGCTGCGTCGGTGAGTCGTGGCCGCTGACGCTCGACCGTGCGCGCATTGAAGCCGAAACGCTGGTGGCGCACGGTAAGTTTGCTCCAGAACATACGGTAAAAGTGTTGCATCACGATGCTGAACTGGCGGTGATGGTGCAGGAAGATCTCTCCGATCATGCTATCTGGCGCAGTGAGTTGGTGCTGGGTAAACACTATCCGCAGGCGGCCAGCCAATTGGGTGAATATCTGGCGCAGACGTTGTTTCATACCTCAGATTTTTATCAGAACGCCCAGTTTAAGAAAGCCGAAGTGGCGCGCTTTACCAATCCTGAGCTCTGTCAGATCACCGAAGATCTGTTTTTCACCGATCCTTATGTCGATCATGAACGCAATCATTTTGACTCTATTCTACAGCCGGAAGTGGATGCCCTGCGTGCGGATAAACTCCTACGACGGGCAGTGGCGTCGCTTAAGCATCGCTTCCTCAGCAAAGCCGAGGCGCTATTGCATGGTGATATCCACAGCGGCTCGATATTCGTTGCCGACGGCAAGCTGAAAGCCATTGATGCGGAGTTCGGCTATTACGGCCCGCTGGGTTTTGATCCGGGTTCGGCGATGGGGAATTTATTACTCAATTATTGTGGTTTGCCGGGACTGGTCGCGGTGCGCGAGGCCGCTGATGGACGCGAACAGCGTCTGAAGGATCTGCGCGCGCTGTGGCTCGGTTTTTCTCAGCGTTTCCTGCAACTCGCCCGTGATAAAACGCAGGATCCGTCGCTGGCCGAAGAGGGCTATGCGGCGCAGTTCCTGCAAGAGGTGTGGCATGACGCAGTGGGCTACTGCGGCGCGGAGTTGATCCGCCGCACCATTGGTCTTGCACACGTTGCCGATCTCGACGGTATCAAAGATGATGCGATGCGTGCCGATTGCCAGCGCCATGCGTTGCGTCTCGGGCAGAAGCTTATTTTGACGGCGCCGCAGATTGACGATATTGAGTCACTGATCGCACGTATTCGGCAGTTCAGCTAAACCCGTCTGTTTCCTGTATAATGCGCGGCTTCGAGGTGCGAATATTATTTAGGGTGTAAGCCCGGTGGCATTTCCTCGGTTTACTCCATACAGGAATACAGAATTATGATGCATAACGATGTCTTGCGCAGCGTGCGCCACATGCTGAATATCAGCGAAGGCCGACTGATTGAGATCCTTAAAACGACTGGTACCCCTGTCAGCCCGGACGTAATGTCGCGTTATCTGAAGAAAGATGATGAAGAAGGCTATATGGAAGTGCCAGACGAAGTGATGGCGAACTTCCTTAATGGCTTGATCACGTTCAAGCGCGGCAAAGATGACCGTTTTCCGGTGCCGGAAGTAGAAAAGCGCGTGACCAATAACATCATGCTGAAGAAACTGCGCGTGGCGTTTGAACTCAAAACTGAAGATATGTTGAGCGTGCTGGCAGCCGCGGATTTCAAAGTGTCCGAAGGTGAACTGAGCGCGTTCTTCCGTAAGGAAGGCCATAAGAACTATCGTCCTTGCGGCGACCAGGTTCTGCGCTATTTCCTTAAGGGCCTGACCGCCCGCGTGCGCCCGCAAACGCAGACGCCAACCAAAAAAAGCTAAGTCGGTTTCCCTGTAAAGGGAATAAACGGAACAGCCAAAGAGAAAGCCCGGGCGTTTATCGCACCGGGCTTTTTTTATTCATCATTTTATAAAACAATAAATTAAAAACCATCAAACAGAAAATCCACGGCATCTTTTATCACCTGACGTTGATTCTCTACGCTGCAAATTTGCTCTTTGAGAATTGAAAGAGGGACGCTTGCCATTTCAGAGGTCATCAGAATAAAGCTGTCGCCTTCGATGTCGATGATTGGGCTGATTCTCACGGGAACCTGATGTTGCGCATAGGCCAGAGGAACCAACGGAATAACCATACGTGTTTCCAACAGATCAATCAGGTCGCTCTGGACGTCAATAAGGTACGGGTATTCTTTGCTATTACTGCCATTACGGTAGGCGTGATATTGCATAATCAGAACTTCCGATGTTCACCGCCAAAGTGGCCGCATTGTGCATTAATACGGTTGATTTCCAACAAACCTTCCCGGTTTTCTTCTTTCCAACGCAGACGCTCGAGTTGCTGAAGCTCCTGGGTAATGGCCTCGCTTAATCTTTGCGATAAATTGAGGTTATACATCCTTGCGCGTTGATATAAATCGTCATCAATCGTCAGACTGACGGTGCGTTTAACCGCTTTTACGGTGGTCGACATGACACCCTCCCTGAGCACGGGTTAAGAACACGTGCTTTAAATATAGGCCGTTGAACAGAAGGAGGCAAGGTTGCAGATTGCACGATGGAATAGACATTCCAAAGAAAAAACCCGGGCGTTTATCGCACCCGGGCTTTTTTGCTTATTTAATCAGTGTAGATATCAGGCCGCTTCGGTGTGGCGTGGTTTGCTCTCTTTCTTCACTTCTGGCTGGGGCTTTTTTGCTGCCAGCTCATCCGCTTCAAACTCATCGACATTAATCGAACGCAAGCGGCTCTCTTCTGCGCGGCTTAGAATACGGGCTTCATCCGGTGTCAGATGACCTGCATCGAGACCTTTCTGCGCCAGAATATCCAGGCGGGTGAACGAGAGTTTTTTGCCCATCGCATCGCTCAGACGTTTATGAACTGGTTCGGCGGCAATAATGTCGGCCAGTGCCGCTTCAAGCTGCCCGATCGGGTTATGTTCGCTGGCTTCGAAGAACTGACCACGGCCAATACGGCTGCGGGTGGCGGACGGTACTTGCAGAATGCGCGCCAGCTGATGGTCTAACTGGTCAGACGGTGCCGCGTGCGCACGGCCCAGCGGGAAGATAACCAGACGCATGACCCCGGCGATGAAACGATTGGGGAAGTTGCGTAGCAGATCGTCGATAGCAATTTCCGCCTGATTCAGACAGTCCTGCACGCCCCAATGCACCAGCGGCAAATCTTCTTCGTTGCGACCCTCTTCCTCATAACGTTTCAGGGTAGCCGTTGCCAAATACATCTGACTCAGAATATCTCCCAAACGTGCCGAAATACGTTCGCGGCGTTTCAGGCTGCCGCCCAGTACGCCCATCGAAATATCCGAGAGCAGCGCAAGGTTCGCGCTCAGACGGTTGATGTGCTGGTAGTAGCGTGCGGTGGCGTCTTTGTTCGGTGTGGTACTGGTGCGACCGTTGGTCAGACCGAGCCAGAAGCTGCGGACTTTATTACTGCCGACGTGGCCAATATGACCAAACAGCGCACGGTCAAAGTCCATCAGGTCATTGCTTTCGGCGGCCGCCATTTCCCGCAGGACATACGGATGACAGCGGATCGCGCCCTGGCCGAAGATGATCATGCTACGGGTCAGAATGTTGGCGCCTTCCACGGTGATCGCAATCGGTGCGCCCTGATAGGCTCTGGCCACGAAGTTGCTTTTACCGAGCATGATGCCTTTACCCCCGGTGATATCCATGGCGTCCATAACTGAGCGCTGCCCGCGATGGGTACAGTGGTATTTCACGATAGCCGACAGCACAGCAGGTTTTTCACCGAGCATAATGCCGTTGGTGATAAGCGTGGCGGCGGCGTCCATGACGTAGGCGTTACCGGCGATGCGTGCCAGTGGCTCTTCGATCCCTTCCATTTTGCCAATCGGCAGTTTGAACTGACGGCGAATGTAGGCATAAGCGCCGGTTGCCAGCGCCAGTGATTTCAGGTTGCCGGTGGCGTTAGACGGCAGGGTGATGCCACGGCCAACGGATAGGCACTCAACCAGCATACGCCAGCCCTGACCGGCCATTTTCGGCCCGCCGATAATGTAATCGATAGGGACGAAAATATCGTGACCGCGTGTCGGGCCGTTCTGGAACGGCACGTTCAGCGGGAAGTGACGATGGCCGATTTCTACGCCCTGTGTATCCGTTGGGATCAGCGCGCAGGTGATACCTAGCTCGGTGGTTTCACCCAGCAGATGATCCGGGTCTTTCAGTTTAAATGCCAGCCCGAGCACGGTGGCGATAGGGGCCAGCGTAATGTAGCGTTTGTTCCAGGTCAGGCGCATACCCAGCACTTCTTCACCTTTCCACTGGCCTTTGCACACGATGCCAAAATCAGGAATCGCTCCGGCGTCGGAACCGGCTTCCGGGCTGGTCAGGGCGAAGCAAGGAATTTCCAGACCCTGCGCCAGCCGCGGCAGGTAGTGATCTTTCTGCGCATCAGTCCCGTAATGTTGCAGCAGTTCGCCGGGGCCGAGGGAGTTAGGTACGCCGACGGTGATCGCCAAAATGCCAGAAATACCGGCCAGTTTCTGCAATACGCGGGCCTGAGCATAAGCGGAGAATTCAAGGCCGCCGTACTCTTTCTTGATGATCATCGCGAAGAAGCGATGTTCTTTCAGGTACGCCCACAACTCCGGCGGCAGGTCGGCCAGTTCGTGGGTGATTTCGAAGTCATTCGCCATACGGCAGGCTTCTTCAACCGGCCCGTCAATAAAGGCCTGCTCTTCGTCGGTCAGGCGTTGTTGCGGGTAATTCTGCAACTTTTTCCAGTCTGGTGTACCGCTGAACAAGTCACCTTCCCACCAGGTAGTCCCGGCTTCGATGGCTTCCTTTTCCGTACGCGACATTTCGGGCATCACGTTTCGGAAAGCGCGAAGAGCCGGGGCTGAGAACAGCGAGCGGCGCATACCGGGAATGTTGAACGGCAGCAGGACGATCACCAGCGGCAGCAACAGCCAGAGTGTCCATAAATGAATTGCACCCATGGCGGCGGTGAAGGCCACCACAATCAGGCTGCTGAGCGGCAAGTTGACGCGGTGATAGAACAACACACCGATGATAACCAATAGGGCGACAATGCTAAGAACCATCATGATAAAGCTCCTGAGTTGTAGGAGGTCTGACCTGTTAGGTGGATGTATTGGTTTTAGTCCAGGTCCATTTCTTTATCAATGTATTTACATCTTAATTACAACTTGGCTCACAAACCGACAGCACGAAGGGTTAAAAACAGAAACTATCAGATTCATTACCGCTTCATGGCTTCTCGCTGTTTCAGCGATCCGTTACACTGCGAGACGGAACATCTTATTGCTGCAAATGGACATAAAAAGAGGCTGCCATGTACCAGGATATTATCCGTAGTGAACTGAACGAAGCTGCTGACACGCTGAACAAATTCATCAGCGACCCGGCAAACATTGAATCAATTCAACGCGCTGCCGTACTGCTGGCGGATTCCTTCAAAGCCGGTGGGAAAGTGATTTCCTGCGGCAACGGTGGGTCGCACTGCGACGCCATGCATTTTGCTGAAGAACTGACCGGTCGTTATCGCGAAAATCGCCCTGGCTACCCGGCAATCGCTATTTCAGACGTTAGCCATATCTCCTGCGTGGGTAACGATTTTGGTTTCGACCATATTTTCTCTCGCTACGTGGAAGCGGTCGGCCAGAAAGGCGATGTACTGTTTGGCATCTCCACGTCGGGCAACTCCGCCAACGTCATTAAGGCGATTGAAGCCGCACGTGCCAAAGGCATGAAAGTCATCACCCTGACCGGCAAAAATGGCGGCAAGATGGATGGCTCGGCTGACGTGGAAGTTCGTGTACCGCATTTCGGCTTCGCCGACCGCGTGCAGGAAATTCACATCAAAGTGATTCATATTCTGATTTTGTTGATCGAAAAAGAGATGGCAAAATAATCCATCGCACGTCGGTAATTCGGCGTTGAAATCTGGCTCAGAATGCTCATTTACTTTGTGTAAACTCCGCTTCTTCGCCAAATTTCGCCTTGTCTTACCTTAGTGCAACGAATTATTGGATGAATAAAAGGAGGCTGGTGATGTGCGAATTGCTCGGGATGAGCGCCAACGTTCCTACTGATATCTGTTTCAGTTTCAGTGGGTTGGTGCAGCGTGGTGGCGGGACTGGCCCGCATAAAGATGGCTGGGGCATTACTTTCTACGAAGGGAATGGCTGCCGCACCTTTAAGGATCCGCAACCGAGTTTTAATTCGCCCATTGCCCGCCTGGTTCAGGAATACCCGATCAAATCCTGCGCGGTAATTTCACATATCCGTCAGGCCAACCGCGGCGAAGTGTCGCTGGAAAATACGCATCCGTTTACCCGCGAACTGTGGGGCCGCAACTGGACTTATGCCCATAATGGCCAGCTGCGCGGTTATCGTCAGCTGGATACCGGCACGCTGCGTCCGATTGGACAGACCGACAGTGAATTCGCCTTCTGCTGGCTGCTGCATAAACTGACTGAACGCTATCCGCGCACGCCGGGCAACTGGCCGGCTGTGTTTCGCTATATTGCGTCATTGTCAGATGAATTACGTCAGAAGGGCGTGTTTAACATGCTGTTGTCGGACGGGCGATTTGTGATGGCGTATTGCTCGACTAATCTGTACTGGATCACACGGCGGGCGCCGTTTGGCAAGGCAACGTTGTTGGATCAGGACGTGGAAATTGATTTTCAACAGCAGACGACACCCAATGATGTCGTCACGGTGATCGCGACCCAACCGCTGACGGGTAACGAAACCTGGAACAAGATTGCTCCAGGCGAGTACGCTTTATTTCACTGTGGTGAACGCCAGCTGTGATGCCAGCGGGTTTACTTTCACCGGTTGCGTCAGCACGTATTTACCGGCACTGACCACCACGTTCGGCGGCGCATGGTTTTTTTGGAAATAGTCGTAGCCAGGTTTCAGCTCGTTCCAGAAACTGATGTATGAAGAGTTTTTGTGCGCGGCCATGTTGGCGTCGGTCATACGGAACGGATAAATACTGATCTGCACATTACGCTGACCAAACTGGAAGGCGGCCTGTACGTAAGTGAAAATCTCATCCATATACTGATCGGTCATCGCGTAACAGCCGATGGACTTACAGTTGCCATGGATCATCAGATATTTCCCTGAATACCCCTGAGCAACGTCGTAATCATTCGGGAAGCCGATATTTATCGCGCGATAGAATTTGCTGTCAGGTTTTAAGTGATGCATATCTACGCTGTAAAACCCTTCCGGACTTTTGAAATCCCCTTCACGGCGTTTGTTACCTAAACCACCAGAGAAATCACAAATACCGTAAGTGCCAATCAGGCGATATTCGCCCTGAAGTTCAGCATAAAGTTCAAGCTTACGTTCCTGCTTGAAGATTTGAATATAGACGGGGGAGCCTAAGAGCTTTTGCTTAAGTGCCTGATCTACCGGGACAGGCTCACTGGCGGCCGCTGTTCCGAGGGTAAATAGAGGTAAACTGAGGAGCATCGCAAGTAACAGCGCGATTCTGAACATTCTTCTTCCTGCTTAACAAGCTACCCATCGTGTTACACGCGGGTATAGGTCTGATTATTTTGTCTACAGATGCAAAGATCTTTAAGACCGCCACTGATATACAACCGGCATATAAAATGCATGATTCGCTGCCATATTAATACTGATGATTTTTTTAGCAATGGCG
>BHES01000103.1 GCA_003864575.1 Enterobacterales bacterium
GATCTGCTCTTCAATCAGCGTCTGCTGCTGACGCTGTTCTTCGGCCTGTTTCTGACGCGCAGTCTGTGCCTGTTCAGCGGCCTGCTTCAGGGGGGCCATTTGCGCCAGCTGGTGTTCCTGCTGCTGAGTCAGTTGTGTTATCTGCTGTTGCAGAGTCAGCGTTTCCTGCTGACAGCGTTGGTTGTCAAGCAGACGGGAACGCAGTTTTTCTGCCGGTTCGCTGCGCGCTAACTGGTGTAGTTGCGGTGCGGCCTGTGCCATTTCCTGCTCTGCCGCCGCCAGCTGTTGCAGCGACTGCTGATGCTTTTGCTGTACCTGCTGCCACTGTTGCAGCCAGGTAAGATCTTGCTGATGTTGTTGCGTCTGCTGGCTGAGGCTGACTTCCTGCACGTTCAGTGCTGTAAGCTGCGTTTCCAGCGCCTGACGCTGTTCTTCGCTCAGCAGTTCGATGCCTGCCATTCTCTGGTGCAAACCTTCGAGCCGGCTCTTCGCGAGTTTATGTTGTTCGAACACCTGTTCCGACAGGCGGCCATAGATCTCTGTGCCGGTCAGCTCTTCGAGCAGTTCGGCGCGGTCGTTTGCGTCAGCATTAAGGAAGGCAGCAAACTGCCCCTGCGACAGCATCATGGATTTGGTAAAACGGCCGAAATCCAATCCGGTTAACTGGGCGATGGCGTCGAGTTTGTCGCGCACTTTATCGGCCAGGATTTTGCCATCGGCCAGCAACGCCAGCTCCACTTTGGGGGCTTGTAAATTACCGTCTGGCGAATTTTTAGCGCGGCGCTGGCTCCAGAAGGCGCGGTAGCCGACACCTTTCACTTCGAACTCCACTTCAGCCAGCGATTCAGCGGTGTGGCGGGTCATCAGCTCGTTTTGTGTCGGGGAAACGTTCAGGCGCGGCGTCTGGTGATAGAGCGCCAGACAGATGGCGTCGAGCAGCGTGGTTTTCCCCGCGCCGGTCGGGCCGGTAATGGCGAATAAACCGTTGCTGGCAAAGGGCTCGGCGGTGAAATCGATTTTCCATTCGCCTTCCAGTGAATTCAGGTTTTTCAGACGCAGGCTGAGAATTTTCATGATGCGCTCTCCCCGGTTGACGTGCCGCTCTGTACCTGTTCCACCACCTGAGCAAACAGGGTGCGCATCCGCGCCTGACGGCTTTCATCCACCTCTGTTTCTAGCGCCAGACGGCGTTCGAACACGTCGCCGACGCTCAGTTCGCTGAGGGTCTCTTTTTCCTGCTGCGAAATACTGTTTTGTCGCTGCTCTTTACTGCGGCGCAGTAACACCACTTCCACCGGCAGGTCTGCGGTCAGGGCCTGGATCCGGCGCTGAATATCGCTGAGGTAATCCTGCGTAGCGACTTCAATATCTAGCCACACCGGCTTGTCAGTTTGGACATGATCAAACTGTAATAGCTGCTGTTCGATGTCGGCGAGTGAGCCTTTGATCACCTGCATTGGCTGAAACTGCGGGATCTCCAGCGTGTCGATGGCTTTGAGGTCCGCACCGTTGAAATCCAGTAAATAGACACTTTTCACTTTGCTCAGTTCGTCAAAACTCAGGGCAATAGGTGAACCGCTATAACGGATGTGTTCGGTTTTAGCTACGCACTGAGCGCGGTGGATATGACCGAGGGCAACGTAGTCCACCGGCGGGAAAGCCTGCGCCGGGAAGGCGTCGAGCGTGCCGATATAGATGTCGCGTACCGAGTCAGAAGTGCTGACGCCGACGGTGGTCAGATGGCCGGTGGCGATGATCGGCAGCGGAACGCCGAGGCGTTCACGTTCTGCCAGTGCGGCCTGATAAAGTGCGCCGTAGTGGGCGGCGATGGCTTCCTGCAACGCCAGCTGTTTGTCGTTGCCGGACTGACCCGCCTGGCTGGCTATCAAATCGCGCGGCCGCAGGAACGGAATGGCGCACAACACCGCGCCTGGCGTACCGTCACGCTGATTAAGCACCAAAATTTGCTGCGATAAATCTTCGCCAACGGTGGCAATTACCCGGGTATTGAGGCAGGAGAGCAGTTCGCGTGACTCATTAAGCGTGGCTACAGAATCATGATTCCCGGCCAACACAATTAACTGGCAGCCCGTTTTTTGCAGCTCCACCACAAAGCGGTTATACAGTTCGCGGGCATAACTCGGTGGTGATCCGGTGTCGAAGATGTCCCCGGCCACTATCACGGCATCAACCTGATGATTTTCCACCTGTTCCGTCAGCCAGCGTAAAAATGCCTGATGTTCGGCGGCGCGGCTTTTGGTGAAAAAGTACTGACCAAGATGCCAGTCTGAGGTGTGGATCAGGCGCATGAAACTCCCGTGGTGAAGTGTGCCAGGACGTAGTGCCGCAAAGTATAAACGTCAGCAGGGGCCGCTGTCCCCGATAAATAAGCCGCATTTCAGAGGCATGACGCAAAAATGAAGGCTTAGCTACACTTAGTTCGCTGGCTGGTTTTTTTTCATAAAAGTGTCACAAAACTGACGCATAATGCCTCCCGCAATCAAACAATTGATCGCTAACCTATTGGCAGGATCTACGATGGCTAGACGTATATTAGTGGTTGAAGATGAAGCTCCGATCCGTGAAATGGTCTGCTTCGTACTGGAACAAAATGGCTATCAGGCAATTGAAGCAGAAGATTTTGACTCGGCAATCGCCCGGTTAATCGAACCTTTCCCCGAACTTATTTTACTCGACTGGATGTTACCAGGCGGTTCTGGCATTCAGTTTATTAAACATCTTAAGCGCGAAGCGTTAACGCGTGAAATTCCAGTCATGATGCTGACGGCGCGCGGCGAAGAAGAAGACCGGGTGCGCGGGCTGGAAGTCGGCGCTGACGACTACATCACCAAACCTTTCTCCCCGAAAGAGCTGGTGGCGCGTATTAAAGCCGTGATGCGCAGGATTTCACCAATGGCGGTGGAAGAGGTGATCGACATGCAGGGCCTGATCCTCGACCCTTCCTCACATCGCGTGATGGCAAACGAACAGGCGCTCGACATGGGGCCGACCGAGTTCAAACTCCTGCACTTCTTTATGACCCATTCCGAACGCGTTTACAGCCGCGAACAGTTGCTCAATAACGTTTGGGGCACTAACGTGTATGTGGAAGACCGCACGGTGGACGTTCATATTCGTCGCTTGCGTAAAGCGTTGGAAACCAGCGGGCACGATCGGATGATTCAAACGGTGCGTGGGACGGGATATCGGTTCTCAACGCGCTATTGATCGAATCATTTCGGGTAGAGAACAACTGACGGAGTCACTGTGTGCTAGAACGTCTGTCCTGGAAACGGTTGGCCGGGGAACTGTTTTTGTTCTGCCTGCCGGCGCTGATCATCGGTATTTTCTTCGGCCATTTCGGATGGCTGCTTTTTGCGTCCCTGCTGGCGGCGCTGGGCTGGAACTATTATAACCAGCTGAAACTCTCCCACTGGCTGTGGCTCGACCGCAGCATTACCCCGCCAAACGGCCGCTGGAGCTGGGAGCCGCTATTTTATGGCCTCAACCAGATGCAGATGCGCAATCGGCGGCGGCGGCGCGAACTCGGGCAACTGATCAAACGTTTTCGCAGCGGTGCAGAATCGCTGCCCGATGCGGTGGTATTGGCGACCGAAGAGGGCAACATCTTCTGGTGCAACGGTCTGGCGCAGGAACTGCTGGGCTTTCGCTGGCCGGAAGATAACGGGCAGCATATTTTCAACCTGCTGCGTTACCCTGAATTTCGCACCTGGGTGCAGGCGCGCGACTTTGACCGCGCCCTGAATTTACAGCTTAACAACGATCACTATGTTGAATTTCGCGTTATGCCTTATTCAGAAGGGCAGCTGCTGATGGTGGCGCGTGATGTCACCCAGATGCGCCAGCTCGAAGGCGCACGGCGTAACTTCTTCGCCAACGTCAGCCATGAATTGCGCACGCCGCTGACGGTGTTGCAAGGTTATCTGGAGATGATGGAAGACAAGAAGCTGGAAGAGCCTTTTCGCAGTAAAGCGCTGGACACGATGCAGGAGCAGACTCGTCGCATGGACGGACTGGTCAAGCAGTTGCTGACGCTATCGCGCATTGAGGCCGCTACCAATATTGATCTTAATGAGCGGGTAGATATGCCGCTGATGCTGGGGATGCTCGAACGGGAAGTGCAGACGCTGAGCAGTGGCCGTCACGACATTGTGTTTCGCGTTAACGACAAATTGCAGGTGTTTGGCAATGAAGATCAGTTGCGCAGTGCGGTTTCCAACCTGGTTTATAACTCGGTCAACCACACGCCAACGGGCACCCGGGTTGAAGTCAGTTGGCAGCAGACGCCGCTGGGGGCGCAGTTTCAGGTCAGTGATAACGGACCGGGTATCGCACCGCAGCATTTGCCACGCCTGACCGAGCGTTTTTATCGTGTCGACAAGGCTCGTTCGCGCCAGACCGGCGGCAGCGGACTGGGGCTTGCGATCGTCAAACATGCACTCAGCCACCACAACGCTAAGCTGGATATCATCAGTGAAGTGGGCACCGGTACCCGCTTTATGTTCACTCTGCCGCAACGACTGATTGTACCTGTGGGGCAAAACAGCGGAATACGGGTGAAGCATCCCGATTAAACCGGAAAGCTGCTGACGGAGCAGCTTTCCATTTTCACCTTGCATCTTGCCCATCTCATCTCCGTCGTGAATTTTCTTCATGTCTCATGAAAAATCCTCGTTTGTCGATGAAACCTTTGCATGACAGGATAGCCTTAAGGATGTTTAGCCGTCCAGATGGCTTAATGTAACTTTAAGTGATTATTCACTTTGTAAATCATTGGCTCACCGCTCACGGCGGGAGGCGACTTCAGGAGATTTTCATGCAACGTAACCTTCCCCCTTTCCGTGCTGACGTGGTTGGCAGTTTTTTACGTCCGGCGGCCATTAAACAGGCCCGTAAGCAATTTCATGCCGGTGAGATTGATGCCAGCCAGTTGCGCGCGGTAGAAGATACTGAAATCCGCCGCGTGGTTGAGCTACAGCGGGAAGCTGGTTTGCAAGTGGTTACTGACGGCGAGTTCCGTCGCGCGTGGTGGCATTTCGATTTCTTCGAGGGACTGGACGGCGTGGAAGGTTACGACGCGGTGCAGGGGATTCAGTTCAACGGCGTACAAACCAAAGCACGTAGCATCAAAGTGACCGGCAAGCTGGGGTTCAGCGATCATCCGATGCTGGAAGATTTCCGTTTCCTGAAAAGCATCAGCGGTTCTGCCACGGCGAAAATGACGATTCCCAGTCCAAGCGTGATGCATTTCCGCGGTGGCCGTGACGCGATAAGCAAAGAGATTTACCCCGACCTGGCGAGCTATTTTGACGATTTGGCGCAGGTTTATCGCGACGCGATTAAAGCATTCTACGACGCTGGCTGCCGTTATCTGCAACTCGACGACACCGTCTGGGCTTATCTGTGCTCTGAGGATCAGAAGAAACAAATCCGCGAGCGTGGCGATTCACCGCAAGCGTTAGCGCGTACTTACGCGGATGTGCTAAACAAAGCTATCGCCGGTAAACCGGATGATCTGGTGATTGGTCTGCACGTTTGTCGCGGTAATTTCCGCTCTACCTGGATCTCTGAAGGTGGGTACGAGCCGGTGGCTGAAATTCTGTTTGGCGGCGTCAATATTGATGCTTTCTTCCTGGAATATGACAACGAGCGCTCCGGCGGCTTTGAGCCTTTACGTTTTATTAAGCCGGGCCATCAGCAGGCCGTTTTGGGGTTAATCACCACCAAATCTGGCGAACTGGAGCTGGCAAAAACGGTGGAGAGCCGTTTGGCAGAAGCTGCTGAATTCCTTGATATCAACCAGATTTGTCTCAGCCCGCAGTGTGGTTTTGCCTCAACGGAAGAGGGTAACAGCCTGAGCGAAGCGCAGCAGTGGGAGAAGCTGAAACTGGTTGTCGATATTGCTGCCCGGGTCTGGTGAGCTTAAAAATCAGTAGCTTAACCATCTGTTAACACTTTATAAACGTGCGTGAAATGACCTGAGTCTGGTGGTTTCGCGCACTTTTATTGTCAATCGCGTATATCTTGTGCTTTAACTGTTCAAAAATCATACGCATCATGTGGTGCGTTTTAGCGCTTATTTAGTGATATTTACTGCTTTATAGTTATTATCTGGTGGAAGACTCTGCTTTTTTGATCGTGACTTGCCTTTCTGCGCTATAAACGTTTACCTTAGCCCCGCTGTCGCTCGATATTCCCTGTATATAACCGTCATATTTCAAGCCGCAGATGCGTTGGCTACTCTCATTCAGCCCAGTCACATGGCAGGGCCATGCTCCTGAGGATTCATGAGATTGCCGCCTTCCTGCAACTCGAACTATTTAGGTATAAAAATATCTTTATCTGCATATCATCCGGCGTTTATAAGCTCCTTTCTGTCCTCACATTGATGTTAACGATCGCGCATCGCGGCGTTTTCTCATGACGAAAGTGCAGAGTGCCAGCAACGGTCACTTTTATTCATTTTAACAGGCAACACGACACCAATCATGAGCACTCGTTTAGCAAGCAAAGATATTCTGGCGCTGGGTTTTATGACCTTCGCCTTATTCGTCGGGGCTGGGAATATTATTTTCCCGCCGATGGTCGGCTTACAGGCCGGTCATGAAGTCTGGTGGGCAGCTGCCGGCTTTATGGTGACGGCGGTTGGCCTTCCCGTGATGACGGTGATCGCGCTGGCGCGCGTCGGTGGCGGTGTTGACGCCCTGAGTACGCCAATTGGCCGTGCCGCTGGTTTACTGCTGGCGACGGTGTGTTATCTCGCCGTGGGCCCGCTGTTTGCTACGCCGCGCACCGCGACGGTTTCTTTCGAAGTTGGGATCGCGCCACTGACCGGTGATGGCCCGCTGCCGCTGTTCATCTATAGCGTGATCTACTTTGCGCTGGTGATTGGTATCTCCCTTTATCCTGGGAAACTGCTCGATACCGTCGGCCACTTCCTCGCACCGTTGAAAATCGTGGCGCTGGGTGTATTGGGTATTGCCGCCGTACTGTGGCCTGCGGGTCAAAGTATGCCAGCTGTCGAAGCCTACCAGACTGTGCCGTTCTCCAGTGGTTTCGTGAATGGTTATCTGACCATGGACACCTTGGGCGCGATGGTCTTTGGTATCGTCATTGTGAATGCGGCACGATCACGCGGCGTAAGCGATGCCAAATTGCTGACCCGTTATACCGTGATGGCCGGTTTGATCGCCGGTGCGGGCCTGATGCTGGTCTACCTGAGCCTGTTTAAACTCGGTGAAAACAGTGCCTCATTGGTGCCGGAAGCGACCAACGGTGCGGTGATCTTGCATGCCTACGTTGCTCACACTTTCGGTGGCGTGGGGAGCTTCTTCCTGGCTGCGCTGATTTTTGTTGCCTGCATGGTGACGGCGGTTGGCCTGACCTGCGCCTGTGCGGAGTTCTTCGCGCAATACCTGCCTCTCTCTTATAAGACGCTGGTATTTATTCTGGGTCTGTTCTCAATGCTGGTATCGAACCTCGGCCTGAGCCATCTGATTCAGATTTCTATCCCAGTGCTGACGGCAATTTATCCGCCGTGTATTGCGCTGGTGGTGCTGAGCTTCACGCTGCGCTGGTGGAATAACACCACCCGTATCATGGCACCCGTGATGCTGATCAGCTTCCTGTTCGGGGTGATTGACGGGATCAAAGCTTCTGCTCTGGCCGACGTTATGCCGGCCTGGACCTCTCATCTGCCGCTGGCAGCACAAGGGCTGGCATGGTTACCACCTTCACTGGTGATGTTGGTGCTGGTCGGAATTTATGACAAAATTAGCGGTCCACGCAGCGTTACTGCACATCAGTGATTCGTGTTGATGGCTCACACAAGTGATGTTTGGACTGTATAATTGATTTGCGCCAAATAGGCCACGGGATCCCTTCCGTGGCTTTTTCATTGGTTTAAGTCGCGTCTCTCATCAGATTTGATGAAAACAGAAATTGGATTAATTCACATGCAGCAATCAGTTGAGCAACCGTCCGTTGAGAAAGAACCGTCTGGGACTAAGCTAAAACGCGGTCTGACGACCCGGCATATCCGTTTTATGGCGCTCGGTTCTGCCATCGGAACCGGACTGTTTTACGGTTCGGCCGAAGCGATAAAAATGGCCGGTCCCAGCGTATTACTGGCGTATTTGGTTGGTGGAATTATTGCCTTCATCATCATGCGTGCCCTGGGCGAGATGTCGGTGAATAACCCGCAAAGCGGCTCTTTCTCACGCTATGCACAGGATTATCTCGGGCCGTTGGCCGGATATATCACCGGTTGGACCTATTGTTTTGAAATCCTGATCGTGGCGATTGCCGATGTGACGGCATTCGGCATCTATATGGGTATCTGGTTCCCGGATGTCCCGCAGTGGACCTGGGTGCTCAGCGTGGTGCTGATCATCGGTGCTATCAATCTGGTCAGCGTCAAAGTATTCGGCGAACTGGAATTCTGGTTCTCCTTCTTCAAAGTCGCCACCATCATCATCATGATCGTGGCGGGCTTCGGCATTATCTTCTGGGGAATTGGCAACGGTGGCCAGGCGACGGGGATCCACAATCTGTGGAGCCACGGCGGATTTTTCAGCCAAGGGGTTATGGGGACTATTTTGTCTCTGCAACTGGTGATGTTTGCCTATGGCGGCATTGAAATCATTGGTATTACGGCCGGTGAGGCCGAAGATCCGAAGAAGTCGATTCCTAAAGCCATCAACTCTGTTCCGCTGCGTATTTTGGTGTTCTACGTAGGGACGCTGTTTGTGATTATGTCGATTTTCCCGTGGAATCAGGTAGGGACGCAGGGCAGCCCGTTCGTGCTGACTTTCCAGCATATGGGCATTACTGCGGCGGCGGGTATTTTGAACTTTGTGGTGATCACCGCCTCCCTTTCTGCGATTAACAGTGACGTGTTCGGTGTTGGCCGTATGCTGCACGGAATGGCGAAGCAGGGCCAGGCGCCTAAAATGTTCAGCAAAGTTTCACGTCTGGGGACACCGTGGGTCACGGTTCTGGTGATGATGGCGGCACTGCTGGTGGCGGTTTACCTCAACTACATCATGCCGTCTAACGTGTTCCTGGTGATTGCTTCACTGGCGACCTTTGCGACCGTCTGGGTGTGGATTATGATCCTGTTCTCGCAAATTGCGTTTCGCCGTAAGCTGAGTAAACAACAGGTTAAAGAGCTGGAGTTTCCGCTGCGTGGTGGTGTGTACACCTCGGTATTCGGCATCATTTTCCTGTTCTTTATTATTGGTCTGATTGGTTACTTCCCGACGACGCGCGTTTCACTGTATGTCGGTCTGGTATGGGTGGCGGTACTGCTGATCGGTTACGCATTCAAACTGCGTAATGATCGTAAGAAAGAAGCGCTGGCGCTGGATAGTGCAGAGTAAGTAAACACTTACCTTACGATAATAAAAAAGGCCAATATATAGGATATATATGGCCTTTTTTTTATGGCTTATCGTTAACCGAAATCATTCGAGCTGTATCAAGACGGTGACGAGGTGAACACAGGCAGCCAACGCAGAGATAGCTCGAAGCATGAAGGTTAATAGCCTATGGCCGCACCCGCTGGGCGTCGCACATCATTGGCTCCGTAGAGATAACCTTCACGTACTTTGCCCGAGACTGCCGAGTCATTACCTGAATTAGCCGACGTCACGCCAGCGGCACCCGGCAAGCCCACCAAAATCAGCTCTGCCGCGCCCCACGGGGTCTGTTCGACCATTTTATATCCCATCTTCGCCAGAATATTCAGGCTGTCAACTGAGACACCGCGTTGCTCGTAATAGACTTCATCCGGTAACCACTGATGATGAATTCGTGGTGCATCAACAGCTTCTTGTGGCGGCATCCCGTAATCAATCACATTTATGGCTGTTTGCAGGGTAATGGTGATGATGCGGGAACCGCCCGGTGAGCCGAGAACCATAAAGATTTTGCCGTCTTTAGTCACTAAACTCGGGCTCATGGAGGAGAGTGGGCGCTTACCGGGGGCGATAGAGTTTTTACTGCCCTGCACCAGGCCATAGAGATTTTTCTCACCGATTTTCACCGTGAAATCATCCATTTCGTCATTCAGGAAGAAGCCGGTGCCGGGGGCAATCACCACGGATCCAAAGCGACCGTTGACGGTATAGGTGGTGGAAACAGCATTGCCCATTTTGTCGACGATAGAATAGTGAGTGGTTTCTGGCTTTTCATGAGGTTCCATACCGGGCTGAACCTGCGCTGACGGCGTGGCTTTATCGGTTTCAATTTTTTTACGAATTTCTTCCGCGTAGCTTTTGCTGACCAGGCGGTCGATTGGGTTCTTAACGAATTCCGGATCGCCGAGGTAGGTGTTGCGGTCCATATAGGCGTGACGCATGGCTTCGGTTAAATAATGAATAGAAGCGGCGGAGTTAAAGCCCATGCTTTTGAGGTCATAGCCTTCGACGATATTAAGAATTTCGCACATTGTCACGCCGCCGGAACTTGGTGGCGGTGCGGAGACAAATTTATAGCCACGGTAACTACAGGTTATTGGCGCGGTTTCAGTGACTTTATAGCTGGCAAAGTCGGCGGCGGTGAGGATGCCTCCGCCTTTTTTCGAGGCGGCCTCCACGGCTTGCGGAATTTTTCCTTTATAGAATGCATCCGGGCCGCGCTGAGAGATGGCTTCCAGCGTGTTGGCCAGATCCCTTTGCACCAGTTTGTCGCCCGGTTGCAGGGCTGTGCCATCTTTGCGCAGGAAGATTCGGGCGGCTTCCGGGTTCTGTTTAAAGCGTTTGACGGTGGTATCGAGAATATCGGTATCAGCGCGGGTCAGGACAAAGCCCTGACGGGCGAGCTTAATGGCCGGAGCCATTACCTGTTTGCGGGTCAGCTTGCCGTATTCGCGCTGCACGGTATCCATGCCAAGCACGGTACCGGGGACGCCGGAGGCCAGATAGCCATACAGGCTGGCGTCTTTCTTCACTTTTCCATCGGCGTCGAGATACATGTCGGCGCTGGCCGCTGCGGGCGCGGTTTCGCGGAAGTTGATAAAGGTATCTTTGCCATCGGCCAGATGCACGGTCATAAAGCCACCGCCGCCGATATTGCCACAGCATGGGTTCACCACGGCCTGCGCGTAACCCACGGCAACGGCGGCATCAATGGCGTTTCCGCCCATTTTCAGAATATCCACGCCCACCTGCGAGGCCAGATATTGCGAAGTCACTACCATACCGTTTTTGGCTTCTACTGCCGGGTTAGAGGCCGCATACAGCGTGGCGCTGGAGAGCATGGCCAGTGCGATAAGCGATTTTTTCCATGGAATTACCCACATATAAACTCCTGTTTATTACCCTGTCATTTTGATATCAGAGCCTTCAGGCTCTTGTGTGATAACGCTTTTTTGATGGCGGTCGCGTCCATTTCGCCTGGAGGATCAATGCAAAATACGCGCCAGATTTCTCGGTTTCGCACCGCAGGTAAAAGGACGTATTGAGAGTAGCTTTTATTACAGGGGAACGTGCAGGGTTTGTTACGAATATGTGAAGGAGTGGGAATGCAGGCAAAAATAACGGCCAGCGAAGCTGACCGTTATTGACCTTGAAATCCTAAAAAGGATTACAGGTTTGACGCGTTTTCAGACAGGTATTTAGCAACGCCATCTGGAGATGCGCCCATACCTTTTTTGCCTTTTTCCCACTGAGCTGGGCACACTTCGCCGTGCTCTTCGTGGAATTGCAGTGCGTCAACCATACGCAGCATTTCGTCGATGTTACGGCCCAGTGGCAGGTCGTTAACAACCTGGTGGCGAACCACACCGGCTTTGTCGATCAGGAATGAGCCACGCAGTGCAACGCCAGCGTCCGGATGTTCGATACCGTAAGCTTTCTGAATTTCGCGTTTGATGTCAGCAACCATTGCGTATTTAACAGGACCGATACCGCCTTTCTCTACCGGAGTATTACGCCATGCGTTGTGAACGAACTCTGAGTCGAAGGAAACCCCCACAACTTCTACGCCACGTTTCTGAAACTCTTCATAGCGGTGATCGAAAGCGATCAGCTCCGAAGGACACACGAAGGTGAAGTCCATCGGCCAGAAGAAGATCACGGTAGGTTTGCCTGCAGTGTGTTTTTTGAAGTTGAAGTTTTCAACAACTTCGCCGCTACCGAGTACTGCTGCTGCGGTGAAATCAGGGGCCGGACGAGTTACCAGGACCATAAGTACTCCTTTTTATAGTAGGTAAGTGAATAGGATGTATAAATCGTTAGCTAGTATAGAGGCTGAAGGAAAGCGAATAAACCCCATCAGACCAATCAATCAGATAGCATTTGGCTATCAGTTTGCGAGCAAAGTCTCAGTATTGTCTATGATTAACTGCCTGAATTGCAGAGTTATGTGCGTTGATTCACGTTGTGACGCGAGACCCTACAGTTGACGATTTTTCGCCTGTTGCATCATCTGCGGGTAAAACTGCCAGAAAAGTTGCTCGAGGGCGTCGTAGTTCAGCTCAAGATCATGGAA
>BHES01000104.1 GCA_003864575.1 Enterobacterales bacterium
TTCTTAGCAGTGTGCTTAGTTGGCGCTTTGGCAACTGGAGCAGCAGTCGTTGATGCAGCAGAGGCTGGAGCAGCGGTAGTCTCAGCAGCGAAAGCAACAGAAGACAGACCCATTGCAGCGGCAACAACCAGAGCTAATACTTTTTTCATGTTCAATTCCTCAGAATATTTGTTTATGTTTCCACCCCACTGCGGGGTCGGTAGGAGAATACTAGGCCCGGGCGAACGCTTTGTAAGTGAGTGAATGGTGTCGGCGTGTAACGGTATGTACATTTCCATAAGTCATTTAAAATCAAATAATTAATATACCTTTCGTGATGTTCGTATCGAAAAAAGACCACTTTAGTTACAACATGCAAGTGTCTTTATATACTTCAACCCACAAAAACCGTCCGGCAGTAAAAAATGGACCGGGCCGCGTCACTCCCGGCACCGACGTTATTGTTTCTTCATAAAAAAGGGGAGTATCACGGACTACCGGATTGTATTCACCACAGGGTAAAGGCTAAGACTATGAGTAATGCTATTTTTAGGTGTATCGCCAAACAATCTTTTATATTCGCGGCTGAACTGATTTGAGCTTTCATAACCGACCGCAAAAGCAGCCTGGCTGGCGCTGTATGGGTCAGCCAGCATCAATCTTTGTGCCTCGCAAAGACGTAAATGCTTCTGATATTGCAGGGGGCTGAGCGTGGTGACTTCTTTAAAATGTTTATGAAAAGTCGAGGGTGCCATATTAATTTTTTCAGCTAAATCCTCCATCGATATCGATTCTTTATAATGCTCAACCAGCCAATTGATTGACTGCTTAATCCGGTTACTTTTAGAACCTATTCCTGCCAGCCCGTACCCTGGTGCAGCTTTCTAAGCTGTTTTCTCCTGAGCTGAATATTGAAATTGAAGCCGTATTTGGTTTATAAAAAATCAGCCATAAAGATACCGATGAATAATATCTGTAATTAAGTTTTGACTGAATAATAAAGGGATGAATAAAGCCCAAAACAGTTTTCAGGCCTTAGAGCGGGTTTAGTCATGTTTAAAGGTAACGGCTTTCTAAATGTTTACGGAAGTACGCCGGGTTCAATGTCTCACCGGTGGCATTTTTCATCAGTTGATCCGTACTGAAACGGCTGCCGTGCTGCCAAATATTCTGCTTCAACCATTGGAACAGGGCGGTCAGGTCACCGCGGGCAATATCATCTTGCAGGGTAGGGATGGCGTTATTGGCGCACTGGAAAAGCTGTGCCGCATACATGGCACCCAGGGTGTACGTTGGGAAGTAGCCAAAACCACCGTCGGTCCAGTGAATATCCTGCATACAGCCGTCACGGTAGTTGCCGGTAGTATCAATGCCGAGATACTCCTTCATTTTGTGACCCCACAGCGCCGGAATATCATCGACTTCAATCTCGCCTTCGATCAACGCTTTTTCAATTTCGTAACGCAGGATAACGTGTGCCGGGTAGCTGAGCTCATCGGCGTCAACGCGAATCAGGCCTGGCTGAACACGTTGGTTAAGCTTAATGAAGTTGCTTTCATCCAATCCCTGACGTTCGCCGAACTGAGCAATCACCAATGGATAAACTGATTTAAGGAACGGCTCGCTGCAACCCAGTTGCATTTCAAACAGCAGGCTTTGTGATTCATGTACGCCCATTGAACGGGCATTGGAAACCGGCTGGCCGAGCCACTCTTTAGGCAGGTTTTGCTCGTAGCGCGCATGGCCGGTTTCGTGGATCACGCCCATCATGGCGCTGAGGAATTCTTTTTCATTGTAACGCGTGGTGATGCGAACATCCTGAGGTACGCCGCCGCAGAACGGATGGGCGCTGACGTCCAGACGACCTGCGTCAAAATCAAACCCCAGACGCCCCATGACGGCCAGACCGAGCTGGCGCTGTTTTTCAATATCAAAAGGGCCGGCGGGGGCAATTCGCGACTCAGACTTCTGCTTTTCGACCACTTTTTGCAGCAGATCGGGCAGCCAGGTTTTCAAATCACCAAACAACACGTCCAGTTTCTTTGACGTCATTCCCGGTTCGTACATGTCCAGCAGGGCGTCGTAACGGCTGCAACCTGCGGCATCGGCGCGCAACGTTGCTTCCTGACGGCTCAAACGGACAACTTCTCGTAAGTTATCCGCAAAACCTTCCCAATCATTGCCTTTACGCTGAACACGCCATGCGTGTTCACAGCGGGCACCCGCCAGGGATTTTTCCTGTACCAGGCTTTCCGGCAACAGCGCAGACTGTTGATACTGACGGCGCATTTCACGTAAGTTAGCCTGCTCGAGGTCATTGAGATCTTCGTTTCCTGCCTGTTCCAGCCATTCGCCGACCTGTTTTGCCGTGAGGATCTGGTGCGAAAGAACGCTGAGTTCGGCCAGCGCCTCCGAGCGTGCCTGACTACCGGCGGGCGGCATCATAGCGGCCATATCCCAGCCAGCGATGGCAGAAAGATGGCTAAAACGGGACAAGCGGGCGAAGGTGGTGCGCAGTTGTGAATAGGCTGTTGTCATTTTTTACTCCCTTCGGATGATGAATTTTTAGCGTGGTTCTGTGCTCAGGTTGAAAACGGTTTTGACTGGCCAGGTGAAACGGATACAAGCGCCGCCCAGTGAGGGGCTGTTCTCTACGCTTACGCGGCCCTGATAAGCGACGGCGATGGAGTGAACGATGGCGAGACCCAGACCACACCCGCCGGTGGCGCGATCGCGGCTGGGATCCAGACGAACAAAAGGTTCGAAGATTCGCATTCGTTCTTCTTCGGGAATGCCGGGCCCGTTATCTTCAACCTGCAAATTGGCTTCTTCGCCCTCCAACCAGAGACTAACGCGAAGATGCTCCGCGTAACGCAGGGCGTTGTTAATCAGGTTATCCAGCACGCGCTCCATCAGGCGTAAATCCACACCACCGAAATCCACATTATTCGGGACGGACAGCTCGATGTTGTGGTCACCATTGATCAGGCTGAAATCATCCACTTTGTCGGTAAGCCAGTCGGCCAGATTGACCTTTTCAATATTCAGCGCCACTTGCGGGCGGTCAAGCCGCGCGTAGGTCAGCAGTTCGTCAATCAGCGCTTCCAACTGGCCAATATCACGGTTGATCGCCTGTTGTTCGGCTTCTGGCAGGTTTTCGCTGATGGCTAGCCGGTAACGCAGCCGGACTAACGGGGTGCGCAGCTCGTGGGCAATGCCGTCGATCAGCTGTTTCTTGCTGGCAATCAGGGTATTGATGTTGTCAGCCATCTGATTGAACGCGATCCCCAGCCGGTTGAGGCTTGAACTGGAATCAAAATTAATCCGCTCATCCAGGTAACCATTCCCCAGACGCTGGGCTGAATTTTCCAGCTTCATTAAATCTTTCCAGTGCGGACTCATCCAGAGGAAAACCGGAAACGCCAGCGACAAACCAATTACCACCATCAGGATGAGATCCAGAATGCGCATTTCATGCATATAAAACAGGTAAGGGATCGGGCCAACCACTAAAACATAGTGACTGCGCGGAACGCGTTGAATAAATGTGTATTCATCATCCAGTGCAATAATTTCACCGTCTTTCAGACGCTTATCCATCTCTGGTGAAAGGATACGCTTACCCAATGGTTCAATATGTAATTTGAACGAGAGATTGAGATCGAGCGTATTAATGGTTTTATTCCAGTCTTTGATTGGAATTTCACGTAATTCGCTGCGCATCAGATACAGCGAACTTTTCATCAGGTCATTCATTGATTGCCGGCCGGTACGTTCGGCGGTGACTTTATACACCAGACCAACCAGCATCGACATCACCAGGAAACAGACTAGCAAGAGAAGAAAAAACTGGATGAAGAGCTTTTTCATTCTTCGCCTTTCTCCCAGGCATTCGGTGCGAACAAATAGCCTTTATTACGCACGGTTTTAATACGGAAAGGTTCGAGGGCATTGTCGTAAAGTTTACGGCGCAGGCGGGAAATCGCCACGTCAATGCTGCGGTCCAGCCCGTCATAGTTCACGCCGCGCAGGTTAAGCAGCAAGGCTTCGCGATCCATAATGCGTCCGGCATGGGTGGCGAGTTCCCATAGCAAATCGAAGTCTGAGGTCGACAGGATAATGGTTTCATCAACCAGCGTGACTTCACGGTTAACCGGGTCAATACGCAACTGACCGAAGTGCAGGGCGTTGCCACTTTGTAAGGGTTTGGTCGGTTTGTCTTCCCCGGTCGACTGCTGGGCATGCTGGCGTAAATGCAAACGCAGGCGCGCCAGCAGGACAGCCGGTGGGGTAGTTTTCAGAATGTAATCGTTCGCGCCCATTTCCAGTGACAGAATATGGTTCATGTCGCTATCGAGCGAGGTCAGCAGGACAATGGGGCCGCTGTATGTCGGCCGGAGGTCACGGCAAAGCGTCATGCCATCTTTGCCGGGGAGCATAATATCGAGCAGCACCAGGTCAGGTTTTTCACGTTCGATGCGTTCCTGGGCGGTATCCCCGCGTGGTTCGACCAAAACGTCAATATCATGTTTGCCTAAATAGGCGGTAATCAAGTTGCCGACTTCTGCATCATCTTCTATAAAAACGATTTTATTCATTGGCTTGCTGCTAATAGCGATCCGTTGGTCAGCATAGCTCGTCAGTGGCACGGAGGCTATGAGACATGCGTAATAGGAAGTGACAGTTTTTCAGAGTTTGCAGATGTTTTATAGGCGAAAACGCTGAAAAGCTGGCAATAGTTAACAAATTTATTATTTAGCGCGTTAATTAACCCATCTGGTTACGTAAACTTAACCTGATGAAACAGACGTTAACGTCTGCAAAATAGTACCGTAACGAAATGGTTTCACACGATAAAAAACGCCTAATTAAAGACCCTGAACTGACTGGCGCTGTGTCAGGGAAATATGCCATTATAGAGAGGAATAATCTTAACGTTATATATAAAGCTCGATTATATTAATCGAATCATTCTTCGTGCGTTCAACCGTGCTAACACTGTCCAGGAGAGGAAAAGGGGATGAGCGAAAGCCGCCTGATACCTGATGTGCGCAGTGAAAAAGCCTCCTTTGACTATATGGAATATCTGTCAGCATCGTGCAAAAAGCACTGGAGCTTTCTCGATGCGATTTATGGCGTGATGCCTTTTTTTGGCATGGTCCTCAAATCGCGCGCGTCGCAGGAAAAATCAAAGCAGGAAAGTTTACGGGCGCTGGCGCTTCAGGTGGTGTCAACTCAGGTCAGCGATGAAACCAATATCGTGCGCCTGATAGAATTGGCTGAGCAACAGGGTTTCTATGCGATTGAAATCCATTTGCCCTACGCGCTGAATGAAGAACAGCTGACGGCAGTAAAAATCGAATGCAAACATCTGCTTCAATTGACTCAAAATAATGAACAACTGACGGTGAAAATCCTACAATGCGCCCGCAGCATTAAGTTTTTTTATTATTTTATGTGCCGCATCCGTTTGATGAAATCGCGACAAGAATGAGCAAAAAGGCAGCCAATTGGCTGCCTTTTGTTATTACGTCATGCGAGAGAAAGGATTACTTGAACAGGTCAGCACTGACTGTCAGGTTACCACCGCTCTTGTTCTGCCACTGACGCGTCACGTGGTAGTACTTAGCCCCTTTCGCCGCAGCACGGTTACCCACTTCCTGCGATACGTCCGTCACACTGTTGAAGTGCCCGGTGAAGGTGATCGAGTCAAAGGGTTGCATTTGCGCGGCAGTCACGTTGTTCACTTCCTGAATCTTCGCACCATTGGTCGCCGTTACGGTATAGCGCTGTCCGGTAGAAGATTGCGTTTCGAAGAAGCGTCCTACGTCACGGCTTGGGCTACCCGAAGAGGCGACACCCGGAATTTCAACTTTCTTGGCGGCGACACCACCGGCTGCAAGTGCAGCTTTACCTGCTTCAGAATCAGCAGGGATAGCATCCGGATCCTGAACGACGCGTTTTGCCGCATCTTTCTTATAGATGAACGCAGTGATGTACTGATTGCCGCCGCTGTTGGCATCGACCTGACGGACGATGAAGAAGGAGTCAGCCCCTTTTTCTTTCGCTGCTTTACTGATGGCATCCGTCACATCAGGCTGGCTGCGGAAGAAACCACTGACAGTCACCGTGTCATAAGGCTCGATCAGATAAGCTTCATTCTTCGGTAACTCTTTGACGCCATTCATTACACGGTAAGTGGTGTTCTTACTGACTTCCGCCGCATCTTTTTTATAGATGTCCGCGACGACGCGCCAGTTACCGCTGTTACCTGAACTGTTAGTGTCCTGAATATAGAAATAATCTGCACCCAGCGCATCAGCACGACGGGATACAGCATCTGCCGCATCGCCGAGCGTATTAAAACGGCCGGAAACAATAATGCGATCAAAGGGTTTGATGGCGGCTGCTTTTTCTGGAGCGATTTCCTGGGCTGCCTGTGCTGCTGACAACGCGGAAATAGCCGCAAGAGATAAACACAGGGCCGATGCGATGATCGTTTTGGTCAGCTTCATAAAAAATCCTTTCACCTTGCGCAGTAATGTTGAAACGTGCTGAATTCTTGATGTGTAACAGGTTAGCGGCCGATTATTGCATGTAACAATACCGAGTGTCTCAGTAATTTATGTCATTCGCGATGTTGCTAACCGCTACCTGTATCACTTTTTTGTCAGCTCATAACTTATATAAGTTGGGTAAATAATCCAAGTAGTGAAATAAATGTTAATTATTCACTATTTAGTAACTTTTATGCTGATGATGCGTGGCCTATAGCAAAAAAAAGAGAAGTGATACCTGCGGGAATTCTCAGGTAAAAGAGATTTTTAAGTCGGCATTTTACCGGCTTTGTAGCAGCTTTATGACCTGCTGCGCTGAATTGTCAATTAATTCACAGACTATCACTGTGATACGTAGATTATTGATTAGAAATTCAGTAGCTTATAAAAAGCCTGCTAAAATAGTTTTACTACGGTAAGAATCCACAGGTTTAAATAGCAATGTTATGTCGATGACACTAATCATCAATGAAAAAGGGTGAAGGGAATACTATGCGTATTGGTGTACCAAGAGAACGGTTGACCAATGAAGCTCGGGTTGCAGCCACGCCGAAAACGGTGGAACAGCTGCTAAAACTCGGCTTCACGGTCGCTATCGAGCAAAACGCCGGAAAACTGGCCAGTTTTGACGACGCAGCCTATCAGGACGCGGGTGCGGAGATTGTCAGCAGTGATGAAGTCTGGCAATCCGATATCGTGCTAAAGGTGAACGCACCTGAAGGGGATGAAATTCAAAAATTGCAGGCAGGCACGACGCTAGTAAGCTTTATCTGGCCTGCACAAAATCCTGAACTTATTGCCAAACTTGCTGAACGCAATATCACCGCGATGGCGATGGATTCCGTTCCACGTATTTCCCGCGCGCAGTCACTGGATGCGTTGAGTTCGATGGCTAATATCGCCGGTTACCGTGCGATTGTCGAAGCCGCTCATGAATTTGGACGCTTCTTCACCGGGCAAATTACTGCAGCCGGTAAGGTTCCGCCAGCGAAGGTCATGATCATCGGCGCCGGTGTTGCCGGTCTGGCCGCTATCGGCGCTGCTGGCAGCCTGGGTGCTATCGTCCGTGCTTTTGATACCCGCCCTGAAGTGAAAGAACAGGTGCAGAGTATGGGCGCCGAGTTCCTTGAGCTGGACTTCGAAGAAGAAGCGGGCAGTGGCGACGGCTATGCCAAAGTCATGTCCGAAGCCTTCATCAAAGCTGAAATGGCGTTGTTTGCTGCTCAGGCCGAAGAAGTTGACATCATTGTGACTACGGCACTGATTCCGGGCCGTCCGGCACCGAAGCTCATCACCAAAGAGATGGTTGCGTCCATGAAATCGGGCAGCGTGATCGTTGATCTGGCGGCGCAAACGGGTGGTAACTGTGAGCTGACCGTCGCTGACCAAATCACCGTGACACCTAACGGCGTTAAGATTATCGGTTACACCGATTTACCCAGCCGTTTACCGACCCAGTCTTCTCAGCTTTATGGCACCAACCTGGTCAATCTGCTGAAGCTGCTGTGCAAAGAGAAAGACGGTAATATCGAAATCGATTTCGAAGATACCGTGGTGCGCGGCGTTACCGTGGTGAAAACAGGTGAAGTGACCTGGCCAGCTCCACCGATTCAGGTTTCCGCGCAGCCTCAGGCCAAAAAAGTCGAGCCGCAGCCGCAAGTTGTCGCCAAACCCTCTTCGCCTTACACCAAATACATCATTATGGCCGTGGCTATCATCCTGTTTGGCTGGCTGGCAAACGTGGCACCGAAAGAGTTCCTCTCTCACTTCACCGTATTCGCGCTCTCCTGCGTGGTGGGTTACTACGTGGTGTGGAACGTCAGTCATGCGTTACATACGCCTCTGATGTCGGTGACCAATGCTATATCAGGGATTATCGTCGTTGGCGCATTGTTGCAAATCGGTCATGGCGGCTGGGTTAGCGTTCTGTCATTTGTTGCAGTACTGATTGCCAGTATCAATATTTTCGGCGGATTCACCGTCACTCAGCGCATGCTGAAGATGTTTCGTAAGAATTAAGGGGTAGCATATGTCTGGGGGATTAGTTACAGCAGCCTATATCGTTGCCGCAATTCTGTTCATATTCAGCCTGGCTGGATTGTCAAAACACGAAACATCAAAACAGGGCAACATCTTCGGCGTGACCGGGATGGCCATTGCGCTGATTGCCACCATCCTCGGGCCTGATTCAGGCAATGTGGGTTGGATCATCATTGCGATGGTGATCGGGGGAGCGATTGGTATCTATCTGGCGCGTAAAGTCGAAATGACTCAAATGCCAGAACTGGTCGCGATTCTGCACAGTTTCGTCGGTCTGGCGGCGGTTCTGGTTGGCTTTAACAGCTATCTGGATCACGGCGCTGTACCCATGGATCGCGTGATGGAAAACATCCATCTGACCGAAGTGTTCCTCGGTATCTTCATCGGTGCCGTGACCTTCACGGGTTCTATTGTCGCGTTCGGTAAACTGCGCGGGACTTTCTCTTCGAAGCCGCTGGCTCTGCCGCATCGTCATAAATTGAATCTGGTGGCACTGGTTGTCTCTTTCTTGCTGATGGTGACCTTCGTTCGAACTGATAGCGTTGGTTTGCAGGTGTTCTCTCTGCTGATCATGACCCTGATTGCGCTTGGTTTTGGCTGGCATCTGGTGTCATCTATCGGTGGTGCAGACATGCCGGTCGTGGTCTCGATGCTGAACTCCTATTCGGGTTGGGCAGCGGCGGCAGCGGGCTTCATGCTCAGCAATGATTTGTTGATCGTGACCGGTGCTTTGGTGGGTTCTTCCGGTGCAATCCTCTCGTTTATCATGTGTAAAGCGATGAACCGTTCGTTTATCAGCGTCATTGCAGGCGGTTTCGGCACCGACGGTTCTTCAACCGGCGACGCAGACGAAATGGGTGAGTATCGCGAAGCCAGCGCAGAAGATGTGGCAGAGATGCTCAAAAGCGCCAGCTCGGTGATCATCACTCCGGGCTACGGGATGGCGGTCGCACAGGCGCAGTATCCGGTGCAGGATATTACCGCCAAGCTGCGCGCCATGGGTATCAAAGTTCGCTTTGGTATTCATCCGGTGGCGGGGCGCTTACCGGGTCATATGAACGTCTTGCTGGCGGAAGCCCGTGTGCCGTATGACATCGTGCTGGAGATGGACGAAATCAATGACGACTTTACCGACACCGATGTGGTGCTGGTCATTGGCGCCAACGATACCGTTAACCCGGCCGCTCAGGAAGATCCACGCAGCCCAATCGCCGGTATGCCGGTGCTTGAAGTGTGGAAAGCGCAAAACGTCATCGTCTTTAAACGTTCAATGAATACCGGTTATGCCGGCGTTCAGAACCCGCTGTTCTTTAAAGAGAACACGCAGATGCTGTTTGGTGATGCGAAAGAAAGCGTAGAGAATATTCTCCGCGCCTTGTAATACATGCCTTAGCGATCAACATCGCCAGGTGATAAAAAAGCCAGCTCATATGAGCTGGCTTTTTCTTTGTTTCGTCATCAGGAAATAACGGTAATTATTCGTCGTCGTGCTCTTCGATATCTTCTGCGGTAATAGGGCATTCAAAATCATCGGGTTTGATTGCCAGCAGGTCACATTTCAGATGGTCGATCACCTGTTCGGTGGTATTACCGAGGAATGCAGCCGACAATCCTGTACGGCCAATAGTGCCGATAACCACAACACCCGCCTCCAGATGTTCGGCCAAATCCGGAATGACTTCCTCTGGCAAACCTTTCTCCACATGAGTGAATTTTTCATCCAGCTGGAATTTTTGTCGCAGGGCTTTCATGGCAATAAGATGCTGGCCGCGAATAGCGTCGTTGTAAACGCTGGGGTCAAAGTCGGGTAGTTCAATGGCAATATTAATCGGCGTGACCGGATAAGCCCCAACCAAATGCACTTCGGTCTGATTGACGTGATCGGCCAGTTCAAGGGTTTCTTTGACTAACTTGATGTTCAGCGGGTCGTGATACGGTTCTTCGCTGGAGAGATTGACGGCTACCAGCGCTTTACCGCTTTCTGGCCAGGCTTGATCCTTGACCATCCATACGGGACACGGGCATTTACGCAGCAGATTCCAGTCGGTAGGGGTGAAAATGACGGACTCAAGACGATCGTGTTGATGGGCCATTTTCAGTAACAGGTCGTGCTCACCAGTGATCACTTCCTGAATGATGGCTTCAAACGGTTTGTTATGCCATACCACTTTGATTTCAATTGGAATGCCTGCTTCAACATAGTAGCGGCACTGATCGGTGATCCACGCAGCACGCTCGTTAATCACGCTTTGCCGCATGGTTAAACGTTCGTCAGGGGAGAGCATCGTGGTCATTTCATAGGAGAAGTCATAAATCGACAGGAAGGCTTTGATGCGCCCACCATTTCTCTGAACCAGATAAACCGCACGACGCAACGCGGGTTGGTCATCCTGATTGGGGTCGATTGCAACCAAAAGATTCTGATACTTAGCCATTGGCACTCCTTAACACCTGTGATTGAACAGCGTTATAGCTCAGTGTATTAAGTACAGAGTAAACCAAGATTAAGCAATCGGACAGCGGAGAAATTGAGTCGGATCAACAAATTATTGTCTATGAAAATCCGACCCAATGAGCTAGGCGGTAACGGCGACAGATTGGCCGGCCAGCTGAGAAAGCATCGCGTGATTTTCGATGGTGATATATTTACCTTTCACACTCAGCATTTCTGATTTTTGGAAACGACCTAATAAACGGCTGATGGTTTCTACGGTCAGACCCAAATAATTACCAATATCGCCACGGGTCATCGTCAGACGGAATTCACGCTGAGAGAAACCACGTTCGGCGAAGCGGCGGGAGAGATTATAAATAAATGCAGCCAGTCTTTCTTCTGCATTTTTCTTGGACAACAACAGGATCATATCCTGGTCGCCTTTAATTTCGCCGCTCATGAGACGCATCATTTGCTGACGCAAATTGGGCATCTTACCGGAAAGATCATCCAGTGTTTCAAACGGTATTTCACAGACCATCGACGTTTCTAACGCTTGCGCAAAACTCGGGTGCTGCAAGCCGCCAATGGCGTCAAAACCGACCAAATCGCCTGCCAGATGGAAGCCGGTGATCTGCTCATCGCCTTGTTCGGTAATGGTGTAACTCTTGATGGTCCCGGAACGGATGGCATACAGGGATTTCAACTCATCGCCTGCTTTGAACAGAGCCTGGCCTTTCTGGATCGGTTTCTTCCTTTCGATAATGTTGTCGAGCTGATCGAGCTCGTGTTCATTAAGGGTAAAAGGAATACACAGCTGGCTGATGCTGCAATCCTGGCAGTGGATGGCACAACCACCAGATTGGATACGACGAATAATACGTTTTTCCGGGATCATAAGAATCACTCTGGCAATATTGATATGGGTCAATTTTAACATCTTTTGCCGGAATTGATAAGTAGGACAATTAGGCTAAAAGGGCGAATTTGTTAAAAACCCCGATTTTTAACGAAATTTTTATTCTTATTATTTGATCTCAAGTGGCAAAAAAAAGGGAATCGAGAATCAATAAGATTAGGAATAACTTTAATGTATTATACACAGTTAACTTGAAGATGCATTTTTCAGCATCTGGAAGTTGTCATTAATTCGGCGTGGCAACGCACCAGAAAGTCCCGGTAATATTTCACTAAAAAATCGTCTTATCTCCTCCCGGAACTG
>BHES01000105.1 GCA_003864575.1 Enterobacterales bacterium
AAAGGGTGAGCCATTCTTCGCGCGAACGGATGTTTCTCATGGGGTCGCTCCTTGTTAATGATCAGGGGCGCCAGCATGACGATGCATCGAGAGTAATAACAGGTGGGGATTTAACGACGCTTACGTTGTATCTGCGTGGCGTTGACCTGCAACAGCAGCGACTGGCCGTGCCATTCCACGGTGACTTCGTACTGCGGCCCCATATAGGCGACGTGGGTGATGGTGCAGCGCTGGCTATCGTCGCCCTGCAAACCGAGGGTGATGGCCTCCGGTCTGACGCCCACGGTGCATTGCGCTAACCCTGGTGCAAAACCCGCGGGTTTCGGAAGGTGGTAACCGAAAATCTCCACGGTTTCGCGGTGTACATCCGCCGGAAAGACGTTGGCGTCACCCATGAAACTGGCCATAAAGCGCGAGGCGGGCTGGCGGTAAAGCGTCTGCGGCGCACCTATTTGCATGATTTTGCCTTTGTTCATCACCAGCACGGTGTCGGACACCGCAAACGCCTCGCTCTGGTCGTGCGTTACGTAGAGCGAGGTAATGTTGAACTGCTGCTGCAACTCGCGAATTTTCTCACGCATACTGCGGCGCAGGTTGGCGTCGAGGTTGCTCAGCGGTTCATCAAACAGCAACACTTTAGGCTTGAGGATCAGCGCACGGGCCAGGGCCACACGCTGCTGCTGACCGCCGGAAATCTGGTCCACGTAGCGATCCTCAAAACCGTCCAGATCGACCAGAGAGAGCGCTTCACGCACGCGCTCACGGATTTCCGCTTTTGGCCGCCCGAGCATTCTCAGGCCGTAACCGATGTTTTCCCCCAGCGACATATGCGGGAACAGCGCGTAAGACTGGAACACCATGCAGATATCGCGCTGTTGAATGGAACGGTCCGTGACGTCTTCACCGTCGATAAAAATCCGCCCCTCTGACGGTTTTTCCAGCCCGGCGACCATGCGTAATACTGTGGTTTTCCCACAGCCGGACGGGCCGAGCAGGGTGACCATTTTACCTTTGGGGATCGCCAGACTTAGGCCTTCCAGCACGGTATTGGTGCCAAACCGCTTGGCGACGTTCTTGAGCTCGACAAAGCTTTTGGTGGCTTCCACCGGCGCGCTTCGGGTTGGGTTTTCAGTGGTCATCGTCATAAAAAGTCACTCCGAAATTATTGGCCAGTTTTGGCTTTCGAGCGGGAAATACGCGCTTCGCCAACCAGATAGTCAAAGATGAAGATGATCGCCAGCATCACCACGATAAGGATCGAACCATAGGCAATCGCCACGCCGTATTCGCCGTCTTCCACCCGATTAAGGATGTAGGCGGTGGCGACGCGGGTGTCCGGCGTCACCAGAAAAACAATGGCGCTGACGGTCGTGATGGCACGGACAAAGCTGTAAATCAGTGCCGACAGAATGGCCGGTCGCAGCAGCGGCAGCAGAATGTACATCACGGTGCGCATCGACCCGGCGCGCAGGCTGAGCGAGGCTTCATCCAGCGATTTATCCAGTTGCCCCAGCCCGGCGATGCCGGCGCGGATCCCCACCGGCACGTTACGCATCACCATCGAAATGATGACAATCGCCGCCGTTCCGGTCAGGTAAACCGGCGCACTGTTAAAGGCCAGAATGTAGGAGATCCCGGCTACGGTTCCCGGTACGGCGAAACACAGCATGGTGCTGAACTCGATGGTTTTTTTGCCACGGAACTGCTGGCGCACCACGATGTAGGCGATGAGCAACCCGAACAGCGCGGTGATCGGTGCGGCGATACCGGCGTAGAGTAGGGTATCGAGCAGCGATGGCCATGCGCCGTCACTGAAGCCCTGTCCGAACAGCTTGGTAAAGTTGGCGAAGGTCAGGGTGTAGTCCACGCCCCAATTGACGGTAAAACTGCCGTAGAAAATGCTGCCATAGAGCAGGGCGTTGAAGGCCACCCAGACAACCAGCAGCGCCGTCACGCCCCAGACCAGCGTCACCGGCAGCGGCTGAACGTCGCCGCGCGAGGTTTTGCCGGAAATGGTCACGTAAGAGCGTTTCCCAATCCACATGTATTGGATGCAGAACACCAACAGTGAGAACACCAGTAAAATCACGCCGAGAGTACTGGCGGCCTGATAATCGAGCTGAGCACCGGTGATGTAGAAGTAAATCTGCGTGGCGAGCACGTCAAAGTTACCGCCGAGCACCAGTGGATTACTGAAGTCCGCCAGCGACTGCACGATGACAATCAAAAAAGCGTTCGCCAGTGCCGGTTTGAGCAGCGGCAGGAAGACGCGGTGGAAGGTCTGCCAGCGACTGGCCCGCAGGGTATAGGACGCTTCTTCCAGCGAGGGATGAATGGTTTTGATTGCGCCATCCAAAATCATGAAGGCCATCGGCGTAAAGGCCAGCACCTGCGCCAGCCAAATGCCGGTAAAACCGTACAGCCAGTTGGTGTTGGTCAGCCCGAACCAGTCAGCCATGAATTCTGTCAGGTAACCGGAACGGCCCATCATCAGCGTCACGCCGAGGCCGACGATAAACGGCGGCGTGACGATCGGCAGAATCGAGAAAATACGCCCGATAATGGCCGAACGTTTGGCGATACGGGTGGTGTAAATCGCCAGGACCAGCCCAAAGAAGGTGCAACCCATCCCGACGGCCACCGACAGCACGAACGAGTTCCAGATCACCTGCAAAATATGCGACTGCCCGAGCACCGCCATAAAGGCCAGCGGCGCGAACTCTCCGGCATCGTTGGTGAACATAGGAATGAAGATAGCAATGCTGGGATAAATGATGAACACGCCGATCAGCGCGATAATACACACCAGAGATCCGAGCACGAAACGGTCACCGCCCAGCCACTCCAGGCGAGACAATGCCAGCGTACAGACTGCACCGAGCGCAATGAAAATCCCGATGCTGCCATAGCCCAAACCACGGCCAACCAGCGTGGCGCTGACAATCATAAATAGCGCGCACGATACGGACCAGACGGCATCAAACTGATGACGACGGCGGGCTTCAAGCCGCTGAGCAAAACGCGGGCGCAGCAGTAAAACCATCGGCAACAGCAACCACAGCAGGCTGATATTCAGCCCGGACCAGCCGTAGGCCGCGAAAATCTCCTCCTGCGAGGAGTCCAGCAGGCCGTAGTCCAGGCTCCAGACCGGCAGCAGCACGAAAGCGGCAAGCAGCAGCCCCAGCCAGCCGAAAATGGGGTCTCTGCGCCGGGTATCGGGCAGGGTTAACGTATGAGACATAGGATTTCCCTAAAGAGAAAACGGTGTTGGCGAAAACAGAACTGAGTGAGAAAGCCGCTTTGCTCCCTCCCCTGCGAAGGGGAGGGTTGGGGTGGGGTTTTAATGGTTTCTGCTGAGTTGCCAGCTAAACCCTCTCCTGTCCTCCCCTTCGTAGCGGGAGGAGCAAAGCGAAAATACTCAATAATTTATGTGGGCTTTTATTGTGTTTCTTTGCCCATCTTCACTTCGTTAACCCATTGGGTGATGAGCTTTTTACGCATATCCGATGCGCCGTACTTGTCCATGTCGTAATTGATGAGCTTCAGGTCGCCCATTTTCAGCGAGTTAGGTGAGGTTTCTGCGGTGGTATTGGTCAGGATCTGATACGACTGGCCTTTTTTCCATGCCAATTCCTGCGCCTCTTTTGACAGCGCCCAGTCCACGAACAGTTTGGCGTTATCGAGGTTACGTGCGCCTTTGAGGATGCTGACGCCGCCAATTTCATAGCCGGAACCTTCGCACGGGGAGATCAGTTTGAGCGGCGCGCCGCTCTCTTTTTCCTGAGCGTAATCGTGCAGGAAGCCGATGCCGATGGCGGTTTCACCACGGGCAGCGTTACGCGCCGGGGCGATACCGGATTTGGTGTACTGCGAAATATTGGTATTGAGCTTTTTCAGGTAATCGAAGGCCTGATCTTCGCCCCACAGCTGCGCGAAAGTCGCCAGCGCCGTGTACGCCGTGCCGGAGCTTTGCGGGTCAGCAATCTGGATTTCGCCTTTGTAAATTGGGTTGGTCAGATCTTTCCAGCACTTCGGTTCTGGCAGGTTTTTCTCTTTCAGGCGGTTGGTATTTACACCGACCCCAAGAATGCCGATATAAACCGCCGAGGAGTAGTGACCTTTACGCTTCGCAGGATCCTGGAAGTTGGGCATGATTTGCGCGAGGTTCGGGGATTTGTAAGGTTGCAGCAGGTCCATTTCACCGGCCTGGGATTGCGGGTCAAGCGTACCGCCGTACCAGACGTCGGCCTGCGGGTTCTTCTTCTCGGCCTCGATTTTCGCCAGCGTGCTGCCGGAGCCGTTGCGCAGGAACGAGGTTTTGACGTCGTATTTTTCGCCAAAGGCTTTGGCTTCTTCTTCACACATGGCGTTGGTGGCACTGCAATAAATCACCAGACGGCCTTTGGCCTGAGCAGCGCCGGTCAGCGCAGTCAGGGCCACGGCAGCGGCAAGAGCGGAATGGGTCAGGGACAGTTTCATGGCGTTTACCTTTTATTTTTATAGGGTGGAACAGAGGAACCTTGTCAGTTATCCGGAGGCGCGGCGCTGAGTTCGCGCTTGCTGATCCCGGCCATCATCATCGGCATCAGCAGCAGCCCAACGCAGGCCGACGCCAGCGTCAGCACGGCGAAAAAACCGGACCAGCCATAATGTTGCATCACCACCGCCAGCGGCCATCCCGCCAGCGCGGCGCCGAGGTAGGCAAACAGCCCGAGAAAACCGGTCACCGTGCCTGCCGCGTCTTTGTGTGAATATTCCGTCGCCGCCAGTCCTATTAGCATTTGCGGCCCGAAAACAAAAAATCCGATACTGAAGAAACTCAGCGCCAGCAGCCCGAAGTGGTGTACCGGTGCCAGCCACAGGGCGGTGACGGTTAAAAATAGCCCGAGGGAAAACAGTAAGATCATTGGCGCGCGCTGGCCGCGAAACAGCAAATCAGAGCCCCATCCGGCGAACAGTGCGCCGAACAGCCCGCCGAGCTCAAACAGGGAGAGCGTGGCGTTGGCGCTCAGTAAATTGATGCCGTGATTCTCTGCCAGCCAGATGTTGCCCCAGTCGTTCAGCGCAATCCGTATCAGGTAAACCAGCACGTAAGAGACGCCGAGCAGCCAGAGAGTCCGGTTCTGCAAAATGGTCTTACGCAAAATCTGCGTCATGCCTATCGGTGGGCTTTGCTGCTCCTGACGCAGCTCCAGCGGGTCACGTCGCCACTCGCCGACGGTCGGCAAACCCTGTTCCTGCGGCGTGCCGCGCAGCTGACGGCATAACCAGATACCGAGCACAATGCCGATGGTGCCCGGTACCAACAACGCCGCCTGCCAGCCCCACGTCGCGGCGAGTATCCCTGACAGCAGAGGAACCGCTGCGCCGCCGATGTTGATCGACGTATTCCAACAACCCCACCAGAAACCGCGTTCGTTGCGCGAATACCAGTGGGTCAACAGTCGGGCGCACGGCGGCCATCCCCAGCCTTGAAAAAATCCGTTCAGCGTCCAGACCAACAGCAGCGCAGGCAGCGAATGACAGAAAGCGAACGCGATGTTCAGCACGCCGGTCATCAGCAGGCCGACGCCCATAAACCAGCGGGCTCCGGTGCGGTCGCTGAAAATCCCCGAGACAAACTTCGAGCCGCCGTAAGCCAGATAAAACAGCGTTCCCAGCAGGCCGATATCGCCTTTAGTCAGCCCGAGTTCCAACTGCATCACCGGCATGGCGAAATTGACGCTCTTGCGGGTGAGGTAGAACGCGGCGTAGCCAATTACCATCGACATCAGCAGGTGAACCCGCCAGTAGCGATAATCTTTATCAACCTGGGCTGCGGTGACGGTCATGGTTTTCTCCGGCTGGTAGGGCGAGTGTAGGCGGCTGTTTTTTTTAGGGGATGAGACAAGGTTTTAGATGACTAGGAATTAGTCCTAGTCAGGGGTGGATTGTTTGCAAATCTGTGGGCAACTTAACAATTATGTGGGTGCCCTGATGCTGTTCGAGCAGCCATTCACCACCCAGTGCACGTACCCGTTCCTCAATACCGCGCAGACCAAAACCCTCTTTGACCGGCTGCGTGAAGCCGATGCCGTTGTCGCTGACTTCAAGCACCAGCATCTGCTGTTGCCCGGTCAGGCTGACGCGCACCCGCGTGGCGCTGGCGTGCTTATTGATATTATTCAGCAGCTCCTGCACCAGCCGGTAGAGCGTGAAAATCAGCGTGTCATCGGTTGGGACGGCGGGAAGCCGGTAGTCGAGCTGAAAATCGATGCCCTGCTGGGCGAAAGCGAATTCACCGGCCAGATGATGCAGGGCTTTGTCGAAGGCCATTTCATCCAGCACCGGCGGTCGCAATTGGCGCAAAAGTTGCCGCGTGGTGTGGTGAATACGCTGGGAGAGTTCACCAATTTGCTTTGCGGCAACGTGCGTTGCCGGGCCGTGCGGGCTGCGGTCGACCAGCATCGCCTGAATCTGGATAGCGGTGATGTTTTGGCCGATTTCGTCATGCAGCTCGCGCGCAATCTCTTTGCGCACCGCCTCTTCGGTATGCACCAGCCGCTCGGTCAGCTGGCGGCGGGTATGCAGCTCCTGCTCCAGCTGCAACCGGTAGCGATTAAGGTGCGATGCCAGCTGCTGTTGGCGGCTGATGGCGATCCCAAGGCCGATGCCGAGCAGCGCCTGCGTGGAGAGAAAAAGCTCCAGTTCGAGTAAGTCGTGAAACGCACCGCTCATCTGGCGGGTCACGGTGATCATCAGGCTGCCGAGCACTGCCGCCAGCACGCCACCCTGCCAGCCAAAGGCGTAGGCCATGACGACGTTGGGCAGGAACACCAGAATGATCAGCAGGCGTTCTACCTCCGGCGCGAGGCTCATTTGCAGACAGACGGCGAGGGCAAAAAACAGGGAACACCAGATAAGCAGGGAGGTGCGCAGCGGTGGGTCGGGGATCTCCTGCGCCAGCAGGTTTTGCAAATGCTGTTGTTTGAGATATTCGTAAATTAGATAGATAAAGGGCGTCAGCAAAATTCCGCCAGTGAACGAGGCCAGTAAGGTCTGACTCAGCGGCGAACTCAGCCACAGGCCCGGTACCAGTGTTTGCAACAGGCTGTTGCACGCCACCGCGCCGAGCAGCAACAACAGGCGTTGCCAGTACAGCGTAAACCGCCGCCAGACGTGCTGCACCAGCGCGGCGGGGATGAGGCTCAACAGCGGCGAAAGCAGAATAATCCCGTGCGTTTGCAGCTGTTCGCTGTGCAGCCAGATGCCGATACCTATTTCTGACGCCAACATTGCAGGCCAGTAGCGGCGGGAAAGCAGGGTCATCAGGGCGAGGCGCAAACCCTGCGGCAACAGCAACATCGCTTGCTGACCGTTTTGCGTGAGATAAAAACTGATCGACCACAGGGCCAGCCAGCACAGGCTGTAGAACATCGTCAGGAATAACGTCAGCCCGATTTTTCGCACAGGCTAACTTCCGGCGAGCAGATGGTGTTGAATGGCGAAATGCACCAGTTCGATAGTGGTTTCACACTGAAGTTTGCCGAGGATATTGGCACGGTGAACGTGAACGGTTTTATGGCTCAGCGCCAGTTGTTCCGCGATGGCTTTAACGCTCAGCCCGTTAACCAGCAGGTCAAAAACTTCGCGTTCACGCGGGGTAAGCGCCTGTAAGGCTTTTGGCGTTTGCTGGCTTTGGCGCAGAGCCAGCAGGGCATCGGAGCAAAGGTAGCGGCCACCGGCATGTACCGTGCGCACCGCCTGCACCAGCTCTTCCGGCCCGCAACGTTTGGTGAGATAGCCACCGGCACCGGCGTCGAGTGCACTTTGCACGAACGCCGTGGTGTCATAAATGCTCAGAATAATGGCGCGGAAATCTGGCCGCTGATGCCGCAGGCGCGCCAGCAGGCTGAGCCCGCTTTCATCCGGCATAGCGATATCCATCACCGCCACGTCAATGTTCATTTTCAGCAGCGACGACCAGGCATTCGCCGCCGAGGCATACTGGCCGACAATCTGCATATCCGGTTCAAGCCCGAGCAACTGAGCAAAGCCGGAGCGCACCACCACGTGGTCATCTATCAAAGCAACGTTAATCATTAGGCGTAACTAAATGTAAATGGAGTTCGCATAATGGTCATGAATAGTTATGGATGGCAACTATCAGGTACGGAAATGCAGGACAGGTAACGGAATTTGAGTTAACTCAATACCCATACCGGCTCTCTTTTGGTCATTATCAAGAATGACACAGCGGACCCTGGCGGATATTGGCGTTGCTTATGGCAAAGAAAGGGGGGCTCAAGAGCGGGTTATAGCACTGGGATCCTATGAAGCAAAAAAAGCCGCTCTGAATGTTCAGAACGGCTTTTAACTATGATCGGAGATCACCGAAAAACTACTGAGCACCGTGGTGCGGGCCGGTAAAGTTCATGGCGTCAGGGAGGGGCTCGTCATCCTGCTGGCATGCAGCAAACACCTGAAACGTCGAGCACATCACCATCACCAACGGAACTATGGACAGGATCTTGTTCACCTAAAACTCCCTTTAAGTAAGCCGAATAATATTGCCATTACGTTATGAAAACTAACGGATGAGCCATAAATATTATCAGCCAGCCAGCAGGGAAATGGTGCGGTATCTCTCTTTTTAGAAAGTAAAATTAATTAGTTACGTAAACAATTTAGCCTGTTTTGTAAATGCCACGGGCACCGGCTTTAAATCCGTGCGTGCTGGCTTTCCATGCGGTGACCAAACCGACAAGCACCAGCGCCAGCGCGGCCCAGGGGAATGCCCCAATGCCAGCGTGTTGCAATAACAGGCCGCCGGTGATGCCACCGCCCGCAATAGCCATATTCCACGCCACCACGATCATCGACTGGGCGATATCGGCATTTTCGCCGGTGGCGTCAGCTGACGCCGTTTGCAGCAGCGCCGGTGCGCCGCCGAAAGTGATCCCCCACAGAATAATGCTGGCATAGACAACGACCGGAGAACTTCCATACAAGCCCCACGCGAAGACGGCCAGTGCAAAACCGGTCAGGCTCAGCAGCACGGCCCGCCGTAACCAGGCGTCTACGACGGCCCCCACTATCCAGATGCCCCCGAGCGCGCTCAGCCCAAACACCAGCAGCACTTTATCGACCTGACTCGTCAGGCCTGCCGGACCGAGCAGCGGGGCAATATAGGTATAAAGGGTGTTGTGCGCGAAGACCCACACCACGATGACAAACAGGATTGGCCGCACGCCGGGGGTCGTCAATACTTTGCCAACCGGTTGGCTATCTTTGGCCAGTTGCCCCGGAAAATCGGGCACTTTCAACATCACCCAGCCGGTCAACATGAGGGTCAGCACGGAGATCAGGCCGAACACGGTCTGCCAGGTGACCACGCTGCCAAGCCAGGTCCCCAGCGGAACACCAATCGCCAGCGCCACCGGCGCGCCCACCATGGCGATCGCCATGGCTTTGCCCTGTAAGGACTCGGGAACCATGCGTCGCGCATAGCCTGCGAGTAACCCCCAGGCCAGACCTGCTGCTGCACCGGCCATAAAGCGGGCCAGCATAATCACCGTCAGGTTTGAGGAGAAGGCGGTGAGTGTATTAAAGGCCAGAAAACCGATAATGGCCGTCATCAGCGCCGGGCGCCGCCGCCAACTGCGGGTCAGGGCGGTTAACGGAATAGCCGCCAGCAGTGAACCCAACGCGTAAGCGGTGACCAACTGCCCGGCCAGCGACGGTGAAATATTCAGACTATGGCTAATCTGTGGCAGCAACCCGGCCGGTAAGGTTTCGGTCATAATGGCAATGAAACCGGTCATGGCTAGCGCCAGTAACCCCGAAATAGGCAGAGCGGTTTTCATTTGTCGGCCCCCGGAGTAATGCCGTAAACCGCGTCACGCAAGTCGGAAAATCCCAACACGAGGCCGCATCTGGGAAGCAATGCATCGGAATTTTTACTGTGTAATGGAGAGGGCGATAACATTGAAGACATGGTCATTCCTACTGTTCAACAAAGGAGAACGCCACAATAGATAATTACGTAATGCGGAAAAAGTAGGGTAAATTTCTCTTGTATGCGGACAAAAGTGTCCGTAATGGGAGTGCGAATGGAAAACCTCAGCAGTCTTACCGTGTTTGTGCAGGTGGCGGAGAGCCGCAGTTTCGTTCTGGCTGGTCGTTTGATGGGGATTTCGGCCTCCGCGGTGGGTAAGAATATTGCCCGACTGGAAGCCCGGTTGCGGGTGAGACTATTTCATCGCAGCACCCGCAGTATCACGCTGACCGCCGAGGGCATGATGTTCCTTGAGCGTAGTCGCCGTATCCTTAATGAACTTAAGGCGGCCGAGGTGGAGTTTTCGCAGATTAAAGAGATCCCGCGCGGCCGGTTGCGGGTCAGTCTGCCGCTGGTCAGTTCGCTTGTTTTGCCGGTGTTGGGTGATTTTATACAACAATATCCGGACATCGAGTTGGATCTGGACTTCACAGACCGGATGGTCGACGTAGTGGAGGAGGGGTTTGATGCCGTTGTGCGCACCGGCGAACTCACCGACTCGCGCCTGGCGGCGAGAAAACTGGGCGATTTTCAGATGCTGCTGGTGGGTTCGCCCGACTATTTTCGCCGCTTCGGACAACCGCTGCACCCCAATGATTTAGCCGGTCACCGGTGCATGCATTACCGGTTTCCCACCAGCGGTAAGTTAGAAAGCTGGCCACTGAACGCCTGCGCCGACAGTGATATTCCGGTTTCCATGGTATGTAACAACATAGAAACCCGTGTTTGCTTTGGTTTGAAAGGGCTCGGGATCGCCTGTCTGCCGGACTTTTCCATCCATGAACAGCTCGAGGCAGGTAGCCTGAAAACCGTGCTGGACGACCACGTTCACCGTAAAGTCAGTCTGCATGTGGTTTGGCCGTCCGACCGTTACATGACGCCTAAACTGCGGGTGTTTATTGATTTCCTGAGTGCGAATATGTTCCCGGCGGCATGAGCATTCAGTGCCAACGCGAAACAGCAAAAAGCCCGCTTAAGTTTCCTTAAGCGGGCTTTGCTCATTTTGACGGTGATTACCGGAACAGGCATTCCAGTCTTCTGTTGTAGGACTTGAATCACCATAACCTCCATGTCAATCTCTGCGCGATATAGCATTTGACCTATATAGTATTTAACCTATAATCAGCGAGGGATTGCCGTGTGGACGATTGAAACAACGGACAGATTTGATCAATGGTTTGATGTGCTGGATGACAAGGATAGAGCGAATGTACTGGTGTCGCTGATTGTGCTGCGGGAAAAGGGGCTAGCGCTTCCCAGACCTTATGCAGATACCGTCAATGGTTCACGTTATCGCAATATGAAAGAACTGCGAATTCAAAGTAAAGGGGATCCTATCAGAGCATTTTTCGCGTTCGACCCCATGCGCAGAGCGATCTTGCTTTGTGCGGGTAACAAAGTGGGTGATGAGAAACGTTTTTATGACGTGATGATCCCGTTAGCTGACGCTGAGTTCGCCCATCATCTGAAAACAATAAACCTGAAGGAATAGTCATTATGAGCAGAACTCTGGACCAAATGCTGGCAGCGGAGAAACCCGACGTTGTTGCTGAGGCGCAGGCGAAGGCGGCAGAGATAATAGTGAATATTCATCTGGCCGAATTGCGTGAGCGAATGAATAAAACGCAGAACGACATGGCGCTTTCCCTTGGCATAAAACAGCCCACCGTTGCGGGTATGGAAAAGCCTGGGCGCGATCTTAAACTCTCTTCGCTTAAACGCTACGTCGAGGCGACAGGCGGTAAACTCCGCCTTGATATTGAGTTACCCGACGGTTCCCACTATGGATTCACCGTCTAATTTTTTACATCTTGTCTTGCCAGTGACTGAATTTCACGGGCAAGCCATATTAAAAAGCCCGCTTAAGTTTCCTTAAGCGGGCTTTTCTAATATGGCTCCTCTGACTGGACTCGAACCAGTGACATACGGATTAACAGTCCGCCGTTCTACCGACTGAACTACAGAGGAATCGTTGGAACGGGGCGAATAATAGCGACTGCCCGCTGGCATGTCAAAGGGTTAAACGAAAATAGCGTCCGTTTGCTGAGACTTTCGCCAGGTTGTTGATTTTTCTGGCATGGGGATGGGAATGTCCACTGCAATTTTGAAATGAAATTCACTGTAACTGGCTAATTTATTTAGCATATTTGCAATTTCCCAGTCTGTTGCCATTAAAGCCGAGCAGGAAAGCAGGA
>BHES01000106.1 GCA_003864575.1 Enterobacterales bacterium
GTGATCACATTGCCGGTCGGGTTGGTGGGGCGCGATACACAAATCAGACCGATATCGTCCGTAATAGGCAGATGATCGAAATCAACGTGATATTTGAACTGTCCTTCCGGCAACAGCTCAATATTGGGTTTGGCAGAAACGAACAGGTTTTCATCCAGCCCGGCATCGGCATATCCGAGATATTCCGGTGCCAGCGGGAACAACACCTTCGCCATCGAGCCGTCAGCGCGGCGGCCGGCATACAGATTGAACAGGTAGAAGAAGGCGCTCTGACTGCCGTTGGTCAGCGCGATATTTTTCGCGTCCAGCTCCCAGCCCAGCTCTTTTTTCAGCAGATCCGCCAGCGCATGGCGCAGCACGTCTTTGCCCTGCGGGCCGTCATAGTTGCACAGCGCTTCGGTTAGCTTGCCTTCAGCTAACATTCCGGTTAACAGCGTGTGGAAATAGTCCTGCATCTCCGGTATTTGCGCGGGATTCCCACCGCCGAGCATGACAGCTCCTGGCGTGCGCAAACCATCATTCATATCGCCCATCAGGCGGCTAATGCCTGTGAAACGGGTAAATTTATCGCCGAAAACAGAAAACGTCATAGAAAGCTTTATGTGTTATCAGAATGTGATGCCCACCATAACGTTTGCTGTAAAACAGTGCAATCAGACCCGCCGTCATGAAACGTGTTGTTACGTACCGAAAGATAAAAAAATACCGCCAACAGGCGGTATTTAACTGACTATGATGAAAAATTACTTCTTCAATATCTGCGGGTTAACACAGTTCTCTTTGACGTCACCGGTCAGGGCAGCGATCAGGTTATCCACCGCGCAGGCGGCCATGCCGTAACGGGTTTCATGCGTGGCGGAACCGATGTGCGGTAGCGCAACGACGTTTGGCAAGCTGAGCAGCGGAGAGTCTTTTGGAAGCGGCTCGGTTTCAAACACGTCCATTCCGGCAGCGTGGATGGTGCCCTCTTTCAGCGCGGTAATCAGCGCTTTTTCGTCAATCACCGGGCCACGGCCTGCGCTGATCAGAATGGCGCTGGACTTCATTTTTGCCAGTTGTTCCTTGCCGAGGGTATGGAAAGTCTGATCGGTCAGCGGCAGTAATACGCAAACAAAATCTGACTTCGCCAGCAGCTCATCCAGCTCGCATTTTTTCGCGCCGAAACGCTCTTCAGCCGCTTTATGCTGGCTGCGTGCGTTATAGAGAACCGGCATGTTGAAGCCGAAATACGCACGCTGCGCGACCGCCAGACCAATGCGGCCCATGCCAATAATGCCGATCGTTTTGTGGTGTACGTCGACACCAAACCAATCTGCGCCAATATTGCTGGTCCACTCTCCGGCTTTTACGCGCTCGGCCACGTTCACCACGCGGCGGGCGGTGGCGAGCACCAGCGCCATCACCGTATCGGCCACGGTTTCGGTTAAAACAGTTGGCGTATGCATCAGCGGAATTTCACGACGGGTCAGCTCATCGACGTCAAAGTTGTCATAACCCACGGAAATCGTCGATACACCGCGCAGGCGCGGTGCGTGGTCCAGCAATGCCTTATTCACCGCACCACCGGAGCCAATCAACCCTTCAGCCTGTTGCAGGGCATCGAGCACTTTGGTGCGGTTCTCGTCGGTGATCCCTTCGAACTCGACGATGGAAAAATGTTGTTCCAGACGCTGATGCAGGTCGGCAGGGAGCTTCTTATACAAAACGATAGACGGCTTCATCACACACTCCAAATTAACGGATTGATATACATAGCATTAGATCAGGCGGGTTGCGGTTTGGCAGAGGTTTGCTCAGGTTTCACCATGAGCGTCAGCACCACCGAAACCAGCAGAGAAACGGCCATGAAAATAAATGAGGCCGCCGGACTGCCGGTGCTGCCGTTGAGATAACCGACAAACCACGACCCGAAGAATGAACCCAGCGCACCCAGGCTGTTGATTAGCGCCATGGCGCCACCGGCGACATTTCTCGGCAGCATCTCAGGGATGATGGCGAAGAACGGGCCGTAGGGCGCATACATTGCCGCGGCAGCGATCACCAGCAGCGCATAAGAGACCCAGAAATTATTCGGGCCAATCGCCCACGAGGCGAAAAACGCCAGTGCGCCAATCAGCAGCAGCGGCCAGACGAAAATCTTGCGGTTCTGCATTTTATCCGATGCCCATGACACCAGAATCATGGCGATAGTCGCCGCCAGATAAGGCACCGACGACAACCAGCCGGCTTCCACCATACCCATCTGCATGCCGCTGCGCAAAATCGACGGCAGCCACAGCACGAAGCCGTACACCCCGATACTCCAGGCGAAATATTGCATACACAGCAGGATCACATTGCGGGATTTGAACGCCTCGGCGTAGTTATGTACCGCCCTGATGCCTTCCTGCTCTTTCGCCAACTGGTCAGCCAGCGCTTTTTTCTCATCCTGCGTCAGCCAGTTAACCTGCTCGGGTTTGTCTTTGACCAGGAACCACCAGCAGACCGCCCAGATCACCGCCGGAATACCTTCGAAGATGAACATTTCCCGCCAGCCGAAGGCGTGGATCAGATAACCGGACAGTACCGACATCCACAGCACCGTGACCGGATTACCGAGGATCAGAAAGGTGTTAGCCCGTGAGCGTTCAGACTTCGTGAACCAGTTACTGATATACACCAGCATCGCGGGCATGACGGCGGCCTCGACCACCCCGAGGGCGAAGCGGATCGCTGCCAGCATTGGAATATTACTGACCACGCCGGTCAGTGAAGCGAAGCCACCCCACAGCAGCAGACACCAGAAGATCAGTTTCCTGACGCTGCGGCGTTCGGCATAAATAGTGCCGGGGATCTGAAAGAAGAAATAACCGAGGAAAAACAGGGCGCCAAGCAGTGAGGACATGCCTTTGGTGATGCCCAGATCGTCGTTAATCCCTGCGGCAGAGGCAAAGCTGAAATTGGAGCGATCGACATAGGCCAGACTGTAGGTGATAAATACGATCGGCATGATATACCACCAGCGTCTGATGGCGATTTTGGCTTCGTTCATGACTTTTATCCTCAGTTTCGCGACTGATGTGCGTTATTTTCTTTTACGTAGGGTGCTAATTAAGTGTAGCAAACAGGGTAAAATGGGCGGGTTCATGCACTATCAAGCTGTGCATGCGTCGGTAAACCTTCGCTGTCGCCAACGGCCTGCACGGCCAGGCTGCCGATTTTGTTGCCGCGTTTTACCGCCTGCTCCAGCGTCAGCCCTTCGAGCAGTGCGCTGATCAGTCCGACCGCAAACCCATCACCGGCACCGACGGTATCGACCACGTTCTCGACTTTGCAGGCTGCCACTTGCGCCTGTTCGCCGTCGGCGGTTTTAAACCAGGCGCCGTCAGGACCGGTTTTAATGATCACCGCTTTTACCCCCTGATTGAGGTAAAAATCCGCGATGCCTTCCGGCGTTTTTTCACCGGTCAGCAACTGCCCCTCGCTAAGACCGGGTAAAACCCAGTCGGCAGCAAAGGCCAGCGCATTAATTTCTTTGCGCATTACCGCTTCGCTGCGCCACAACACCGGGCGCAGATTCGGATCAAACGAGATGCTTTTCCCGGCCTTTTTCATCTGTTGCGCGGTGAACTTCAACAGTTCCAGCGACGAGTCCGACAGCGCCGCGCAGACGCCCGAGAGATGCAAATGCCGGGCGGCACAGAAATACTCCGGGTTAAAATCGGCCACCGAAAGGTGACTGGCAGCCGAGTTCTTACGGAAATATTCTACGCGCGGGTCGCGGCCCTGAGCCTCTTTGGATTTCAGCTGGAAACCGGTGGGAAAATGGCTATCCACCGTGACCTGATCAGCGTTAATTCGCTCTTTCTCCAACTGCTTGAGTACAAAGCGGCCAAATACGTCGTCGCCCACGCGGCTGGCCCAGCCGACCTTCAGCCCTAAGCGCGATAGCCCGATAGCGACATTGAGTTCGGCACCGGCGACCTGGCGGGTGAACCGGGTCACCTCTTCCAGAGGGCCGCTTTCGCAGGCGACAAACATCGCCATGGCTTCGCCGACGGTGACCACATCCAGTGCGGCGTGAGACGATAATAGCGACATGTTTTGGCTCCTTATGCCTGCGCCGCGTCCTCACGCAACATTTCAACGTAGTGACGGGTGACGGCGATCAGATCTCTACCTTCCAGCGGGAACTCAATTCCTCGCGGTACGTCCTGTGGCAGTTTTGCCAGCAACGGTTTCCAGCTGCCGTCTGAATCGTCCAGCGCCACGGCGTGCCATTTGTCGCCGCGCTTTTCTGCGGCTTTAACGTGAACATAACCGACGTGCTGCGCCACCAAATCGGCGGCCGCCATCGGGTTCTGCCCGACCCACAGCCAGTTGGCCATATCAAACGCCATGGTCAGCGGTAAATGCAGGGCGGTTGCCGCAAACATAAACGCATTCATCTGCGATAAAATGCCGCAGTCCGACGTCTGGTCATTTTCCACCACCAGTTTGACCGGGTGCTCTCCCAGTATCACTTTCAGCGGCGTGAGATCTTCCCCCGCTTTGAAATATCCCAGCGCGACTTTCAGCGAACGTGCGCCGAGCGTTGCGGCTTCTTCCAGGAATTTAGGCAGCGACGGGTTAACCTTTCCGCCTTCGACAAACAGCGATTCAGGAACGGAATACACGGTAAATAAATTTTTCTGCCGGATGTTTTCCGCCAGGGCAGGCAGATGATTAAGATCATGTTCTGTGAACAACTCACGGCGGATCTCCACGCCGTCCGCACCCGCTTCAGCAATCACCGGCAGCAGTGCCGCCTGTCCGCCCAGTGCTTTCACGTTGTCATTACCGTACGCGGCCATCACCACCACAATTTCTTTTTTCATCTCAATGTCCTCTGGTTCCCTGTGAAAGGAAAAAGCTGCCCGGAACGCGGGTCGATGTTCAATCTTAGACGGTTAAACAGGGTGCGGATTCTGGTTAAGCATTTGCTGCAACCCAATTCACGTTAGTTGGGACCGGTTCCATCTGAAAGGCGCAAGGCTGAAAAATATGATCCCGCTCACGAAGTTTACGCGGTCGGGATGCTTAAAAGAGGGAAATTATTGAAAGGTGAGTCAGGCTTTCGCCGTCGATCCACGAACGATCAGTTCACCCGAGAACTCCTGATCGCGAATCGGTTCCTGGCTGCCCTGAATACGGGTCACCAGCTGCTCGAGTGCGGCGACGCCCATGTCGTATGTCGGCTGTTTCAGGGTGGTAATGCCCACGCCCGCGAGTTCCGCCCACTCCAGTTCGTCAAAGCCAAGCAGGCCGATATCCTGGCCCCACACCAGTTCCAACTTGCGCATTGCGCGGGCGACCAGCAGCGTCAGCGCGCCGTTGGCGGCCAGAACCGCTTTGCGCTTTTGCGGATAGCGCGAGACGAAATCGCGCAGCAACGTTTCCAGCCCGGCGGTGTCGCTGAGCTCCACTTCACCCTGTTCGGCGATGTGCTGCGGTTCACGCTGCATCCGCTGTAAAAAGGTATGCAGTCGGTCGAGACGGGTATTGATGGTCATGGGTTCGCTGAGGAATAAAATCGCCTCAAAACCCTGTTGCAGAAGATGATCGGTCACCATGGTGGTGGCCTGCGCATTGTCGAGCCCCACGACGTCACAAGAGAAATTCGCCACTTTGCGGTCAATCAGCACCATCGGTAACTGCGCCTGTTGCAGGGTCGAGATCGCTGCTTCGCGCATACCGACGGCGTTCACCACCATGCCGTCGACGCGATAACTGCTGAGCAGTTGCAGATAGTGTTTTTCCTGATCGAGCTGGTTATTGGTATTACACACCAACAGGGTTAACCCCTGCTGACGGCAGGCCGCTTCGACACCGCGCATGACGTCAACCGAATAGGGATTAGTAATGTCCGCCAGGATCAGCCCAATCAGACGCGTCTGGCCGCTTTTCAGGCTGCGGGCCATCTGGCTTGGCTGATAGTTCAGCAAGGTAATGGCCCGTTCAATCCGCTCTTTCAGATCATCAGAAAGCAGATTCTTTTCGCCATTCAGATAGCGTGAAACGCTGGTTTTACCCGTCTTCGCCGCACTGGCGACGTCACGTATGGTGGCGCGAACGGCGCTGCCCGACTCCTGATTTCTGCTCAAACCTTTACCCCCTGAATGCTTATCCACAGGAGACTAGCACACAGTGCGCAAAGGCTGCATCCGTAAAACCCGGCGTAGCGTAGGCTTCAGCTCACTCCACCCGCTTTGGCGGCCATACCCGGGTGCTCAGCACTGACCGTCGTTTTTCCCCTGCCGCTCAGCGTAAAGGCGGATATCACGGTCACTGAGAAGGCGATAGCGCCGAGGATCAGATAGGTATCACTAAAGCCGATGCGGTCATACAAACTGCCGGCGAAGGCCGAAAGGAAAATTGCCGCCAGCTGTTTGGCAAAATTAAACCCGACCAGATAGAGGGTCGCCGAGAACCGGACATCAAAAATCTGCGTGATGTACTTGAAGACGCCCACCAGCAGGAACGGCACTTCCAGCGCGTGCAGCATTTTCAGCATCACCACTTCAACGGCCGTGGTCGCGAACGCTGAGCCCACGATACGGATCGACATAATAGTGCCCGCCAGCAGTAGCGTATTTTTCGCACCGATACGGTTAATGATCCAGGGTGAGCAGAACATAATAACGGCATTACACAACTCGCCTGCGGTGGTCACGAAGCCAAACATCTCCGTGCCCTCCTGCGGTGAGGCGAAGAAGGTTTTGAAGAAGGTGGCGAATTGCTGATCAAATACGTCATACACGCAGGCCACGCCAACCACGTATAAAATCAGCATCCACAACTTGCGCTCTTTCAATAGCAGGAGCGCTGTTTTTAGCGAGACTTGCGGCTGATTGGCACCCAGTTTGTCCAGCACCTGCGCATTCTTATTTTCCTGAGGACGGGAGATGAGCAGCAATACCATCAGGAGTAATGCCGCGCCCGATCCCATCCAGAACACAATATTTGGGTTGATATTAAACAGAATACCCGCCGTCGACGCGCAGATCCCCCAGCCAAAACAGCCGAACATCCGTGCTTTGCCATATTCAAAATGGCTGTTGCGGCTGACCCGCTCGATGTAGGCCTCAGTAGCGCCTGCTCCCCCGGCGAATACGAAGCCGATATACGCCCCGCCGAGGATTGCCCCCAGCACGATGTTCAGTTTGAGCAACGGCGCAAAGACATAGATAAAGAACGGCGCGAACAAGAACAGCAGGACAGCGATGACCCACAGCAGGTGTTTTTTAAGCCCCAACTTGTCTGAAATCACCCCGAAAATCGGCTGAAACAGAATAGCGAACAGCGACATGCTGGAGAACACTACGCCGGTTTGGGTTTTGCTCAGGCCGATAACATCCGACAGCCAGATAGGCAGGAACGGATAGCAGGTGGCCATGATGAAGAAATAGAGAAAGAAATAGGCGCCGAAAATCCAGAAATTAGCATTATTTTTGTAGAAGCAGCCGCGGTCTGTTTGGGTAGGGGTCATCTTGATTTCCTTGCCGAAACCATCAAAACCGGCACCGAAGCACCGGCGTTTTTTGTTTTTATTTAAACGCGTTCAAAATGAAGCAACAGGGCGCTTTCCGGGTCCAGCACCGGCAGCGCCAGCCCGGCTTTTTCCAGCCACTCTGCGCTCAACTCCGGCGGCTGCTGCATCCAGTCAGGCTGTTTCCGCATGGTGTGACCAGGCTGACCGTTCGCCAGCAGCTGGGGCGCATCGAGTATTGAGACGCGGTAGCGCGCCTGGGTATCCAGACCAGGAACCCGTAAATTTCCCGGCAATGACCAGGTTGGCATCGCCAGTTGACTGACTAAAAATACGGCCTGATCCTGGTTTTGACTGACCACGCCGTTGATCAGTATCGTGTCATCCGGATGATCGACGCGGTAGACCGTGCCGCTGTGCAGCAGCCCGCGTAATTTTTGGTGCAAACGGGTATAGCGGGCAAAACCGGCGCGCTCGGCCTCGCCCTCTTTTACCGGGTCCAGCTCGATACCCATATGGCCAAACAGCGCCGTCAGCCCGCGAAATTCAATGCTGTGCTGGCGCGACGTGGCGTGGCACAGCTTATTGCCGATGTGCGAGCCCATCACTTCCGGCGGGAAGAAGTAGCTCATCCCACGCTGAATGATTTGCCGTTCCAGTGCGTCGTTGTTGTCGGAAGCCCAGAAGCGGTGGCTGCGTTTAAGCACTTCATAATCGATACGCCCGCCGCCGGAGGCGCAGGATTCAAACTCAACCTGCGGGAAACGTTCACCCAGTACATCAAGCAGACGGTAAAACTGCTGCGTTTGCATCGTCAGCGCGGCGCGGCCCTGATGGCCAGGCTGGACAATTTCACGGTTCATGTCCCACTTCACATAGTCCACGTCATGTTCGCCGAGCAGCCAGCTCATGCGTTCCAAAAGGTAATCAAATACCTGTGGATTATTCAGGTCGAGAACAAACTGGTGACGACCGCTCGGTTGCTGATACCCCGGCAGCGCCAGCAGCCACTCAGGGTGCTGGCGGTAAAGGTCTGAATCCAGATTAATCATCTCCGGTTCGACCCAGATACCAAACTCCATGCCCAGATTTTTAACGTGATCAATCACCGGTTTCAGGCCGTGCGGGTATTTCTTCTCATCAAGATACCAGTCACCGAGCGCAGCGCGGTCATCGGCACGCCCCCGGAACCAGCCGTCGTCGATAATAAAGCGTTCTACGCCTAATGCCGCTGACTCGGTCGCCATCTGCATAATGTAGTCGGGGTCGTGGTCAAAATAGATGCCTTCCCAGGTATTGAGGTGGACCGGACGCGGTTTTTCGGCCGGGAAGCGCAAAATCTGGTCTCGCACAAAGCGGTGAAACTGTTGACTCATCGGGTTGAGGCCGCTGGCCGAATAGCTGGCGTAGAGCCACGGCGTTTCCAGCGTTTCACCCTGTTCCAGCATCTGCTCGCCGGGGAAGTAAAGCGCTTCGGCCTGCATCAGGCGGCGGCCGTCGGTTTTGATGTCGGCACGCAGCCGGTGATTGCCACTCCAGCCAAGGTGCATTCCCCAGACTTCGCCCTGCTGTTCACTGAAACCATGATGACCGATCATCATCGCCGGGAAATATTCGGACGAAGTTTTACCCCGGCGGTTTTCCTGAATCACACCGCCGTGCTCAAGGCGCGTGCGGTGTGGCTGGAACTCTTTAATCCAGCGGCCGTGAAACGCCATCACTTCGTCAGCGCGTTCCGGCAGCGGCAGGGTGACGGCGAGACGCGTCACCTGATATTTGCCCGCCTTCTGGCTGGTCAGCGCATTGCGCATCTGTAATACGCCGCTGTCATCAAGACGCAGTTCGCTGCGCAATTGCAGGCCTGCGTGGGGGTCTTGCGTGACGATCGTCAGCTGATTTCCCTGTTGAATGACGTCAATCGTATTGAATACCGGCGACCAGTCCAGGCCGTCGCGGTGGCCTTCCACGCCCGGCGTACCGAAAGAGCCGCGCCCGGAATCCGCGCTGAAATTCACCGGCGCATCGACGTCAACGCGCCCATTCGGCACCGCGCGGCCAAGTGAAATTACGTCGTCCGCGCTGTAGCCGTTAAGGCGTTGTCCCCAATAGAGAATTTCAGCAAAAGGGGCGCAGCGTACGATCAGGCTGGTGCTGTCACTGGTGAGATGAACAATATCGCTTTCCATGAATTGCGGCTCCTGAGTTTCTGTTTGCATGGAGTCAGCATTGATCCGAAACGTTTCGGATGCGTAATAGAAAAAACAATATTTGTGACGCAGCGTGGAAAATTAATTTTTGAAGGGAGGGTTAGCCGTAACGCCAGATTGCAGCACAGGTTGCCATAATACCTGCAAGTTAGTCGGTTTTTCGCCGCAGATCAGCGCCAGTGTCATGTCAGCAATCTGTTTGCCTACGGCTTCGCGGGTATTCTCTACGATGGCCGTCACGGCGACGTCCGGCAAACTGTCGGCGGGCAGGCCGTCATAAATGATCAACGACACTTTTCCACTCAGCAACAGCCCGGCTTCATGCAGCGCCATGGCGGCACCTTCGCCGTGCATATTGCAGTCGCAGACAATGGCAGTGGGTGGCGTCGCGTGCGCCAGCAGCGCCTTGGTCACCAGATAGCCATCACGGCGGATGGGGCTAATTTTGCAGATCCATTCAGGTAAAACCGGCAGGCCCGATACGGCCATACCTTCCAGATACCCTTGCAGGCGCATACCAATAAATGACTGCGGATTATTTTCGCCCAGATATGCAATGCGCTGGTGGCCGAGACCGGCCAGATGCGTCACCGCCAGTTCCATACCGGCGCGGTTATCGAAATCAAACCAGGCATAATCCTGCTTCAGCTGGCTGCGACCCAGCGCCAAAAAGGGAAAATTGCGGCGCTGTAAGTCTTCCAGACGAGGATCCTGCACCAGCGTGTGGGCGACCAGCATGGCGTCGACCCGTTTGCTCTCCACCAGGCGGCTGTAGGAAAAGTGTGGCAGTTCGTCGGCGACCAACAGTAAATCCACTTCGTTTTTCGCCAATTCAGACGTAATGCAGCCCACCATTTCGATAAAAGAAGAGTTGCTCAACGGATGCGAAGTAAAGGGGAAAAGCAGGCCAACGGCGTCGATCTTGCCCATTTTGAGGCGGCGGGCCAACGTATTAGGACGGTAGCCGCGCAACTGCGCTGTTTCCTGTACCCGCGCTTTGGTTTGTGCCGAGACATCACTGTAGCCGTTCAGCGCACGGCTGACGGTCGTAACGGATAACCCAAGTTCTTTGGCAATATCTTTCAGTGACATAGCAGGTTCCGGCGCGGGCAGGGGGAAGTGACAGAGGGCGTAAGAATACCACATCAGCAAGGCGGGAACGTAGCGCAGGAAGCAAAACGGGGCCTTTCGGCCCCGTGGGAATGACGGGCAAAAAGTTACTGCAACGGGCTGAGGGTGATCTCAACGCGGCGGTTCTGTGCTTTGCCTTCTTCGGTGCTGTTGCTGGCGATCGGGTTATCCGGGCCTGCACCGGTGGTGTGAACGCGGCTGCCTGCCACACCCTGGGTGATCAATGCGCTGCCCACGCCGTCAGCACGTTGTTGCGACAGTTTCATGTTCAGAGCTCGGGTGCCAGTGCTGTCGGTGTATCCGACGACGTTAACGGCGGTTTTCGGATACTCTTTCAGCACCATCGCCACGCCGGTCAGGGTGTTGGCACCCGCCGGTTTCAGCGTGCTGCTGCTGGAGTCGAAGGTTACATTGTTTGGCATATTCAGCACGATATTATCGCCCTGGCGGGTCACGCTGACGCCGGTGCCTTTCATTTTTTCGCGCAGTTTGGATTCCTGCACATCCATGTAATAACCTGCACCGCCGCCAAGAGCAGCACCTGCTGCTGCGCCGATCAGGGCGCCTTTGCCGCGGTCTTTTTTAGAAGATGAAAGCATCCCAACGCCCGCACCCAGTGCAGCACCCAAACCCGCGCCAATACCGGCTTTCCCTGCTTCTGATTCGCCGGTATAAGGGTTGGTGGTACAACCTGACAGGCCCATGGTTACGCACAGGGCGCCAGCTACCACAATAAGTCGTTTGTTCATCTTATTTCCTTTCTGGATGTTTTCTGTTTCAAGCTGAATAATTTCCATTATGACTGCGCGGTGCAGGACAAGTTGCAAATAAAAACGTGTCTATACACAGTTAACTTGAAGATGCATTTTCCAGCATCTGAAAGTTGTCATTAATTCGACATGATAATACCCCAGCAAGACCCGGTAATATTTCACTAAAGAATCGTCGTATTTCCTCTCGGAA
>BHES01000107.1 GCA_003864575.1 Enterobacterales bacterium
CGATGAACTGGAAGCAGAAGGCTACGCCTGCGGGGCGGCAGTACTGCCAGCTTGTAGCGTCGGCGCGCCGCATATCAGACAGCGACTCACTTTCGGTGCAAAACGGCTGGCCAACGCCGACTACCAGCGATTACAAGGGGTCAGGCCCGACAACGATGCGTTCGGACGGGAAGGACAGGACGTTCGACAGGCTGGACTATTCGACGGAGCAGGGTCTTCCTCGATCGCCACACCGGTTCACGGCGTCTGGAGAGATGCTGACTGGCTCCTCTGCAGAGATGGAAAGTGGCGGCCAGTTGAATCCGGCACATTCCCGCTGGCTCATGGGGTTGCCCAAAGAGTGGGACGCCTGCGCGCCTACGGAAACGCCATCGTTCCTCAAGCGGCAACGGTCTTTATAGAGGCCTTCTCTTTCGCAACTGAGGACTAACAACGCAGTCCGATCAATCGCAAAGAATCTACTCACCGAACTCCGTAGTAAACAAAACACTCAATCACTCCGTCAGCTACTTGATGAATACTCCACCCAGGCCAAACCACTATGCCCATCTGGTCATGAAGTGTGGCTATGGCTTTGCGTGATTGTTCATCGTGTGGCTGAGGGTAAATAGCAGAGGTAAGAATGCAAGAAATTCTATTAGACGATGAGGTTTTTAAACTCACCGAAGCGGCTGCATATCTTAAGAAATCACCGCGTACGGTTCGGGGTCTCATTAAAGCGGGGAAGTTGATTGCGGGGAAAAGCGGGGAAAAGGCTCAGGGTAGATTTGAGATTTTAAAGTCATCCTGCCTTGAGTATGTTCACAATCAAAAGCACAATCAGGCCGTGAGTGAATCAGATGGCCGTAAAGAGGACACATTATGGCGATCAAACAACGTGGTGGAATTTGGCACTGCGACTTCGCAACGCCAGACGGAAAGCGTGTTAGGCGATCTCTTGACACGTCAGACAAGCTCGAAGCGCAGGAATTGCACGACAAACTGAAATCTGAGTCATGGCGGGTTAGCAGATTAGGCGAATCCCCTCAAAAAACATTCGAAGAAGCATGCGTTCGCTGGCTTACGGATAAGCAGCATAAGCGTTCTCTGGATGACGACAAGACCAAGATTGAATTCTTCCTTGAACACTTCTCAGGAAGAAATCTATCAAGCATCAGGCCGGAGGAAATCACTTCGGTTGTTGCTGGTCTCAAAAACAGAAAGTCCAGCGGAAAGCTTGATGTTACCCAGGCGACTAAGAATCTTTATCTGGCTTTCATTCGCAGCCTGCTGAGGATTGCAGAGAAAGAGTGGGGATGGCTGGAGAAGGCGCCCAATCTTAAATCACGCTCTACTCCGAATAAGCGTATTCGCTGGCTTACAAAAGAAGAGGCGGAAAGGATGATCCGGGTTATGCCGGATATCATCAGGCCGGTTGTTATCTTTGCCCTATCCACTGGCCTTCGCCGTTCAAACATTATAAATCTGGAGTGGTCGCAGATAGATATGCAACGCAAGGTGGCGTGGATTAACCCGGAGAACGCAAAGGGAGGGAAAGCGATCGGCGTCGCTCTTAACGATACAGCATGCTCTGTTCTGAGAAAACAGATCGGCCTTCACTCGCGTTGGGTGTTCGTTCACACCAAGGCGAAGAATCGTTCTGATGGTTCAATGACGCCAGATATTCGAAAAATGAGGGTGGATGACAACAGGCAGTGGCAGAAGGGATTGAAGTTGGCGGGGATAGAGGATTTCAGATTTCACGACTTACGACACACTTGGGCAAGTTGGCTTATCCAAAGTGGCGTACCGCTGTCAGCATTGCAAGAGATGGGCGGTTGGGAGTGTATAGAAATGGTGCGCCGATACGCACATCTCTCTCCCAATCACCTATCAGAACACGCATGCAAACTGGACTCAATGATTGTGGTCGATGGCACAAATACGGCACAGCATGGAATTGATAAGGTGGTGAAGATAGCGTAAGTGATTGTTTTTAATGGTGCCGACTACCGGAATCGAACTGGTGACCTACTGATTACAAGTCAGTTGCTCTACCTACTGAGCTAAGTCGGCTTTTTGAGGTGCTGCGGGACTACGTGGCGTAATTTATTGAAATCTTCAACGTGAGTCAATAGTGGGAAAGTGCGATTGCTGCTTTTCTCATCAACCTGTTGATTTTAAGTCTTTTGCACCGGTTTCCTCTGTCGAATTCACCGGTGCCTTTCTGTTACGGACGAACTAAGTCGTCACCATAACCAATCCACTTGTACGTCGTTAGCGCTTCGAGCCCCATCGGGCCGCGGGCGTGGAGTTTCTGCGTGCTGACCGCGACTTCAGCACCGAGGCCAAACTGGCCGCCGTCGGTGAAGCGGGTACTGGCGTTGACGTAGACCGCCGACGAGTCCACTTCATTTACGAAGCGGTCGGCCTGGCTGATAGAACGGGTGAGAATTGCATCAGAGTGTTCGGTGCCGTAGGCGCGAATATGCGCAATGGCGGCGTCGATATCTGCAACCACGGTGACGTTGAGATCCAGCGACAGCCACTCATCCGAGTAATCTTCTTCCGCCACGGCCACGACGTTCGCCGGGCCATGTTGCAGATACGGCAAGGCTGACTCACTGGCGTGCAGCGTGACACCCGCCGCGTACATTTTGGCACTCAGTTCTGGCAAGAAACGGCTGGCAATCGCCTGATGCACCAGCAGCGTTTCGAGGCTGTTACAGGCGCTCGGGCGCTGCACTTTGGCGTTTTCAATCACGGTCAGCGCTTGGTCGAAATCGACGCTTTCATCCACAAAGGTGTGGCACACACCAATACCGCCGGTGATCACCGGAATGGTGGACTGTTCGCGGCACAGTTTATGCAGCGCCGCGCCACCGCGAGGGATCAGCATGTCGATGTATTTATCCAGACGCAGCATCTCGGCCACCAGCGCACGGTCCGGGCTGTCGATGGCCTGCACCGCCGCCTTTGGCAAACCGCACTGCTCCAGCGCCTGCTGAATCACTTTTACCGTCGCCTGATTGGTATGATGCGTCTCTTTGCCACCGCGCAGAATGGCTGCATTACCGGTTTTCAGGCACAGGCTCGCGACGTCGATGGTGACGTTCGGGCGCGCTTCATAAATCACGCCGACCACGCCGAGCGGCACCCGACGACGTTCGAGCCGCAGCCCGCTGTCCTGGGTTGAGCCGTCTATCACCTGACCAACCGGGTCGCTCAGGCGGCAGACATCGCGCACGTCACTGGCAATGGCAGAGAGACGCGCAGGCGTCAGCAGCAGGCGGTCTAGCAGCGCGTCGGTCATGCCGCTGGCGCGGGCGGCGGACATGTCCAGTTCATTGGCATTAATGATGCTCTGGCTGTTAGCTTCGAGCATGTCGGCAATCACCAGCAGCGCACGGTTTTTTTCGGCGGTGCTGAGGGTGGAAAGCTGGTAGGAGGCCTGTCTGGCGGCCTTGCCCATTACATTCAACATGGGTATTTCCTTCACTAATAACAATCTTAGCTAACAATCATGTCGTCACGGTGCACGGCAACCGGGCCGTACTCGTAACCAAGAATATCGCTGATCTGCTGGGAGTGGTGACCGGCAATCATGCGCATGGCGTCGCTGTTATAACGGCTGACGCCGTGGGCCAGGTCACGCCCGACCAGGCTGCGGATCCGGATCACTTCGCCACGCGAGAAATCACCTTTAACGTCGCGGATCCCCTTCGGCAACAGCGAGCTGCCGCGTTCGAGCATCGCTGCCACTGCACCGTCATCAATGGTAATTTCACCGGCGGGTGGCGCGCCGAAGATCCAGCGTTTGCGGTTCTCCAACGGCGTTTGCATCGCGTGGAAACGGGTGCCGACGGACACGCCGTTGATCACATCACTGATCACGCCCGGCAGACTGCCAGCAGCGATGATGGTATCAACGCCGGCACGACAGGCGACGTCAGCGGCTTGCAGTTTGGTGGCCATGCCGCCGGTACCCAGACCGGAAACGCTGTCACCGGCAATGCCGCGCAGGGCGTCGTCGATGGCGGTGACTTCACGGATTAACTCGGCTTGCGGGTTCGTTCGCGGATCGGCGGTGAACAGGCCCGGTTGGTCGGTCAGCAGCAGCAGTTTGTCGGCTCCGGCGAGAATTGCCGCCAACGCTGACAGGTTGTCGTTATCGCCGACTTTAATCTCAGCGGTTGCCACGGCGTCGTTCTCGTTGATCACTGGGACAATATGGTTGTCGAGCAGCGCATTCATGGTGTCGCGTGCATTGAGAAAACGCTCGCGATCTTCCAAATCAGCGCGGGTCAGCAGCATCTGTCCGATGTTGATGCCGTAGATGGAGAACAGCTGTTCCCACAGTTGAATCAAACGGCTCTGCCCGACAGCGGCCAGCAGCTGTTTGGAGGCAATGGTGGCGGGGAGTTCGGGGTAGCCCAGATGTTCACGTCCGGCGGCAATCGCGCCCGAGGTAACAATCACAATTCGGTGCCCTGCCGCATGTTGCTGCGCGCACTGGCGAACCAGCTCAACAATGTGAGCTCGGTTAAGACGGCGGGAACCGCCGGTGAGCACGCTGGTGCCCAGTTTTACCACCAAGGTCTGGCTGCCACTCATTATCATTCTGCCGTTTGAAAGAGAAATCTTAATGAGAGTTTAAATGAAGAGGTGGGTTGTTGTCTTTGGAAAAGGAAAGAAGCGTTATACCCGAAGGCATAACGCGACGTAGCAGTGCTTATGCGGGGTGAAGCATGAATGTCAGGCTGACAGCTTCAAAGGTTTGTCGCCGAAATCTTCGGCAGGTTCGAGCCTTAATGACATATCAACAATCATGGCGTTGAGGTTCTTGTGGAAACCGCGCAACGTGGTCTCCAGTTTTTCCCGAACTTCAGCGTCTTTAATGTTTTGCGCCTTCCAGATCCCATCTTTATCAAACAATCCGAAATGATAAACATAAGTAAAACGCTCAGTTTCAGCTTGCAGTTCAATCCACCAGCCCCAAAACTCACGCTTCTCGGGCGCCGGTTTTACGTTCACACAAACCGCCAGACAGTCGAAGAAAAAGCGATCGTTCTCACACTTTCCTTCACGGATATAAGGTCCCAGAGTACCGAAACGTTTCATTAGCCGGCTTTTAGGATGACCACTTGGTAACGTCATAGTACAACCTCCATAAGTAGGTCATCATTTGTAGCAAAACGTTAAGAATTAGCAACTGTTAAGTTATCGCATTCTCGCCGTAAGCCAATCGCAAGTCTCATGTAAAGCTCGGTCAAAGCTGCTGAAAAGCGGTTCGGCTTTGATGCTTAAGAGTTTGCCGCCGGCCGAAGAGTCCGCAATCAACCTCGCTTCTTCTTTAGGGCTGAAAGGATCGTTCTCCCAGTATCCGGCTAAAATCGGCGTAGAGGTACGACGGCCGAGCAAACCCTGTGTTTTCAGAGAATACCGATTAAGCTCCGTCTTGAGTAAGTTGTCCGCTGCGCTCGACATTCCGAGACGGCTGGCGAGCACGTCCATGTACATATCCGGCACCTTAGCCTGGCATTGGGTGTCGCAGAGCAGCGTATGTACCAGCGCACCGAGCGTGGCGACCGCCCGCACGCGGCGGGGTTCGAGATAGGCCAGCCGCACCGCCACGTTGGCACCGAAGCGGAAACCGAACAGACTGACTTTGGTGGCATCAACCCAGGCGACGTTACTGAGCTGGGCCAGCACCTGCTGATGCAAGAAACTGGTGTCCTGCGTCAGTTTCCATTTAGCGGAAAAACCGATCGATGGCATGTCGACAGTCAGCATGGCAACGCCACGCGGTGCCAGATATTCACGGAACAGACGCTGATGATCGCACTGTAAGGTATCCAGCCCCCCACACATCATCACCGTCGGGAACGGAGCTTTACCTTCGTTGGGTAAATGCAGGAATCCGGTGATCGGCGCCCCACCCTCGATGGCAAACTCGATCTCTTTCAGTTGATACGGTGAATGCAGCGCCGACTGTTCAAAGGCTTTGTTGGCCAGTACTTCGGCCTGTTCCGCCAACGTGTCGCCTTTCAGATGAGGATAACTGGCGATGCTGTACAGGTTAGCGGCGTTGAGCCAGTACTGGCTGGCAAGCGCGACATCTTCCGTCTCCTGCGCTTTTTGCTGCCAGGCCATCGCCTGCTGCGTCCATTCATAAATCCAGTTGCCGCTGCGATAGCCAATCACGGTATCGAGCAGGCGTTCATCGCTACGTTTGGAGGTCGAGACCGCAATACGCGACAATACTTCTTCCACTTCAATCGGATCCACGCCGCGCCACAGCCACATCAGGCGATTGATCGTACGATACCAACAGGGTGCAGAGTCGCCTTCCAGCGCAGAGTGCAGCGGACTGTGATGGTGTTGAACGCGGTGAACCAGCGTCGAGGTTTCTGGATACTTAAAGCTGGGTTTGAACAGTTTTTCCGTAAGGTTGACGGGTGCCATGGTGCAATATCCTCCGTTTGCAAACTGTGGGAACGCCATTTTGCCATCTTTATATAGGGAGTACGTTGCGTGAAGACAAGGGAGAGGTCAAGCCGGATGGGAATTTCAGCCGTGATCCCATCAGAAAACCAAAGCAAAACGCCCGGCGATAAGCCAGGCGTTTAAAAGTGCAATATAATAATCCTCTAAATCATTCTTGTTGTATCAAGGCGCCAACTGAATGAGCCCCCGGGAGCATACACAAGTATGTGACCGGGGCAGCCAACGTAGAGACAGCAAGAAGGATGACGAGGATTTAGCGTCCGACCAGAGGGGGAACAAACACCACCCCCATATCCCACGGCTGCTCAATCCAGGTGTCCTGCGGGATGTCGATCACATAATCGTCAACCAGTGGCGCACCGGCCGGTTTGGCGAAAATGGTGATGAAATGGGCTTTCGGATACATCTCACGAATGGCTTTCGCGGTACCGCCGGTATCCACCAGATCGTCAATTACGATGAAACCTTCACCGTCACCTTCTGCACGTTTGATCACCTGCATTTCGCGCTGATTATCATGGTCGTAACTGGAGATGCAGACGGTATCAACGTGGCGGATACACAGTTCACGCGCCAGCAAAGCCGCAGGAACCAGGCCACCACGGCTGACGGCAATAATGCCTGTCCACTGTTCTGCCGGCAGCAGGCGCTTTGCCATGGTACGGGCGTGGATTTGCAGCATGTCCCAGGTTACAACGTATTTTTCGCTCATATAGGTGTCCCAGCCAGTGAATGACGGCTTCTAAAAATTTTAACCCTACATAATTCGAAATGCAGGAAGGCGGCAAGTGAACAAATCCCGTGAAGCTGACATAAGTCAGTGATTCGGGTATGCGAACACGCCAACGCATCTGCAATTTGAAGTATGACGAGTGTATTCGGGGGAAAAAAGGTTGCGCCGGATTATAGTGAGTCCGGTTCACAAAAACCAGCGATTATCTGGAAACTGACACCCAAAAAAGCCGGATTTTCTCCCCACGTACGCGCACAGGTTAAGATTAAGTGATATTCTGTCAGGCCACTCGCCACAACGTCTGGCGGGGATTACTTAACCTTAAACCTACAGTTTCTCAATCAGTTCACCTGCATATCGCACCTGACTGAGCTGACTGTTACAGGAGACTTATAGTGTCTGAACTGTCTCAACTTTCGCCACAGCCGCTGTGGGATATTTTTGCCAAAGTTTGTTCTATTCCGCACCCTTCTTACCATGAAGAAGCCCTGGCGAAACACATTGTTGAATGGGCGCAGGAAAAGGGTATCCACGCTGAGCGTGACGAAGTCGGTAACATCCTGCTGCGCAAACCTGCCACTAAAGGCATGGAAAACCGCAAAGCTGTGGCGCTGCAAGCTCACCTCGACATGGTGCCGCAAAAGAATAACGACACCGTTCATGATTTCACTAAAGATCCGATTCAGCCGTTTATCGAAAACGGTTGGGTAAAAGCCCGTGGCACGACGCTGGGTGCTGACAACGGTATCGGTCTGGCCTCTGCCCTGGCAGTGCTGGCCGATGATTCCGTCGAGCATGGCCCGCTGGAAGTGCTGCTAACCATGACCGAAGAGACCGGCATGGCAGGCGCATTCGGCCTGCAACCCAACTGGTTACAGTCTGAGATCCTGATCAACACCGATTCAGAAACCGAAGGCGAAATCTACATGGGTTGCGCAGGCGGGATTGATTTCACTTCCACCCTGACATTGACCCGCGAAGCCGTGCCTGCTGGCTACACCACGCTGAAGCTGACGCTGAAAGGGCTGAAAGGTGGCCACTCCGGCGCTGAAATTCATCTGGGTCTGGGTAACGCCAGCAAACTGCTGGCCCGCTTCCTGACTGAGCACGCCGATAGCCTTGGCCTGCGCCTGCTGGACTTCACCGGCGGTACCCTGCGTAATGCCATTCCGCGTGAAGCTATCGCGACGCTGGCTATTGCAGCAGACAAAGCAGACGCACTGAAAGCGGCAGCACAGGAATTCCTGGCTACCCTTCAGTTTGAACTGTCTGCGGTTGAGAAGAAAATCGCTCTGGTGGTTGAAGCAGCACACAGCGACGCAAAAGCGCTAAACGCTGACACCCAGAGCCGTTTCCTGGCGCTGCTGAACGCGACGCCAAACGGCGTGATCCGCATGAGCGATGACGTGAAAGGCGTGGTCGAAACGTCCCTGAACGTGGGCGTAGTGACCATGACCGACGGCGAAGTGGCGATCAATTGCCTGATCCGTTCGCTTATCGACAGCGGTAAAGAGTACGTGGTGAGCATGTTGGATTCACTGGGCAAACTGGCGGGTGCGAAAACACTGGCGAAAGGCAGCTACCCTGGCTGGAAACCTGAGCCAAGCTCACCGGTGATGACGCTGGTGCGTGAAACTTACCAGCAGTTGTTCGACAAAAATCCGGACATCATGGTGATACACGCCGGTCTGGAATGCGGTCTGTTCAAAAAACCGTATCCGGACATGGACATGGTTTCCATCGGCCCGACCATCACCGGACCACACTCGCCGGATGAACAAGTACATATCGAAAGCGTTGGCCTCTACTGGCAATTGCTGACGGCGCTGCTGAAAGCGATTCCTGAAAAAAACTGATTTGTCTTAGCGCCTTCCCCTGCGAAGGGGAAGGCGTTGATCTGCTCTTCGCTCCTTCCCCTCTCACGAGGGGAAGGCTGGGATGGGGTGTTGATTTTAACTGAATACCGCGTCGCCATTAAAACCCTCTCCCGGCCTCCCCCTTCGCAGGGGGAGGAGTTAAGTCACTCCCAGGGTAAAAGCAGCTGCCGCTCAATCTGCGGATCCTGCAATGTCACATGTAACCCCACCAGCCTGACTCCGCGACCTCCCCTTCTTTGTTCCCAGGCTTCCCGCGCCACTTTCAGTAAATCCTCTTTGTTGAGCACCGGCCAGACGTGTTCCTGCGTAGTCTGCTGGAAATCATGAAACTTGAGCTTAACACCCTGACGCGCAATGCGCAGTTCCGGGCTGACGTTACTCAGACGCCTTTCCAGCTCCGGAAACAGACGTTCAATCAGCGCCACACACTCTTCCCAAGTGTGAATATCTTCCGCCAGCGTGCGCTCGACGCCAACCGACTTACGCAGCCGCTCGGGCGAAACATCCCGCTCATCAATCCCCTGACAACGCTCCCACAATACGCGCCCAAACTTACCGAAATTTTTCAGCAACTGCGCCAGGTCATAGCGCTGCACGTCGCCGCAGGTCACCAGACCTCGCTCCTGTAAACGCTGGGCTGTCACTTTACCCACGCCGGGTATTTTACTCAGCGGCAGGTCCAGCAGGAACGCCGGAACTTGATCAGGGGTGATGACGTATTGCCCGTCAGGTTTATTAAGATCTGAGGCGATTTTCGCCAAAAACTTAATCGGCGCGATGCCTGCCGACGCGGTGAGATTGATTTCATCGGAAATCGCCTGCCGAATTTCGGCGGCGATCAGCGTGGCTGAACCGCTGCATAAAAGGGTATCAGAGACGTCGAGATAAGCTTCGTCCAGCGACAATGGTTCGATCAGGTGGGTATAGCGAGAGAAGATTTCGCGAATATGGTTTGACGCTTCTTTATAGGCTTCCATCCTGCCGGGGATGACTTTCAGGTGCGGGCAAAGCTTCAGCGCCATTCCCGTGGGCATGGCACTGTGAACACCGAATTTGCGCGCCGGATAATTAGCGGTGCTGATAACGCCACGACGATCGCGGCTGCCGCCAATGGCGATAGGGATATCGCGCAAGGAAGGATCGTCGCGCATTTCTACGGCAGCGAAGAAGCAATCCATATCGACGTGAATAATTTTGCGCATAACCCTCCCCAATGACTGTATAAGTATACAGTCAAAGAGCACTAATTCAAGTCAGCGATTTTTAACTTATCAGCCTGGGCGTAGTTACAAACATCAAACATTCACGTCGAGAATGTTTTATAGGAAATGAAGAGTAATGGCTTATTTATAAACAGTTTCTGTGATGGTTTTAATATTAATACAACAATCAACTCGTATATTTTTCGTAAAGTCCTCTTTCGCAAAATGGAACCCGCAACAATGAAAACGCCATCACGACGCCTGCTTAGTGCATTACTTTCTGGCTGTTTTTTGTCTCAGGCCGCTTTTGCTGCGCCGCCTGTCCACGCTCCGCAGATTATTGCCCACCGTGGCGGTACTGCCGATGCGCCGGAAAATACGCTGCCCGCCATCAAACTGGCGTTGGAAAACAGAGCGGATGCCGTCTGGATCACCGTTCAGCTGTCAAAAGATGGCGTTCCCGTCCTTTATCGGCCTTCTGATCTGAAAACCCTGACCAACCAGCAGGGGACTGTGTCTCAATATACGGCGGCCGAACTCGCCAAAATGGATGCTGGCTGGGCATTTGGTACCGATGAGTCGCATCCATATCGTGGTAAAAACATCGGTATTCCGACGCTGGAAAGCGTGCTGAAAGATTTCCCGAAAACCATTTTCTATATTGATATAAAAACCCCGGACGCCGCACCGGAGGCGATGGCTACAGCGCTGGACAAGGTATTGCAAGCGACACATAGCCTTGCGAGAAGCCGTATTTATTCAACCGATGCAAAATATCTTGAAGCCCTTCCCGCCGACCTGCCGCGTTTTGAAAGCCGGGATGTGACCCGTACTGCGCTCGCGAATATTACGATGGCGCATCAATGCCAGATTAAACCCGAGAAGAAAAGCCGCTGGTATGCGCTGGAAATGAAGCGTGATGTGGAAGTGGTGGAGAAATTTACCCTCGGCGAAGCGCGCTCAAAAGCGACGCTCGAATGGGACAAAGAAGCGATGGATTGTTTCCGCTCTCAGGGCGATGCGCACATTATTTTGATTGGAATAAATAATCAGGCAGATTACCAACAGGCCAAAAAATTAGGCGCCAACGGCGTTATCGTCAACTCCCCGGCGGACTTCAAAAAAATCCCACGCTAATTCTCAACTCCTGCCCGGCGGTAACGCCGGGAAACCGCACGCACTACGCCATCTTTGCTGTATAAAAAACAATCTGTATCATTTTTTATGACTTTATAAGTGAAATTATTCTCAACGCCATTGCTAAAAAAATCATCAGTATTAATATGGCAGCGAATCATGCATTTTATATGCCGGTTGTATATCAGTGGCGGTCTTAAAGATCTTTGCATCTGTAGACAAAATAATCAGACCTATACCCGTGGTCATTGAAAGTGCTTGATTATCCAGCTGATAAATATCATGCTCAGCGCGATGAAAATAGAGCTGACTGCAAAACAGAAGATTGCCCTTGAAGAGCTACAGCGTCAAAGTCGTGACC
>BHES01000108.1 GCA_003864575.1 Enterobacterales bacterium
GGTGAGTGATCCTACCTGGGAAAACCACGTGGCCATTTTTGGCGGCGCGGGCTTCAAGGTTCACACTTACCCGTATTTCAATCCTGAAAGCCTGGGCGTGAATTTCACCGGAATGCTCGATGCACTGAAAACCCTGCCAGCGCAAAGCATCGTGCTGCTGCATCCGTGCTGCCACAACCCAACCGGTTCTGACCTGACACCAGCACAGTGGGATCAGGTGATTGAAATCGCTAAACAGCGCGAGTTAATTCCGTTCCTCGACATTGCCTATCAGGGCTTTGGCGCGGGTATTGATGACGATGCCTACGCTATTCGCGCCATGGCAGCGGCGGGCGTGACCTGTTTCGTTAGCAACTCCTTCTCGAAAATCTTCTCACTCTACGGCGAGCGCGTTGGCGGATTGTCCGTGGTGTGCGAAAACAGCGAAGCGGCGGGCCGCGTGCTTGGCCAACTGAAAGCGACCGTGCGCCGTAACTACTCCAGCCCGCCGAATTTCGGTGCGCAGGTGGTGGCGAAAGTGCTGGGCGATACTCATTTGAAAGCGCAATGGCTGGACGAAGTGGAAGGCATGCGTGTGCGTATTCTGGAAATGCGCCAGACGCTGGTTAACAGCCTGAAAGTCGCGCTGCCGGGCCGCAATTTTGACTACCTGCTGCAACAGCGCGGGATGTTCAGCTACACCGGTTTCAGCGTCGCTCAGGTTGATCGCCTGCGCGAGGAGTTCGGCGTGTACCTGATTGCCAGCGGCCGTGTCTGCATGGCGGGCCTGAATCATCACAACGTTAAACAGGTTGCTGACGCTTTCGCTGCCGTGCAGTAAATCTCAAAAATATAAAAAGGGCTGACTACCATGTCGGCCCTTTTTTTTGGCTGCTATTCTTAACGGGCAGCAGAATGAATGACGCAGGTTCACAGTAAAGCCTCGCTGTTCGGAGCATCATTCATTCATGCAGCCTGTTTCACAGAGCAAACTGGTGTTAGCACCTGGCAAGGTATTTGGCTGGGCGAGCACCAAATCGACGGCGCAGAGCGTCGGATCGTAGCAACCTTGCAAGGGGACGTTGAAATATGACCAGTACGGAACTGCTTGAATACTGCCTGGCCAAGCCCGGCGCAGATCACACGCTGAATAATCAGCGCAGCGCCAACCAGATCAAAGTAGCGGATGTGATGTTCGCCATGCTGTGCGAATGCAATGGGCGTGAGGCTATTTCGCTCAAAACCAGCGTGGAGCTTGCGGACAAACTGCGCGCCAAACACAGCTGTATCATTCCCGGCGATCGCCTGAACAAAGCGCACTGGAACACTATTTATCTCGACGGTGAATTGCCCGACTCGCAGTTCTATTACCTGATCGACAGTTCATATCAACTGGTGGTGTCATCACTGCCGGAAGCGGCGCGGCATGGGTTGAGCGCTTAACCACTCACCAGCCCCCCGTCGCCAGCGTCGCGGGTGAATATTGGACATGTCGACCGCGCCACGGCAAGGCCTCGCGAAAGCGCCATGCGCGGATGAACTCCATGCACCAGTAACGTTCTGCGCCTGTCGGGCCATCGAGCGCGTCAGTCTGCCAGACGATTTCCGTAGTGCCTTGCAGGTGCAAAATATCCCCGGTGTCGAAATCAGGAAACAGCAGGGCAGCACGCGGCTGCGCCAGTAAATTTCCCAGCGTGTTCATGAATTTATTGCCCGTGAAATCCGGGATCCATAACCGGTTGCCCTCTATGCGCACAAACCCTGGCTGACCGCCGCGGTGCGAGACATCGGCACCGCCCTGAGGTTTATCGCTATGGGCGTGGCTGGCGACAAAAAAGGTATCGGCGCTGCCGATAAGCTTGCGCGCGTCGTCATCCAGCGTAGTCAGATCTTCCCTGATCGATGGCGGGCGATGCTGAGCGTGATCCACCAGTTCGCGGGTCTGAATATACTTCGGGCAGTTCCCAAAGCTTTGATCGACCTCGATCTCAATGCGGTTCTTGTCTATGCGCCCGATCCTGCCGTTGGCGCGGTTACGCCGCCGGTTGGAAAAGTCGATCCCCAGCAGGCCAATCTCTTTGCCACTATGCATTGCAGCGAGTGCCGGATCGTCGTGCCTGCGCGGCGCGTTAATACGCAGATGGGTGGCATCCGGTGAACGGATAAAGCCGCGTGGACCCGTCAGCAGCGTCGCCACCGGCCAGCCGTTGTCATCAAGGGTTGAAGCCAGCACATAAGGCAGACCGGCAAAAAAATCGCGGTGCTGATCCGGCATGGCGGTTCGGATCGGCGCGCTGGCTATTTCACATTGTGCCAGCGCCTGCGCCCGTCGTTCGTCAGGATGAAAAACATCAGGATGAAAAGCGCTGTCGCTCATGGCGGCCTCCGGTGTGGCAGAGCCTTATTGCGCTGCAACGGGCAGCGGCAGTGCTGGCTGAGGCTGATAGCCCGGCAGCGCCGCAATACGCGCCAGCCAGTGACGGATAGCAGGATAAGGCTCGAGAGAAATTCCCCCTTCGGGCGCGCTGCGCACATAGCTGCAACAGGCCAGATCGGCAATGGTCACGTGACCGGTAGCCAGAAATTCATGGGCGCTGAGATGCTGCTCAAGCTGCGGTAAAAACTTGTGGGCCACCGCGACGGAGGCGGCATAATCTTCCGCCACATTAAACTGCGTGATCAGACGTGCTGACGCCACGCCGTAGCGGATCTCCCCGGCGGCTTTCGACAGCCATAGCTGAACCTGCGCGGCCTGTACCGCCTCTTCCGGCAACCAGTGACTGCCCGGCGCGTAGCGTTTCACCAGATAGACCAAAATGGCGTTGCTGTCGGTCAGCACCAGCTCACCATCCACCAGCACCGGGATTTGTCCCATCGGGCTGAGCCGCAGGAATTCGTCGGTTTGACGCACGCTGGCCGGTGCCTCTTTAGCCTCAAACGGCAGGTTCAGCATGTTGAGTAATAAAACGACGCGGTGGCAGTGGCCGGAAAGCGGGGTGCCGTAAAGTTGAATTGGGGGCATGGTTTTTCTCCTGTCTGGGGTATAACGACAGATTACTCTTGCAACAAACGAAGCGAATCCGTAAAGATTGAAATTGACTGTTTCATCTTGTGGAAGAATCTATGGATCGTCTGGATGAGTTAGAGATTTTCGTCGCCGTCCTGCAATACGGCAGCCTGGCGGAAGCGGCGCGGCGCACCCGGCGTTCGGCTCCGGCCATCACGCGGGCGATTGCTTCACTCGAACAGCGCTTTGGCGCACGTCTGGTTGAACGCACTACGCGGCGGCTGGCGGCAACCGAAGCGGGTGCGCGGTTGGCTGAGCGTGCGCAGGTGTTGCTCGGCCATTATCAGGAAGCGCTGTTTGACACCACGGAAACCCAGCTCAGCGGCCTGCTGCGCGTCACGGCACCGGTGCAGTTTGGCCGCAAACACGTTGCGCCGCTGGTGATGGAGTTCCTACGGCTGCACCCGGATATGCAAATTGAAATGGTGCTCAATGACCGCAATCTGGAGCTGATTGACGAAGGTTTGGATCTCGCCGTGCGCATCGGTCATCTGGAGGATTCCGGCAAAGTGGCGCGCAAAGTGGGCGAAGTCACCCGTATGCTGGTCGCCAGCCCGGCTTATTTGCAGCAGTATGGCAGCCCGCAACAACCGGCGGAGTTAGCGCAACATCAGACTATCGTCGGTACCCTGAAATCCCCGCGTAACGAGTGGCGTTTTGGCCCTAATGAGGATGGCCTGCGTGTGAAACTCTCACCGCGTTTGCTGTTCAACGAGGTGGAATCGCAGCTGCTGGCGGTGCGCAATGGTCATGGTATTGCACGGCTGCTGAGCTATCAGGTGGCCGATGATCTGGCAGCCAGAACTATGCTCAGGCTGCTGCCGGATGCCGAGCCACTGCCGATGCCGGTCCAACTGGTGGTGCAGAATATCCAACGCATCCCGAGAAAAGTCAGAACCTTCTGGGATTTTGCCGCCGAAAGATTGGGGCAGCTGCCGCAGATCCATTAAAAAAGCGCTACCCGGAGGCAGCGCTTTCTATGGTTTTTTCAGCTCTTCGCGTCTTCAGATCTTCACGTATTACGTACTCAGGCTGACTTTTTGGCTTTCTGCTTATGGTGTTCAAGCAAAGGTTTCAGGAAACGTGCGGTGTGCGACTCTTTGCACTCCGCCACGGTTTCCGGCGTACCGGCTACCAGAATTTCGCCGCCGCCGCTGCCGCCTTCCGGCCCCAGATCGACAATCCAGTCTGCGGTTTTAATGACATCCAGATTATGCTCAATCACCACGATGGTGTTGCCCTGATCGCGTAACTGATGCAGGACCGCCAGCAGTTGCTGAATATCGGCAAAGTGCAGGCCGGTCGTCGGTTCATCAAGAATGTAAAGCGTCTGGCCGGTGCCGCGCTTGGACAGTTCACGCGCCAGTTTCACACGCTGGGCTTCACCGCCTGAGAGCGTGGTCGCTGACTGGCCGAGACAAATGTAGGTCAGACCAACATCCATCAGGGTTTGCAGCTTGCGCGCCAGCGCGGGAACGGCATCGAAGAAATCACGGGCTTCTTCAATGGTCATTTCCAGCACTTCGTGAATGCTCTTGCCTTTGTATTTAATCTCCAGCGTTTCGCGGTTGTAGCGTTTGCCACGGCACTGATCGCAGGGGACGTAAATATCCGGCAGGAAGTGCATTTCGACTTTGATCACGCCGTCGCCCTGACAGGCTTCGCAACGCCCGCCCTTGACGTTGAAACTGAAACGCCCTGGGTTGTAGCCACGCGCGCGGGATTCCGGTACACCGGCAAACAGTTCGCGCACCGGCGTGAAAATACCGGTGTAGGTCGCCGGGTTGGAACGCGGTGTGCGGCCAATCGGGCTCTGGTCAATATCGATGACTTTATCGAAATGCGCCAGACCGTCGATTTCGCGATAAGGGGCAGCTTCGGCCAGCGTGGCACCGTTCAGCTCACGCTGCGCCAATGGGAACAGTGTGTCGTTAATCAGCGTCGATTTACCCGAGCCGGACACGCCGGTAATACAGGTAAACAGGCCGACCGGCAGGGTCAGGGTGACATCTTTCAGGTTGTTGCCCTTGGCGCCGGAGAGTTTCAGTACTTTGGTTGGATCCGCCGGTACGCGCTGTTCCGGCAGAGCAATCTCGCGTTTGCCACTGAGGAACTGACCAGTGAGTGACTCTGGCACGGCCATAATATCTTCAACGGAACCTTCTGCGACCACTTCACCGCCGTGTACACCGGCGCCGGGGCCGATATCAATCACGTGGTCGGCGGCGCGGATGGCGTCTTCGTCATGTTCAACCACTATCACGGTGTTACCGAGGTCGCGCAGGTGGATCAGGGTTTCCAGCAGACGTTCGTTGTCGCGCTGATGCAAACCGATGGACGGTTCATCGAGCACGTACATCACGCCTACCAGCCCGGCACCAATCTGGCTTGCCAGACGGATACGCTGAGCTTCACCGCCCGAGAGCGTTTCCGCCGAACGGGACAGCGACAGATAATTCAGGCCGACGTTAACCAGGAACTTCAGGCGGTCGCCGATCTCTTTCATCACTTTTTCAGCGATCTGCGCACGTTGGCCGGTCAACTTCATATTACGGAAGAAGTCCAGGGCGTGGCCGATGCTGTAATCAGAAATCTCCGGCAACGTGGTCTCTTCGACAAACACGTTGCGCGCTTCTTCGCGCAGACGGGTGCCTTTACAGGACGAGCAAGAACGGTTGCTGATGTACTTCGACAGTTCTTCACGCACGGCGCTTGATTCTGTCTCTTTGTACCGGCGCTCCATGTTGTGCAGAACGCCTTCAAACGGGTGACGGCGAATCGACGTGTCACCACGATCGTTAATGTATTTGAACTCGATGGTGTCTTTGCCGGAACCTTGTAGGATGGCGTGTTTCACGTCGCTGCTCAGTTCGTTGTATGGCGCTTCCACATCGAATTTATAGTGCTCGCCGAGTGAGCGCAGCATCTGGAAATAGTAGAAATTACGGCGATCCCAACCGCGGATAGCCCCACCGGCCAGCGACAACTCAGGATTTTGCACCACGCGTTCCGGGTCGAAGAACTGCTGCACGCCCAGACCGTCACAGGTTGGACAGGCACCGGCCGGGTTGTTGAACGAGAACATACGCGGTTCGAGTTCACTCATGCTGTAGCCACAAATCGGACAGGCAAAGTTGGCCGAGAACAGCATTTCAGCCGCTTTCGGGTCATCCATATCGGCGACTACGGCGGTGCCGCCGGAGAGGTCAAGCGCGGTTTCAAACGATTCGGCCAGGCGCTGTGCGATGTCTTCGCGCACTTTAAAGCGATCGACCACCACTTCGATGGTGTGCTTTTTCTGCAACTCCAACTTAGGTGGATCGGACAGATCGCAGACTTCACCATCGATACGTGCACGGATATAGCCCTGCGCCGCCAGATTTTCCAGCGTCTTGGTGTGTTCGCCTTTGCGATCTTTAATGATCGTCGCCAGCAGCATCAGGCGCTGGCCTTCCGGCTGGGCCAGCACGTTATCAACCATCTGACTGACGGTCTGCGCCGACAGCGGCACATGGTGGTCAGGACAGCGCGGCTCGCCCACGCGGGCAAACAGCAGGCGCAGGTAGTCGTGGATCTCGGTAATGGTACCGACGGTTGAGCGCGGGTTGTGCGATGTCGATTTCTGCTCAATAGAGATAGCCGGAGAGAGACCTTCGATATGGTCAACGTCCGGTTTTTCCATTAAGGATAAAAACTGGCGGGCATAGGCAGACAGCGATTCAACGTAGCGGCGCTGGCCTTCTGCGTACAGGGTGTCAAACGCCAGTGAAGATTTGCCTGAACCCGATAAGCCGGTGACAACAATCAGTTTGTCGCGCGGGATAATCAGGTTGATATTCTTGAGATTATGGGTACGTGCGCCCCGAACTTCGATCTTATCCATTCATCATTCCCGGATTAACGTGATAGCTCACCGTGCCGGTGACCGTCGGTAAATTGGGTATTACCCCGGTCAGCGAATCGGGCACAGAGAAGAACGTAACGCGCAATTATGACACAAATCACAGTCTATGCCACCCCAAAACCTGAATGTATATCCAGTACTTGATACAACGGCGGATGCTTTGCTGAACAATCTGGAAAGAATGCCGCAGCGAATGACATCCGTGGTACGAAGGTCGCGTTTTGTGGTTATAATGACGCGAAGTGAGTCCCTCACACCCCAAACTGTGGTTTCAACCACGACATACATCATCAGGAGAATCCACATGGCCAGCAGAGGCGTAAACAAAGTCATTCTCGTCGGTAACCTGGGTCAAGACCCGGAAGTCCGCTACATGCCTAACGGCGGTGCCGTTGCCAACATCACTCTGGCGACATCTGAAAGCTGGCGTGACAAAGCCACCGGCGAGCAGAAAGAGAAGACAGAATGGCACCGTGTTGTGCTGTTCGGCAAACTGGCAGAAGTCGCGGGTGAATATCTGCGTAAAGGCTCTCAGGTTTATATCGAAGGCGCATTGCAGACCCGTAAATGGACCGACCAGGCTGGCGTTGAAAAATACACCACTGAAGTGGTTGTTAACGTTGGCGGCACCATGCAGATGCTCGGCGGCCGTGCCGGCGGCGGCGCACCAGCAGGTGGCGGTCAGGCTTCAGGCGGTCAGGATTCACAAGGCGGCCAGGGCGGTTGGGGTCAACCTCAGCAGCCACAGGGCGGCAACCAGTTCAGCGGCGGCCAGCAATCACGTCCTGCTCCACAGCAGAACAACGCACCTGCGCAAAGCAATGAACCTCCAATGGATTTCGACGACGATATCCCATTCTGATTATTCGCCTTCGGGCTTTCATGTCAGAAAAACAAAAAGCCCCGGAAGGGGCTTTTTTATGTTCTTTTACCCATATGGTTTTTAACAAAGGGGGCTTAACGTTCTATCAGGAACGGCTTCAGCCGTTTCAACGGGCATGATGTGTCACTCTCTCACAGTACAAACTTAGCCCCTTTCACCACTACCTCCCCGAACTGTAAATGGTGCATAAATTCGCGCAGGATAAGCAGGGTGGCGGCGAAGTCATTGCCGTCCGGAATACCCTCGAAGCTGGCGGGGTGTCCGTTGATCACCAGCGCCAGACGGTCGAACGTGCGCTCGACGGCTTCGACGGAAAGCGGCATCTGTTCATTTTCTGCCACGCCGGCCAGACGGGCAAGGGCGCGGATATCATTGTCGGCGCTGGTCAGTTTGGCATTGGTGGGGATGTCATGCCGGACACGCATGATTTCATCTTCGACGGCCATGATCGCATTTTCCATCTCATCCGGCGTCGGGGGGCTATGACGGAAATAACCCAGTGATGTCAGCTGTGAACCCAGCGTTAGCCGCAGTTGCGTCACGTCGCCGTTCTCCTGGCGAACGGTGATTTCGGTCTGTTCACTGCCGATATGTAATGCAACGGTTGGAGAGGTCATAGACACCTTTGTCTTGGCTGGGGTTCTGAGTCAGGAATAAATCAACTTACTCCCGTTTAGCAGGATTAGGCAATCCTCGCACAGTATTGGTCTATCGCTGACGCCGCCGCCGCGCTCATTATGAATGTACATTCACTGAGCGGCGTGGCCGCAGCGGAGTCATTCATGTCACCTACCTCCATTAAACAGATCGACCAGATTTACATCAACGGCGAATTTGTCACGCCGCACGGAAGCGAAATGATGGATCTCATTAATCCAGTGACGGAGCAGGTGGTTTCTCAGGTCCGGCTGGCGGATGAAATAGATACCCAGCGTGCTATCGCCGCCGCAAAAGCAGCTTACGCCACCTTCTCTAAAACCAGCAAAGCGCAGCGGATCCAGTATCTGCAACAGCTGCACGACGCCGTACTGGCGCGGGCAAACGAGCTGGAAACTGTGATGATCACCGAATATGGCGGCCCGGTATGGATGGCACACGGCACTGTGGCGTGTGCGTCGGATTCCTTCCTGCAAACCATCAAAATTCTACAGGAATACGATTTTGTCCGTCAGATTGGTCGGGCAAACGTGGTGATGGAGCCACTGGGCGTCGTCGGCCTTATCACGCCCTGGAACGCGAATTATGGTTTTATCTGCAACAAGATGGCGACAGCTCTGGCAGCGGGCAGCACGGTGGTGATTAAGCCGAGCGAGCTGAGCGCAGCCCAGACGCAGCTTCTCACCGAATGCTTGCACGACGCCGGCCTGCCGCCGGGTGTATTCAATATTGTTACAGGCCGTGGCGATGTCGTCGGGGCGGAAATCACCCGTCATCCGGATATCGCCAAAATCTCGTTTACTGGTTCAACGCTGGTGGGGAAAACCATTGCCCGCGGCGCGGTCGAGACCATGAAACGCGTGACGCTGGAGCTGGGAGGTAAGTCTCCTAACGTGATCCTCGATGATGCCGATCTGGCGACGGCCATACCGCTGGCGCTGACCATTGGCACGCTCAACAACGGGCAGGCTTGCCTGGCCGGTACGCGTCTGTTGGTACCGGAAAGCCGTTTTGAGGAAGTGAAGCAACAGCTTAAAAAAGCCGTATTGCAGGTGAAGGTCGGCGACCCGGCACAGAGCGATACGCAAATCGGCCCGCTGGTGACCGCCAAACAGTACGCGCGGGTACAGGGTTATATTCGCCAGGGCATTGCTGAAGGCGCAGAGCTGTTATGTGGTGGCGAAGGGCGGCCAGAGGGGCTGAGCAGCGGCTATTTCGTCAGGCCGACGGTGTTTGTGAACGTCATGCCAGACATGAGTATCGCCCGTGAAGAAATCTTCGGGCCGGTGATTTCCGTTCTAACCTACAAAACGGTGGAAGACGCTATCGCGATGGCTAACGACACGGTATATGGCCTGCACGCTTACGTCAGTTCCGCAGACCGCGAAAAAGCCCGCGCCGTGGCATCGCAGATTGTCGCCGGGCGAGTATTTATCAACGGGATGTATGACGAACCGGGCGTCCCATTCGGCGGTTTTAAGCAGTCTGGTATTGGGCGTGAATTTGGCACTTACGGGCTGGAAGCGTATCTTGAGCCGAAAGCCACCATTGAAAATGAGTAACGGATGATGAACCGACAGCCAGACAGCGCAGCCATAGAACCCTCGCCCCTTCTCGCGCGTTTACGCCAGCGCGTGGAAGCGCTTTATGCCAGGCGCGAAGCCGACGACCACTATGTGGTGACACCGCTGCCGTGGCTGTCGTTTATCCGTTTTACGCAACCGACTGAGTTGAACAAAGGTATGCTCGAACCTTCCATGTGTATCGTGTTGCAGGGGCTGAAGAAAATCCTGATTGGACGCGATGTGACTGAATACGGCGCGGGCAGCTACGTGTTGTCTGCCATCGATATGCCGATCTCCGGGCAGGTTACGCAGGCTTCGCCGGAGGTGCCTTATCTGGGGATCCGCATCGATCTTAATATTCAGGAAATGGCGGATTTGATCATCAACATGAAACTGGCCCAGCCTGCCGCCAGCGGCTCTGGTGCGGCGGCTTACGTCACGCAGTCAGATGCGGATTTACAGGATGCCTTTTTGCGTCTGGTTACCATGCTCGACAAACCGTAGGAGTTGCAGGCGCTGGGTGCGCTGGTTAAACAGGAAATTTTTTACCGGCTGATCACGGACCCGAAAGGTGACGTTTTTTATCACCATCTGCTCTCGTATTATCAGGGCAAAGGGGTGAGCGAAGCGGTGCAGTGGATCAAGGCTAATTTCTCCCGGCCACTGCGGATAGAGGCGTTGGCAAGTTTGGTCGGAATGAGCGTATCCAATTTGCATCACCGTTTTAAAGCGCTGACGGTGATGAGCCCGCTGCAATACCAGAAACAGATCCGCCTGCTGGAAGCGCGACGTTTGTTGCTGGCGGGAAATATGGACGCAGCCACCGCGGCATTCCAGGTCGGTTACGAAAGCCCTTCACAGTTTAACCGCGAATATCGCCGCTCGTTTGGTGCGCCGCCGTTACAGGATATTGGCCAGCTTAAGCAGCAGGGCGTTTCACTGTGATCGCTTCCTGAACGGAAAAGTGAATTGCTGAGAGAATCTCGCCTCGATGGAAGCTTCAGCCCAACAGATTACGCGTACTGTGCTTCACCGTTGCCGAAGGACCAGTTCTCTTTTGGCACTTCAACCAGGCTGATAAACACGTCTTCCAGTCGCATTCCGTTTTTTTCGTGCAGACCGTAGGCAATGGCGTGATAAAAGGCTTTTTTCATCTCCAGCGTGCGGCCCACATTGAGCGTTACCTGCACCACGATGCAGTTCTGCGTACGCTCAATGCCGAGGTAGTCCGGGGAGATCATCATCTCCTCGGGCGTATGCTCAGTGATGACAATAAAACGATCGTTTTCCGGCACATTCAAATGGCTACGCATGGCGTCATAAATTACGTCACCGATGGCCTTGCGGAAGGTTTCGGGTTTACCTTCAATCATATCAACACGAACGAATGGCATGGCAGATCCTTAAAAGAGTGCGTTAACAAGGCGAAGGAGGGCGTGTTTTAACGGTTAAGCACGACCTCTCAGGTATGAACAATTCAGGCGTTAAAGTCTAGCTGAATTTTGCCCGCCTCCGCTTTCCGACTCAGTTCAGTGACTTTTCCGTTTTGCGAAACATCTCCAGCCAGCGCGGTCTGGCAAACATCACCAGATTGCCCAGCAGGATCATGCCAAGGCCAATCACCGCATTAATGTGCCACTGATAGCCTTCGCCGAAAGTCGAAACGGTGAGGGCAACCAGCGGGAATAACAGCGTGCTGTACGCTGCCTGACTG
>BHES01000109.1 GCA_003864575.1 Enterobacterales bacterium
GCCCGCTCAGCGCCGTTCCAGCCGGAATGCCGCCGGTAGTGCCTGACGCGCAGGGGATGAAAAATATTCTCGGTGGGGAAGCCGCGCTGTGGCAGGAGAACATCACCTCGCAAATTCTGGATCTGCGCCTCTGGCCACGCGGCTTTGTGGTTGCAGAGCGGCTGTGGTCGGCGCAGGACGTGAAAGACGTCGGCAATATGTATCAGCGACTGGCGAAAATCGACAGCTGGTCCGTGGTGTCCGTCGGTCTGCAACAGCACGCGCAAACGGCCAGAATGATGACCCGTCTGGCGAACAGCACCGATATTACGCCGTTGTTGACGCTCTCCACCGCGCTTGAACCTGCACAGTATTACACCCGTCAGCACATCAAGTTCCAGGCTGGTCACTACACCCAGTTCGAACCGCTGAACCGGCTGGTGGATGCCTTACCGGCAGAGAGCAATGCGGTGCGTGAGTTGGATAACCACGTCAGTGCGCTGCTCGCTAACCCGAAAGACGCCGATGCCGCAGCGGCTATCCGTTCGCAGCTGGAAATCTGGCAGCAAAACACCCCACGCGTCCAGCCGCAGTTGATGCAAAACACTGTGTTAAAACCGGTGCAACCGGTGGCGGAGCAGGTTGGAAAGCTGTCTGAACTTGGTTTGCAATGGCTGGATAACGTGCAGAAAGGCACGGCAATCGGTCAGCAGCAACGCCAGCAAGCGCAGGCACAGCTGGACGCGGCGGCACAGATTCAGGATGAGTTGGTGATCGCGGCGGTCTATCCGCTGCAAAGATTGTTGCAGGGCATTAAGTAAGGGATTCGCGCCACCGTGCTAAACGGGTGGCGCGTTATTTCTCTTACTTCAGGCTGGTTGGGGCGGGAGATCGACTTTTGATTTTCCTGCCCGCATCAGGCACCACAGCGGCAGCGGCAATGTAGTCACCAGCAGGATCCACAGCAGCGGATAAATCGACGTCACGCCATCGTTTTGCAGATTAATAAACAGCTTTACCGGTATCCCCTGAGGGAAGTAGCAAAACACCATCACGATGCCGAATTCACCAATCACCCTGACCCAGGCAATCGCCAGCCCGGCGGCGAGTCCGCGTGCGGCGCAGGGTAGCGTTAAGCGCATAAATACCGTCATCGGGGATGCCCCCAGCGTTTGCCCGGCCTCTTCGATATCTTTCGGTACGCCTTCAAATGCCACCCGAGCCGACAGCACAAAGTAGGGCAGTGCGCCGTACACCTGCGCCAGCACAAAGGCCGGCGCGTTATTGTTGAGCGACACGCCCAGCGCGTTCAGGACTTCGCCGAGAGATCCGTAAGGGCCATACACCGAGATAAGCAAAATCCCCATCGCCAGCGGCGGTGTCAACAACGGCACCAGCACGGCGATTTCCACCAGGCTACGCCAGCGATGCGACGTTCGTGCCAGCCATAACGCCAGCGGCAGACCCAGCGCCACGATCAGCGGAATCGACACCATGCTGAGCCCGAGCGACACGGCGACGGCCTGCGCATCGCCGTAGGCCGTATGAAAATCTGACCATGGCGTGAGCATCGCGAGTGTTGCAAAGGGAACCATCAGCAACGCCAGCGAAGGCACGGACAGCCAGAATAACTTCACGTTACAGCGCTCCGCCTTTTGGTTTGTCGTAGCCATTTTGCGTTAACAGCGTCTGACCTTCGGCACTTTGCAGGAAGCTGACGAACGCTTTGGCCTGCTCAGGATGCGGCGCGTTTTTTAGCACAGCGGCGTAAAATACCAGCGGTTCGGTCTTGATAGTTTTACTTTTTCCCTGCGGGTCGGTGATGGTAAAGCTGACTTTGCTGTACCACTGCGTCTCCATTTGCGGATTGCTGAGGTTGATTTCATCCGGCAGCGAAATATAAGGCAGGCCAGCCGAACGGGTGGCGCTGGCATAACCGGATGCCGCATCCACTTGCCCGGCTTCCAGACGGGTCAGCAAGCCGCCTTCGCCCGAGATTTGTTGCGGATTCAGCGTATCGCCCAGCACCATTTTGGTCAGATGCGGCTGCTGGTAATAGCGCTCAGCCAGCATCATGGTGAAGATAATATTCTGGCCCTGCGGGTCAGTCGTCGGGTCGGTGCGGCCAAATTTCAGGCCCGGCGTTTGTAGCACTTTCCACCAGGGGGCAGCATTGGATTGGTGTTCTTTGATCGCATTGAAGGCGCTGGCGTATTTCCCTTGCGGATTATAGGCGATCACCATGCTGGTACTGGCCACCGGGACGGCGGAATCCACCAGACCGGCTTTTTTCAGCACCTCAATTGGACCGGGCGTGATCGACACAAAGACATCGGCCACCACTTTTTTCGACGCCAGCAGATTGGCCATGCCGTAAGCACCCTGACCCTGGCCCTGATAATTCACAGAGTTCTGTTTAGCGAAAGCGGGCCCAAGATGTTTGTCCATGACCACGCCCATCGAACCGGCGTAGGTGACGCGCAAATCATCGGCGGCGTTGGCGGACTGGAGTGCGGTAAGGCCAAGAATAAGCGTGGCAGCGGTGAAGGTTTTTTTGCCGAAAAGTGGCGAAAGCATCGTCATAATAGTTATCCGTTATATAATTAGTCACATAACGATAATCCATCATTACGATAGATTTATAAACCCTGTGGCAACGAAAAGAGATAAACGGTGAGAAGAGGAACCGGACAGCGGGTGCCGTCCGGTGGCGTTGTCGCCGCTACGCCTTCTGACAGGCTGCTGCGGTAAATAATACGTCGGTTGACGAATTCAGTGCGGTTTCGGCTGAATCCTGCACGATACCGATGATAAAACCGACGGCAACAACCTGCATGGCGATGTCATTCGGAATGCCAAACAGGCCACAGGCCATCGGGATCAGCAGCAGGGAACCGCCCGCCACACCCGAAGCACCACAGGCACACACCGCCGCCATAACGCTCAGCAGCAGCGCCGTCAGGATATCCACTTCTATCCCAAGCGTCGTCACTGTCGCCAGCGTCAGCACCGTGATGGTGATGGCTGCGCCCGCCATGTTGATGGTGGCACCCAGCGGGATCGACACCGAATAGGTATCTTCATCCAGCCCCAGCTTACGACACAGGTTCATGTTGACCGGAATGTTGGCCGCCGAACTGCGGGTGAAAAACGCCGTGACGCCGCTTTCACGCAGGCAGGCGAACACCAACGGATAAGGGTTACGACGAGTTTTAACGAAAACAATCAGCGGGTTGAACACCAGTGCGACCAGTAACATACAACCTACCAGCACGGCCAACAGATGAGCATAATCGTACAGTGCGCCGAAACCACTGGTTGAAAGCGTTTCTGCCACCAGACCAAAAATCCCCAGCGGTGCGAAGCGGATCACGATGCGGACAATTTGGGTCACGGCGTGAGAGACATCAGTCACCATGGTTTTGCTGCTTTCGGCCGCGTGGCGCATTGCCAAACCGAGACCGACAGCCCAGGCCAAAATACCGATATAGTTAGCATCGATCAGGGCGCGGAACGGGTTGGAGACAATGCTCATGATCAGCCCCTTGAGCACTTCAACAATGCCGCCCGGCGGGGTGATTTGCACATTGGCGATTTTAAGATCCAGCGTCGACGGGAACATAAAGCTCACCACCACGGCGATCAGCGCCGCTGAGAAGGTGCCGAAAAGATAGAGAAACAGAATCGGGCCGAGCTGGGTTTTACGCCCCAGCGGATGATTCATGATCGACGCGGTAACCAGCACCAGCACCAATAGCGGAGCGACCGCTTTCAGTGCGCCGACAAATAAACTGCCGAGTAAACCGACGGATGCCGCTGCGGCGGGAGACAGCCAGGCGAGTAAAATACCGGCCAGCAGGCCGACGAGGATTTGTTTGACCAGGCTGGCGTGCAGCAGGCGTTGGGTTAGCGATGGGGAGGATTGTGGTTGCATTATGAACTTCCTTTTTTAATGTAGGCACCGTTCTCTGTCCTAAGTGGTGGATCAGCAGGTTAGCAAAATCTAGCGCAAAAAATAACGGGCGCTTTTGAGCGCCCGCTTTGGTGTTTGATATTGCGAGCTATGCCCGATTATTTTTCTAATTTTGCGCGGTCAGCACGGCGATTTACCCAGACGTTGATCAGCAGCGTTCCGACCAAAATCGTGGCGATCACACCAAGTGAGATACTGACCGGGATGTGGAATACGTCGAGCAGCAACATTTTGATCCCGATGAAAATCAGGATCACCGCCAGGCCGTACTTCAGCATGGAAAAACGTTCCGCCACGCCCGCCAGCAGGAAATACATCGCACGCAGGCCCAGAATAGCGAACAGGTTCGACGTCAGTACGATAAACGGATCGGTGGTCACGGCGAAAATTGCCGGAATGCTGTCGACGGCGAAAATCACGTCGCTCAACTCAACCATAATCAACACCAGCAGCAGCGGCGTTGCAAACAGCAGGCCGTTGCGGCGCACAAAGAACTTCTCACCCTGAAGTTCATCGGTCATGCGCAGTTTGCTGCGCAACCAGCGGATCATCGGCTTCTCGCCAATCTCGCCGTTATCCTCTTTCGCCAGCGCCATTTTGATACCGGTAAACAGCAGGAACGCGCCGAACACGTAGAGGATCCAACTGAATTGGCCCACCAGCCAGCTGCCCGCGAAGATCATGCCGGTACGCAGGATAATCGCACCCAACACACCGTAGACCAGCACGCGGCGTTGCAGATTGGCCGGAACGGAGAAGTAGCTAAAGAGGATCAGCCAGACGAAGACGTTGTCTACGGCCAGCGCTTTTTCCAGTAGGTAGCCGGTGAGGAACATGGTCGCTTGGGCGTCAGCCACTTCGCGGCCAAACTCGCCGTTGAGATACCACCAGAAGCCAAAGTTAAACAGTAGCGACAGGGCCACCCACACCAGCGACCACATTGCGGCACTTTTCATGGTCATCACCTGCGCGCCTTTACGGCCCTGTAACAGCAGGTCGACGGCCAGCATGATCACCACGACAACGGCAAAACTGCCCCACAGCATCGGGTTTCCGACGGAATTCATCATTACGCAATCCTCGATAAAACATCAAAAAAAAACGGCCAGCGTCAGAAGACGTTAGCCGCTCTCTCTGAGCTGTAAGCAAACCTCGCCTGACGGCAAGGTCTCACTTACAACTCTGAATGGATTCATTGAAGGAATCTTATATCAGGGTTGCCCGGTAACCGGGTGGCTGAGACAGCGCTGCGTAAGCACGGGTCCAGACACCGTAATGACGATTATCCGACGAAGAAGTTACTCCCCTTTGCGAGCGGAAAATTAATGCAAAACATGTCATTTGTCAAACATTCAGAAACATTTTCGTGCATTAGCCCGCCAGCGCCTGACGCTTGCCGAGCGCGGCAACGAAGGAAAGTAACAGTCCCTGACTCAGCGGCGTATCGCTAATCTGCTGTAGTTTATTAGCGTAGTTGACCTTGTCGTCCTGCGCCTGTGCGCTGAGCCATTCCAGATAGGTTTTCATCACCGCACCGGTAAATTCCGGATGGAATTGGGTGCTGATGGCATTCGGGCCATAACGCAGGATCTGATGCGGGTCGTGCAATGTTTTCGCCAATACCATCGCGGTAGCGGGCGGTGTGATGACGGATTGCAGATGAATCAGATTGGCGCTGAACTGCGCAGGAAGCTGCGACACCAGCGGGTCAAGATGTCCGGCGGGGGTGAGGGTCAGCTCTTCGGTTCCCACTTCGATACCTTGCGGGTGAAAATCCACCTCGCCGCCCAGCGCATACGCCATCAACTGGTGGCCGTAACAGGCACCAAACAACGGTAGCTCCTGCAACATCGCCAGACGCACCCAGTCGGCAGCGTCTTCGCTCCAGTCCAGATGTTCCGTCACCATATTGCGCGAACCGGTAATAATGGCGCCACAGTAATATTCCGGCAACAGAGGACGTTCACCGGCTTGTAAATCTACGACACTCACCTGCTGTGCATCAATATCGCCCTGACGGATAAACATCTGCGGGAAGTCATCGTGAACGCGACGGATAGGCTCCGGCGCATGGCCGGTTTGCAAAATCAGCAAAGGTTTTGGATTCGCTGCACTCATTTTGAACTCCCGGTCAGGTGATATTAATTTAAACGTTAGTATCCGCAGGGAACACAACACCGGTTTGACGGCGGATTTCTGTCAGTAGTTTGGCGGTGATGCGGGACACTTCTAGCCCCGGATGACCGACGAACTTGTTCTCCACCAGCAGCGCAAACGTCTCGGCTTCATACAGCATGGTGTTGATGTGTTGAGGCTGAGTCAGATCGAGCTTCTGTCCGCCGCGTGGGGTCAGGCTCAGCGTCTGGCATTCGGAGATCTTCTCCATCTGCAACGTGCCTTCTTCACCCTGAATTTCGCTTGGCAGCAGAGAGTCGGCGATTTTGGAGTGATTAATGACCACTTCAACATCATCGGCATAGTGCAGCACGACCGTGCCCTGGCCGTCGACGCCGCTTTTCAGCAACGTGGCGAAAGCCGTGACCGACAGCGGTTCACCAAACAGCGACACGGTGCTGGCCAGGCAATAATAGCCAATATCCATGATAGAGCCGTTGGAGAACGCCGGATCAAAGGTATTCGGGTTTTCACCCGCCAGATAACGCGGATAACGCGAGGAGTACTGGCAATAGTTGAAGATGGCTTTGCGCAGTTTACCAATACGGTTCAGCGCGCCCTTCATGTGAAGGAAATTCGGCAAATAGGCGGTTTTGAAAGCTTCAAACAGTACGACATTATTTTCTGTGGCGCAGGCAATCATGCTTTCCGCTTCCCGCAGGTTCGACGACAGCGGTTTCTCGCAGATCACATGTTTTTTGTGGTTGAGAAACAGCAGGGTTTGTTGGCAATGCAGGGAGTTCGGGCTGGCGATATACACCGCGTCAATACCGTCGAAAGCGGCCAGGGCCTCAAGCGAGTCAAAATAGTGTTCAACCGGATATTCGTGACCGAAGGCTTTTGCGCCGTCCAGCGTGCGGGAATAAATCGCCGTCAGTTTCATCTTGCCGCTCTCGTGCGCGGCGTCAATGAAACGCTGGGTGATCCAGTTAGTGCCAACGACAGCAAAGCGAATCATATGTTCTCCCTTAATACCCGTCATCCTTCGAGTTGTCTCTGCGTTGGCTGCCCTTGTAAACCCCAGTCACATACTTAAGTATGCTCCTGGCGATTTACTCGGTTGCCGCCTTGATACAGCTCGAATGATTTAGGGTAGATGCGGTGGTGTTAAAATTAATTTCAGTTATAGAATCACTGATACAACTTACCGAATATTTCCAGATGCGTCAGATACATACGGGTGTCGAATTCTAACTGGTGGTAGTCGGGCGCCATATGGCAGCACAGGCTGTAAAAAGCCTTGTTGTGCTCTTTTTCTTTCAGATGCGCCAGCTCATGCACCACGATCATTTTTAGGAAAGCTTCCGGCGCGTTTTTAAACACCGTCGCCACGCGGATCTCCGCTTTGGCTTTAAGCTTACCGCCCTGAATACGTGAAATGGCCGTGTGCAGCCCGAGAGCGTGCCTCATCACGTGAATTTTGTTGTCGTACGCCACTTTGCTCAACGGTGAGGAGCTGCGTAAATACTGATTTTTCAGATCGAGAGTAAACTGATACAGCGATTTGTCAGTGGTGACATCGTGCGGTTGCGGATATCGCGACAGCAGAACCTGTCCCAGACGCTGCTGGTCGATCAACTGGTGTACCTGGGTCTGTAGCGACTCAGGATAGCCTTGCAGATAGGTCAATTCCGGCATAACTGTTTGCTTTAGCTCTCATTGATCCAAAAAGGAGGGCCGCAGGGTGGCAGAGGGTTTTCTTCGAAAACCAGGCACTAACACCTAATGACGGCAGATAAAGCCCTTTTTAACTGAAAAAACATTTTACTGATAGCCCAATTTAAGGGATAAACAGCGCAAATTGAATAAAGAGGAGGGCCAATGAGCCAATTCGAACTCGAACTGGGTGAGCAGCGACTGCAACTGGAGCTGGAACGTTATCCGCAAGAAGAGACGTCAACACAGCTACAGGCATGGGAAGCTGCGGATGAATATCTGCTGCATACCCTCACGACCGACGCGCTCGATGGCCGTCCTGTCCTGATTTTTAACGATACCTTCGGCACGCTGGCCTGCGCCTTGCAGCAGTTCGAACCGACCAGCATCAGCGACTCTTTCATGAGTCAGCTGGCGACGCGTCATAACCTGCGCCTGAACGGTTTTGATGAAGAGAGCCTGTCGCAGCAAAGCAGTCTGGTGCCGTTGCCGATAAACCCGGGTCTGGTGGTAATTAAGATCCCTAAAACGCTGGCCCTGCTGGAACAACAGCTGATTGCCCTGCGCGACGTAGTGACGCCAGACACGCAGATCATCGCCGGTGCCAAAGCCCGTGATGTACATACGTCCACCCTGCAACTGTTCGAAAAGATCCTTGGCCCTACCAAAACTACGCTGGCGTGGAAAAAAGCCCGTCTGATCCACTGTGAAGTCACGTTGCCTGAGCAGAAAGTTGGCCCGGTTACTACCGAGTGGGCGCTGGATGACAGCGAATTCCGCATTACCAACCATGCCAACGTCTTCTCACGTACTGGCTTGGATATCGGCGCACGCTTCTTTATGCAACATCTGCCGGAAGGCATTGAAGGGCGCATGGTCGATTTGGGCTGCGGTAACGGCGTGATCGGCATGACCGCGCTGGCGCTGAATCCGGATGCAGAAATGTTGTTTGTGGATGAGTCGTACATGGCGGTGGAATCGAGCAAGGTGAACGTCGAGAACAACTTGCCGCAAGACCTCAGCCGCTCTCATTTTGAAGTGAACAACATGCTGGCCGGCGTTGAGCGCGAAACCCTGCATGCGGTGCTGTGTAACCCGCCGTTCCACCAGGGCACGGTGATCAGTGATGATACTGCCTGGCGTATGTTCTGCGATGCCAAGCGCTGCCTGCAAACGGGTGGCGAACTGCGCATCGTCGGTAACCGTCATCTGGATTACTACCAGAAACTGCGTCGTTTGTTCGGTAACTGTACTACCATCGCCACTAACCAGAAGTTTGTGGTGTTGCGATCAGTGAAAACCGCATCACACCATTAAACTCGTCATCCTTCGGGCGGCCTCTGCGTTGGCTGCCTGAATTTACCCCGGTCACTTACCTGAGTAAGCTCCCAGAGTAAATTCAGTTGCCGCCTTGATGCCGCTCGAATGATTTAGGGTTATCTCATTGCGTCGCGCTTGATTCAGATGACCATCGCCAGTCGGGTTCCCTGATCGATTGCGCGCCGTGCATCCAGCTCGAGTGCGACATCCGCGCCGCCAATCAGATGCACCGTTTTCCCTGCTGCCAGCAGTGGGTCATGCAGCGCCCGCTGCGGTTCTTGCCCGGCGCAAATAATCACGTTATCCACTGCCAGACATTCGCTCACGCCGTCGCGCGTGATATGCAGACCCTCGTCATCAATACGTTCATAGGCCACGCCGCTCCACATGTTGACGCCGCGCTGTAACAGGCTGGCGCGGTGGATCCAGCCCGTCGTTTTGCCCAGACCTGCGCCAACTTTGGTGGTTTTACGCTGTAATAAGACTATCTGGCGCGCGGCAGGTTCGGCCTGTGGGCCGTCAGGGCTCAGGCCGCCGCGCTGAGTCAGGGTCTGATCGATACCCCATTCGTGGCTAAACGCCGCGCTGTCGAGGCTGGTCGATGGGCCGTTCTGCACCAGATACTCCGCCGTATCAAAACCAATGCCACCTGCACCGATGATCGCCACGCGCGGGCCGACCGGCTTTTTATCCCGCAGGACATCGAGATAGGTCAGTACGCTTGGGTGATCAATTCCGGCGATCTCCGGCAGACGTGGGGAAATACCGCAGGCGAGGATCACTTCGTCATAGCCGTCTAGCTGACTGGCGCTGACTTTCTCACCCAGACGTAGGGTGACCTGCAAAATCGCCAACTGGCGTGAGTAGTAGCGCAGCGTCTGGGTGAACTCTTCTTTGCCCGGAATTTGCCTGGCGATATTAAACTGTCCGCCAATTTCAGGGTGGGCATCAAACAACGTGACATGATGACCGCGGCTGGCGGCGGTGGTGGCGAAGGCCAGACCGGCCGGCCCTGCACCCACTACGGCCAGCCGTTTCGCGTACTGCGCCGGGATCAGCGGCATTTCGGTTTCGCGACAGGCGCGCGGGTTAACCAGACAGGAGGTGAGTTCTCCGGCGAAGATCTGATCCAGACAAGCCTGATTGCAGCCGATGCAGGTGTTGATTTCATCAGCGCGGCCCTGGGCGGCTTTCTGGACAAAAGCCGGATCGGCGAGGAACGGACGCGCCATCGACACCATATCGGCGCAGCCACTGGCCAGCAGATCTTCGGCCACCTGCGGGTCATTGATCCGGTTGGTGGTGATCAGCGGAATGTTAACTTTGCCCATCAATTTACGCGTCACCCAGCTGAATCCGGCACGCGGCACCATCGTCGCGATGGTCGGCACGCGGGCTTCATGCCAGCCGATCCCGGTATTGATGATGCTGGCACCGGCCTGTTCAATACGTTGCGCCAGCGTTTCGATTTCACTCCAGCTTGAACCTTCTTCCACCAGGTCCAGCATCGATAAGCGATAGATAATAATAAAGTTCGGACCGCAGGCGACACGCACGGCGCGCACTACGTCGAGCGCAAAGCGCATACGGTTATCGGCGTTTCCGCCCCATTGGTCGGTACGTTGGTTGGTGCGGGCGGCCAGGAACTGGTTTATCAGGTAGCCTTCGGAACCCATGATCTCCACGCCGTCATAACCGGACTGTTGGGCTAATTCGGCGCAGCGGGCGAAATCAGCAATGGTCGCTTCAACCTGTTCACCCGTCAGCGCCAGCGGGGGAAATCGGTTAATCGGAGCCTGAAGAGCTGAGGGTGCGACCGGGTTGGGCTGATAGCTGTAGCGCCCGGCGTGCAGAATTTGCAGGGCGATTTTCCCTCCGGCCAGATGCACGGCGTCGGTCACTATCTTGTGATGCGCGGCCTGGTGCGGCTGATTGAGTACCGAGCCCCCGTGATACACCACGCCCTGCGGGTTAGGTGCGATGCCGCCAGTCACGATAAGCCCGACACCCGCGGCGGCGCGTTCCGCATAAAACGCCGCCATGCGCTCAGCGCCATTCTCCAGCTCCTCCAGCCCGGTATGCATTGACCCCATCAGGACACGATTTTTAAGCTGGGTGAATCCCAAATCCAGCGGTGCCAGCAGGTGCGGGTAAAACGGCATGTCGCGTTCGGTCATAGGAAAGACTCTTAAGTGGTCGGATGAGATAAGGATCAATTTAGCTGTCAGGCAAGAGAATGAAAAGGGCAGCGACGGTGAATGTGATAGTGCTCATAAAAATTTAAAAACGAGGAAGAAAGCATTCGACAGTAAAAGTTAATTATTAGCGCGCTTCCCTTTATTGAGAAAATACGTTGCAGCGAATAATTTCCCTGCGGAATAAAATTTCGTTTACTGGCAGGTTATTTATTTTGTTGGTCATTTTTATATAAATGCATTATTTAATTTCGTTAGGATTATTTTTACTACACAACTCGAATCGATTCAGTTCGGGTTAGAGCTGGACTAGGCTGGACCTGCTTCACCCAAAATCCCTTCTATACACAGTTAACTTGAAGATGCATTTTCCAGCATCTGAAAGTTGTCATTAATTCGACATGATAATACCCCAGCAAGACCCGGTAATATTTCACTAAAGAATCGTCGTATTTCTTCTCGGAACT
>BHES01000110.1 GCA_003864575.1 Enterobacterales bacterium
CGGCATTGTTCATCGCAAGGTCGATAATTTGCTCTTTCATTCCGTGATGGCAGGCGCGGTATTCGTAGTCAAGTTGAAAGCTCCGAGAGCATGCCTGACAGCGGTAGCGCTGATGCCCGCCGTTCCCTATGCCATGTTTTTTGACATCCTCGATCTTGCTACAAAATCGACATTTTACTTCCACAATCGCCATTATTGAAGATCCCGCATAAAAGTAAGTATTATACATGACTATCAACGTATTGAATACGTGACCCTTCTTTGTGTATTTAATCCGGTCATCATCAGATAAACGAGTTGTTCTTATCGAAAGAATGGTGATAGCTAAGGTTGATATAAGGGGATGGAGCAGCAAGGTCTGCTCCAAAAACCGGTGTTCAAAATTACTCCCTGGTTGCCAGTTTCAGCAACACCACGCCGGAGAAAATAAGCAAAACGGCAATAACACGCAGCGGGTTCAGGCTTTCACCGAACATCGTGACGCCAAGAATAAAGGCGCCGATAGCACCAATGCCAACCCAAACGGTATACGAGGTACCAAGTGGCAAGGTTTTCATTGCCACTGCCAGTAGCGCAAAACTCAGTAGCATAAAGAAAACGGTGATGAGGCTGGGGATGAGACGTGTAAAACCGTGCGACTCTTTCATCGCAGTAGACCAGACCACTTCAAAAACACCTGCCAACAATAAATAGATCCAGGCCATCGTATTTACCTTAATAAAACTCAGGGCCGTCCCTAAATGAAGTGGCTGAGTCTCTGGTCGTCCAGTCAGCATAAGTATGTACGGTGAGGATAATAGAGTAACCGCTGCTGATTTTATAGCCCGCAACGACCTATGGGTCGGCTATTTCGAATCCCAATAGTAGCAATCCTGACGGCTCTGGCAAAGCGCGGGGCTGGCGTGTACCAGAGGACCCGCGCTTTAGGTTATTTCATGCTCACTCGGTCACTACCCAAACGCTGAGGCTGCCCGCATTGCAACGAAATACCGCCGTGCCCTGATCGTCGGACTCCACTTGCTCCTGCCGGTTATCGAGCAGATCCTGCCATTTTTTACCCGCATAACCTTCGCCCAGCGCGACTGACTTCTCGCCCTCTTCACCATTGGACATCACCACCACGCAGCCCGGATGTTCATCGGTCCCGCTACGGCTGAAAGCCAGACAGTTGGGGTGATCAAAATAGTCGGTCTGCGCGCCCCAGGCGTGAGACTGGCGGGCCCGGATGAGGGTTTCCAGATGTGGAACGACCTGCAATTCCACCGTGTGCTCGTTACCGTCGCTGCCGGTGTCTTCATAGGTGGCACCAAACAGGCCGGGATAAAACACGATAGGTACGCCCTGTTCACGCAGCAAAATCAGCGCGTAAGCCAGCGGTTTGAACCAAGGCTCGATAGGCGCTTCGAGCGACTGTAACGGTTGGGTGTCATGGTTGGCCACCAGCGTGACGGCGTGCGCCGGATCGGCGGCCACCAGCGTATTGTCGAAGATTGTGCTCAGGTCATAATCTGCCCCACCGCGTGAGGCATGGTGGAAATTGAGTTGTAGCGGTGCGTCAAACAACATGGTTTTTCCGTCAACCTGTTGAATGTACTGCTGTAAGGTTTCTACTTCATGGGACCAGTATTCTGCCACGATAAACATTGGCTGTTCAGCTTCGGCCTGAATGTGGTCGATCCAATCTTTATAAAACCACGCAGGAATATGTTTCACTGCGTCCAGGCGAAAGCCGGTACAACCTGTTTCGGTCATCATCCAGCGAGCCCAGTATTTGAGCTCTTCGTCCACGGCTTTATTTCTGAAATCGACGTTGGCGCCCATCAGATAGTCATAGTTGCCAAATTCAGAACCGACTTCGATATTCCAGCCGTCAGCGGTGTAGTCGTTGACGATTTTAAATACGCCGTTTTCATCCGGGTTTTCGATGTGGTCCACGCCGCTGAAACAGTGGTGATCCCAGATAAATTCTGAATATTTACCCTGCCGAACCGGAAAAGTGAAACGCGTCCAGGCGTCAGCCTCGATCACCTCTTCCTCAATGTCATCCCGGTTACCCTGAGAAACACGATTGACCTGAATGCGCTCTTTCTCGTCGGCCCCCATTTTATGGTTAAGAACCACGTCCATGAGCACGCCGATTTGTCGCTCTTTCAGCGCGCGGATCGCCGCCAGAAGCTGCTCTTTGTCACCGTACTTGGTGGCGCGGGATCCTTTCTGATCAAATTCACCCAGATCGAATAAATCATAGGTGTCATAACCAACGGAAAAACCACCGGACGCCCCTTTATAAGCGGGAGGAAGCCAGACCGAGGTGATGCCAATCTCTGCCAGATAGTCAGCGCGATCGGCGACTTCAGGCCACAGTTTTCCACCCTCCGGGTAGTACCAGTGAAAGAACTGCAACAGTGTGGGATTTTGCATGCCCGTACTCCATCTCTCATGACAGGGAAATGAAGTATGGAGCAGGATGACTAAAAGGGTTAGGTCGATTTTTTCGCAACGAGGGTTCCAGTTAGGATCCTGTGTTAAGCAATGTCATACTTTGTGTTATGTACGTATAAAATCAAGAAGGAATCCCTGTGAACACAAACACCCCTGGTACTCAACTGACCGCAGCCCAGGCCGTTGACCGGCTTGAAGTCCTCTATAGCGGCGCCGTTGTGGCGCTGCGTAAAGCCATTGGCGAGTTTATTATCGACGGCTCTCTGCCGGACGCAGACGTGAGAGCCGCCGGGCTATTTACCTATCCGGAGCTGAGCGTCAGCTGGGGCGGCACCGCGCAGAATCAGTTCAAGTCACGCGCCTATGGGCGTTTTACCCGTGCGGGTAAATACACGACGACCATTACGCGTCCGGAGCTGTTTCATGAGTATCTGGCCGATCAGCTGGCCCTGCTGGAAAGCGAGTACAACGCCACTTTCGCCGTGACGCCTTCCGAACTTGAGATCCCGTTCCCGTTCGTGATTGACGGTTCTGACCTGAACCTCAACCGCACGATGAGCGCGGCGCTGGCACACCATTTCCCAACTACTGAGCTGTCGCAAATTGGTGATCAGATCACCGACGGCCTTTCCTCTTCGTCTTCCGTCTTTCCGCTGTCGCATTTCGATGCCCTGCGTACAGACTTCTCGCTGGCCCGCCTCAAACATTACGCCGGCGGAACACGTCCAGCCTTATGTGTTATTCACTAACTACACCCGCTACGTGGACGAGTTTGTCAGTTGGGCCTGCGCGCAGATTGTCGATCCTGCCAGCCCTTATGTGGCGCTCTCCTGTGCCGGTGGCGCTTACGTCACGCCGGAAACCATTAATCTGGAAGAGACGGTGTCAGATCTGGCATGGAAAAAGCACCAAATGCCGGCCTATCACCTGATCGCGCGTGACGGCAAAGGCATTACGTTGGTCAATATTGGTGTCGGCCCGTCGAATGCTAAAACCATTTGTGACCATCTGGCAGTGCTGCGCCCTCACGCCTGGCTGATGATTGGCCACTGTGGCGGCCTGCGCGAAAGTCAGCAAATTGGGGATTACGTCCTGGCACATGCTTATCTGCGCGATGACCACGTGCTGGATGCGGTGTTGCCACCAGATATCCCTATCCCAAGCATCGCCGAAGTACAGCGCGCGTTGTATGACGCCACCAAAGTGATCAGCGGGATGCCAGGCGAAGAAGTCAAACAACGTCTGCGTACCGGCACCGTGGTCACGACCGATGACCGCAATTGGGAGCTACGTTATTCTGCGTCAGCTATGCGTTTTAACCTGAGCCGCGCCGTCGCCGTGGATATGGAAAGTGCCACCATTGCGGCGCAGGGTTACCGCTTTCGCGTGCCTTACGGTACCTTACTGTGCGTGTCCGATAAGCCGCTGCACGGTGAAATTAAGCTGCCGGGTCAGGCCAACCACTTCTATGAAGGGGCGATTTCCGAGCACCTGCAAATCGGCATTCATGCCATCGGTTTGCTTCGTCAGGAAGGTGACAAACTACACTCCCGTAAATTGCGGACGTTTAACGAACCGCCGTTCCGTTAATGCCTTTCTGGTGACGTTGTCACCGGCACGGGGAAGGTGACTCCTTCCCCGCTATCTTCTGAATATTTCTACACAATTACTGTCAATAACTTAGCGTATTCCCCCTGATCTCCCGCGTAAAAAAACGCTTGTACCGGCGTATATTCACCTCTATCGATGGGCGCTGCGCCCAAAGTCAAAGACGTTGTTATAAGCAGGTTGTCGAGGTGGGTTATGAAAAGGCTATTGATATTAATGCTGGCTGCAGGGGCGCTGATGTCTGTCACGCAGGCTTCGCAAGCTTATGGCTATTACGGGCATGGTTATTACGGACATGGCTATTATGGACATGGTTATTATCACGGCTATAACCATGGCTGGTACGGCGGCCCCAATGTGGTGATCGGCGTGTCGCCGTGGGCTCCTCCACCGGTCTATTATGGCCCGCCGCCGGTGGTCTATGTGACGCCACCGCCGCCGCAAACCTATGTTGAGAAAACCCCGACCTATGCCTATTACTGCCAGAATCCGGCGGGCTATTACCCGCGTGTGCCACGTTGTTCGCGTGGCTGGATGAGAGTGGTGGTCGGCGATCCTGCTGCCCGTTAAGCCTGAGTGAGTTATCCATGAAACGTCTCTATAAGTTAGCGCCGCTGGCTCTGCTGGCGGCCCTTTCCGGCTGCGTCTCGCCGCCATCCAGTCCCGATGTCACCGTGTTACCGGGCAGCAATAAAAGTTACGGACAGTTCAGGCAGGACGACGTTCTGTGCCGCAATACGGCGCAAAACAGCACCAGCGGTGGCGCGCAGGCGGCGTCAAACAGTGCCGCAGGCACGGCGACGGCGGGCACTCTCGTGGGGGCGGCGGCGGGCGCGTTGATCGGTGCGGCATCAGGACAGGCTGGTCCGGGCGCGCTGATTGGCGCGGGCAGCGGTTTATTGGTCGGCAGTGCGATGGGCAGTAATACGGCGGGTATGAGCAGCGGAGATTTGCAGGATCAATATGACGTAGTTTATACCCAGTGCATGTACGCCAGGGGCAACAAAGTACCAGTCGCCTACAACTATGACCAGCAGTCAGATTCTCGTCAGTCTGACGTACCGCCTGACTATCAACCTGCCGGTTCACAAGGCGATGTTCCGCCGGATTATAACGGTGGCGCGCCTGACAGCAATGCACCACCGGATTATCACTAGCCCTTCTGCGGGTTAAAACTTAACAACGGCACCCAGCTCAATCACCCGGTTAGGTGGGATCTGATACAGGTCGGGTGCCCGTAACGCATTACGCTGTAATACCTGGAATAACTTGCCCCGGATACGCAAATACCACGGCCGTTTATCCAACGCCAGCGTGTCGCGGGAGAGGAAGAACGAGGTGTCGCTCATGGTGCAGCGCAGCCCATCTTGTCCGCAGCGGTAAAATACCTCTTCAAGATTAGGCGTCTCACGCCAGCCATAACTCGCCACCACGCGCCAAAATGACGGAGAAAGATGTTCAATGGTGACGCGTTTGAGTTTGTGGACATAAGGGGCATCGGCGCTGGCGATAGTCAGCAGGATCACCCGGTCATGCAGCACCTTGTTATGTTTAAGATTGTGCAAAAGCACCAGCGGTACGGCATCCGGTGCGCGTGACATAAACACCGCCGTACCCGGCACCCGCAACGGTGGAGATTTCTCCAGCGAGGTGATCAGCGAATTCAGCGCATCCGGGTCTTCCCGCAGACGACGCAGCAGGCGCGTGCGCTCGGTGTGCCAGGTCATCATAATCAGCAAAATGCTCAGACCCAGCACCACCGGCAGCCAGCCGCCAGAGAACAGTTTTGTCAGGTTCGCGGCAAACAGCGGGATATCCACTGCCAGCATCAGCGCCAACAGCAGCAGGCCCCAGCGCGGTTTCCATCCCCAGTTTTTTATCGCCACAATACTCAGCAACACCGAGGTCAGTGCCATAGTACCGGTGACGACAATGCCGTAAGCCGATGCCAGATCGCTCGAGTGTTTGAAACTGATAATCACAATAACCACAGCCACGTACAACAGCCAATTAACTACCGGAATATAAATCTGCCCGGACTCCACATCCGAGGTATACACGATGCGCATTGGCGGCAGATAGCCCAGTCTCATCGCCTGGCGGGTCAGGGAAAATACGCCAGAAATGACAGCCTGCGAGGCAATCACCGTCGCCAGGGTGGCAAGCAGCAGCAATGGCACCAGCGCCCAGTCAGGAGCCAGCAGGAAGAACGGATTTTTAATCGCTTCAGGGTTAGTCATCAACAGCGCGCCCTGGCCGAAATAGTTCAGCACCAGCGAAGGCGCAACCAGTAAAAACCAGGCGATACGGATTGGCTTCTTACCAAAGTGTCCCATATCGGCATACAGTGCCTCAGCACCGGTGACTGCCAGCACCACCATGCCAAGCGCAAAGAAAGAGATGCCTTTATATTCGATGAAAAAATTCACGGCCCAGTAAGGATTAAGCGCCTGTAATACGGCAGGATTTTTCAGAATACCGCTAACGCCCAGCACCGCGAGGGATATAAACCACAGCACCATCACGGGTGCGAACAACTTACCAACGCTGCCGGTGCCCTTCTTCTGGATAACAAACAGCAAAGTCAGGACCGCAATCGACATGGGAATAATGAAAGGATCCAGAGAGGGTTCAATGATCTCAAGCCCTTCAATCGCCGACAGCACTGAAATTGCCGGGGTGATCACGCCGTCACCGTAGAAGAAACTGCCCCCCACCAGCCCGATAAATATCGTCGCTGTAAACCAGCGCGGGTTGACGTGGCGCACGGCCAGTGACATCAGGGTGAGAATACCGCCCTCACCGTCATTGTCTGCCCGCATCACAAAACCAATATATTTGATGGAAACTACCAGCATCAACAGCCAGAAAATGAGCGATAAAAAGCCGAAAATCGAACTTTGGGTCGGAATGATACCCGCCTGCCCGGTCAAACATTCGCGCAGGGTATAGAGCGGGCTGGTCCCGATATCACCGTACACCACGCCAATTGCCGCCAGCGTGACGGCGGGCAAAGGCTGCTTATTCTTCATATACATAGGGGAGGATTCGCAAAGTCAGTGGGCCGGACAAAACCGGTGCATCTTGGCAGTATAGTACCGGCCAGCGCCGGTACGTACGTTGATGTGAAAATTTTGTTAAGATTGACTTTCTGTCGCGTTTTTCTGTACTTAGTGCGCAGCCCGCAACTGCGGATAGCGACGGAAAATAAAGATGCACCAGGCCAGCGCCACGCATCCCATCACTCCCCCGACGTAACCCACATTTGCCATGCCAAGATGTAAACTCACCTGGTTGCCAAACAATGCGCCCGCGCCAATCCCCAGATTAAAGATGCCTGAGAACAACGCCATCGCGACATCGGTGGCGTCGGATGCCAGCGCCAGTACGCGAATTTGCATCGCCAAGCCAATTGCCATCATGCCCATCCCCCACAGAACGGCCAGTAAGGAAATGCTGACAGAATGGGTTGCGGCGACCAACAACAGCAACATGCTCAGCGCCACAATGGAGATTGCTCCCACCAAAAAGCCTGACGGGAAACGGTTCCCCAGCACGCTGAATAACACGCTGCCTAGAATACCGGCCCCGCCGAAGACCAGCAGCAGGAAAGTGGTAAAGTTCTCCCCCATATCCGCCACGTTCTGCATAAAGGGTTCGATATAGCTGTAGGCGGTGTAATGCGCGGAGACGATAAGCGTGGTCAGCACATACATGCAAACCAGCGCAGGACGTTTAAACAGCATGGGGACACTGCTCAATGAGCCGCTATGTTCACTCGGCAATTTAGGCAGCAGTTTCATCAGGCACACTAAGGTGATCAGCGCGACAACCGCGATGATCGCAAACGTAATGCGCCAGCCGAGATATTGTCCGATCACCCGGCCGAGCGGCAGGCCAAGCACCATCGCCAGCGCCGTACCCGTCGCCAGCATACTGAGCGCCTGTGTTTTCTTGCCTGCTGGCACGACGCGGATGGCAAGCGATGCAGTGATCGACCAGAAGATAGCGTGCGCCAGGGCGATACCAATGCGCGACACTACCAGCGACTGAAAATCCCACGCCATGACAGACAAAATATGGCTGCCAATAAACAGCACAAACAATACCCCCAGTAAACGGCGCCGTTCAATATTGCGCGTCAGCAACATCAGCGGCAGCGACATCAGCGCCACGACCCAGGCGTAGATGGTCAGCATCAACCCGACCTGCGCGGTTTCCATCGAAAAGCTATTGGCGATGTCCGACAGTAAACCGACCGGAACGAACTCCGTGGTGTTAAAAATGAAGGCGGCGATGGCAAGCATAATGACGCGGAGCCATTCGGTCTTGCGTGAGACAGGTTGTGTTTGCATGAAAATAGGACACTTTTTGGTGAAGTGAAAACGGGGTACATGACAGAAAAAATGTCATTTTTGTGAGCCGTATTGTGTTTTATTTCTACCTGAATAGAAACCGTTATATCCGGTAAAGGAGAAAATTCCGCCGCATCTCGCTGCCTCACGCCATCACTTCATTTCAGACCGAACTTAGTGTATTCCCAACCAACGCAGGCCCGCCGTAACGGCGGCGGCGGCCAGAATAACGACAATCAGCGGCACTTTACGCCACGCCAGAATCGCCGCCACACTGACACCCGCCAGGCGGGCCACACCGGCGAAGCGCTCCCCTTCCAGCAAGGTGGCGATCACCGCGACGGCCAGCAATAAACTGGTGGCAGCGTCGGCGATAAGCGCGCGGCTTTTATCGGTGAATGTCATACGCGAACCGAGTTTAAAACCGGCCACGCGCAGCAGATAAGTTCCTGTGGCCAGCAGCGCAATACCGCCAATGATCAGAGTGTGATCGTTCATGCTTTATTCCTCCGCACGGCTAATCCCAGCAGCGAAAACATGACCGGCATTCCGACCGGAACAAAAGGGACCGCCACGAGAGCAATCAGTGCTCCGGAAAAAGCCGAGATAATGGTTTTGGCGTTATTCAGCGCAGGCAGGATCAACGCGACCAGAATCGCAGGGAATACGGCGTCCAGGCCAATGGCCTGAGTGTCTGGAATAAATTTGCCCACAGAACCGCCAATAACCACGCCCAGCGGCCAGCAAAGGGCGATGCCCAGACCACAAAGCCAGAAGGCGGCCTTGCGCTGATGGTGTGATTTTTGCGAGACGCCAAACACCACGCTTTCATCATTCATGAGGTGACAGCCCAGAAAACTGAGCGGATTGCGGCCGACCAAATCCTTCACCGCAATGCCAAACGGAAGGTGACGCGCGTTGACCAGCAGTCCCGCCGCCGCCGCTGCAAACGGGCTGCCTCCACCGGCGACAATACCAATAAATAAAAACTCGGATGCCCCTGCCAAAACCAGCAAAGAGAGTGACAGTGGCACCCACAGCGGAAATCCGCTGCCCGTCGCCAGCGAACCGTAGGAAATACCGACAATACCGTCAGCCAGACACACCAGCATAATGGCTTTCACCGTATCCGCATTAAGCGAAGAAAAACGGCTGAATTTCATAAAACCAATCTCATAACGAACGAACAGGCTGTTATAATGAACAATGAAAGGACGATTTACAAGTCGAACGATCGTTCGTTATAACAATTAAGCCAGGATAATTTATGACTCAGCCGATCAGCATTATTGCCAAAGCCCTGGTGCGCGAACGTCAGCGAACCGGATTATCTCTGGCCGAAGTGGCCCGCCGTGCGGGAATTGCTAAATCAACGCTGTCGCAGCTCGAAGCCGGTAACGGCAATCCGAGTCTGGAAACGCTATGGGCTCTGTGCGTGGCGCTGGATATCCCTTTTGCCCGGCTCATGGAACAACAGGTCAATCAGTCGCAGGTGATCCGGCGCGGTGAAGGTCCGTCAGTGGTGGCAGAATTGGCGAATTACAAAGCGGTATTGCTGGCGACCTGTCCGCCAGGCGCACGACGTGATATTTACCTGTTGATGACCCAACCGGGGGCTGACCGGGTTTCCCAGCCGCATTCACCGGGTTCGGTAGAACATATCATCATCACGCAAGGGCAAGCACTGGTCGGGCTGACTGAGGAACCCTTCACGCTGAGCGCCGGAGATTACATCTGCTATCCCGCCGATCAGGAACATATTTTCCGCGCCCTGGAGGCCGATACACAGGCCGTATTGGTTTCTGAACAAAATTAACCGGTGGTCATGCAATGGAAAAGACCGAAAATAAAAACCAAAAAGCCCACCAAATAGGTGGGCCGGATAAAGATAAGCGTAATTAGAACTGGTAAACCAGACCGGTAGCTACAATATCATCGGTCGATATACCGTTATTTTTGTAGAAGCTGTCATCGTTATCCAGTAAGTTGATCTTGTAATCCACATAGGTCGACATATTTTTGTTGAAGTAATAACTCGTGCCTACAGAAACATACTTAACCAGATCTTTGTCGTTATTAATATCGGTAGTATTGGTATTCAGATCCTTACCTTTGGATTGCAGATAAGAAACTTCCGGACGCAGACCGAAGTCGAACTGATATTGCGCCGTCACTTCAAAGTTCTGAGTTTTATTCGCCACGTTATCGCCGTTGCCGTAGCCGGTCATATTGCTGGTTTGTGCATACATAGCGGCTAAATAAAGATTGTTTGCATCATATTTCAGGCCAGTGGTCCAAACGTCAGCTTTATCGCCTTTCGCATTGGTTATGGCACGCTGATCGTTGGTACGGTCAGAAGCCGCAGAAGCGCTGATACCCATACCGAAATCATAGCTGGTGGACATGCCAAAACCGTCACCATTTTGGCTGCGAACGGAATCCGTACCGCGGTTGTTTGTTCCTTCACCATTGTTCGTGCCGTCATTTGCACCCTGGTATTGCAGGGCAAAGTTCAGACCTTCCACCTGACCGAAGAAACCGGTATTACGGTAAGTGGCAACGCCGTTGGTACGGCCAACCATGAAATTGTCAGCAGTGGTGTACGTATCGCCACCGAACTCTGGCAGCATATCGGTCCAGGATTCAACGTCATAGACGACGCCGTAGTTACGGCCGTAATCGAATGAACCGTAGTCACCAAATTTCAGACCCGCGAAGCCCAGACGGGTTGCGTTGCCAGACGAGCCGGCACTTTCTGCATTGTTCGCCTGAACGTTGTATTCCCACTGGCCGTAGCCAGTCAGTCCGGAATTAATTTGAGTTTCGCCCTTAAAGCCAACACGGGCATACGTCTGGTCACCGTCTTTTGATGCATCGTCAGAAAAATATGCAGCCCATCGACTTTGCCATAAAGGTCCAGTTTATTACCTTCTTTATTATAAACTTCCGCTGACTGCGCTGCGCCTGCGACCAGCAAAGCTGGGATGATTAACGCCAATGCTTTTATTTTCATTCTCGTATTCCCTTATCATTAATATAAATGATTTTGTTTTATATATAAATATAATACATACTTATCCTTCACGTTAATCATATCCATTTATACCCGTGGTCATTGAAAGTGCTTGATTATCCAGCTGATAAATATCATGCTCAGCGCGATGAAAATAGAGCTGACTGCAAAACAGAAGATTGCCCTTGAAGAGCTACAGCGTCAAAGTCGTG
>BHES01000111.1 GCA_003864575.1 Enterobacterales bacterium
CGCCAGCGCAATGAAGCCCCATAAACGAGAGCACTATCCACACCTGACCGTTAGCGAGATACCGGAGTTCCTGGCAATGCTGACCAGCTACAGCGGCAGCATGTTGGTTAAGCTGGCAATGCGATTGCTAATCCTGACCGGCACACGACCGGGTGAACTGCGCCAGGCTGTATGGTCAGAGTTTGATTTAGACAATGCCAAGTGGGAAATCCCGGCAGAACGCATGAAGATGCGCCGACCGCATATGGTGCCTCTGTCGATTCAGGCTGTTGAGATACTTAGGCAGATACAGCCGATCACCGGTCGCTATCAATTTGTATTCCCCGGGCGAATTCAGCACACCAAGCCAATCAGCGAAATGACCATGAATGTGCTTATCAGGCGTATCGGCTACGGCGGTCGAGCTACAGGCCACGGCTCATAAATAAAGCCCCAGGGGTTGCCGGGTGGGAAGGAGAGGGTAAAACCGAAACGTGTTGCGTTGAGGCTCAGCCAGCGAAACGCTTCAGTTTCACCGAAAATTCCGGTGACTTCGTCGCAGCCAGGCGTATTGATATCGACCGCGCGGCCGGAGTGATGCTCGCTGCAACCCGGTGGAGCCAGCGAGGTGAAAAAGGTTTCTGGGGCGATCCCCGCCTGTTGTTTTAAGCGGACAAGCCCGCTCTGATAATCGAGGCTGCGCCAGGCAGACACCAGCAGCAGCGTCACATCGTCTCGTCGCGCGGCCTGTTTCATCTCCTGCCATGCGGCAGCGGCGGGCGCAGTCAGACGGTGATCTTTGCCGGTTTCATCGGTTTCAGCCACGACCAACAGCGCCTCATCCGCATCATCGAAAAAGGGCAGCGTGCGGGTGGCAATCACCTGTGGATCAATGCCCAGTTCACGCAAAACCTGTTCTGTCTTATGGCGTAAGGCTGTCTGATGGTTCACTGGGTTCATTCGTCACTATTACCTAAACGATTCATCGCCTGTGCCATGGCCTGGCCGCTGCTGCGCATGGTTTGCTGATAACGCGCCGCTGCGCTCACGAACGCCGTGAGCAGTTGCTTATCCTGCTGATGTTGCAAATATTCCGGATGCCATTGCACGCCAAGGCAAAAATCATATCCTTCACATTCGATCCCTTCAATCACGCCATCCGGTGCGACGGCATTGATGCGACAGCCTGCGCCCACTGTTTTGACCGCTTGATGGTGGGAGCTGTTAACCTCATAGCGAGCAGCATCTACGCAGCGGCTCAGCAGGGTGCCTGCAACGATTTCCACGTCATGGCGCGCGCGCTTTTTGCCTCCGGCATTTTCCGTATCGACAGTAGTGCTGTGTTCAAGTGCATCAGGAAGTGCGTCGGGAATATGCTGATGCAGCGTGCCGCCAGTCAGCACGGCCAGCAGTTGCTGGCCGCCGCAGATACCGAGCAGTGGCATATTGCGGCGCAAAGCCCCCCGAACAATGGCGGTTTCAAATTCGGTGCGTGAGGGCTTTAACCTGACCTGTTCGCTGGACTGTGGCTCATTGAACAGGGCCGGGGGTACGTCAAAGGCTCCGCCGGTAACGACAATGGCGTCACACAAAGAGAGATAGTCATCGGCCAGTTCGCCGTGATGCGGCAACGCCAGCGGGATCGCCCCGAGTTGCGCCAGGCTGGTCATATAATTCTGGCGTAATGCGTACCATGGGAAATCGGCGTAGCCGCCTGCTTCTTCGCTATCCAGCGTGACGCCTATAACCGGCTTAGACTGAAAATTTGCGCTCATAGTGATCTGTCGCACTCCGAAGTGAACTCAATGAGAAACGATAAGGAAAACACTTTATCTCAACATATCAACAGGTCGGGGACGGAACAATACAAATTATCAATGTAAGAAGTATTCGGAATTTACCGCTGTAATAGCTTGTTTACGGCAGTTCACGCATAACGTGACAAGGTTGCCCCTCTCCAATCATCACCCCGCTGTGCAAATTAGCTGTTAGAATTCATTCAGCCAATAGAAACATATGAACTCAATTGCTGACGTAATCTTTACGTTGTCCTAAAAACAGCCCGCGGCTATTTTCTGGATAATGATTCTGTCTGGTTGAAGGACCAAATTCAGCTGCTTTCTCCTTATTTTTACTGCGAAACCAATAAATTTATGCTGCCAAACGCCTCTTCCCGTTCTAAACGCCGCACAAGATTGTGGTTTGTTATCGCTGTGATTATCGCGGCAATTCTGGTCTGGTATTTTGCCTTCCACCACAGTTCATCCGCGACTGGCGCGAAGCAGGCTGGGCCGGGACGCGGAGGAATGCGTGGCGGTATGCACGGTGCCGCCATGGCCGGTGCCGTGACGCCGGTGCAGGCGGGGAAAGCCGAACAGGCCGATGTACCGGTGTACCTGCGTGCGCTGGGCACGGTCGTCGCCAATGCGACGGTGACGGTGACCAGCCGGGTCGACGGCCAGTTGATGAAAGTGTATTTCACCGAAGGGCAGAAAGTGGAAGAAGGCCAGTTGCTGGCGCAGATTGACCCACGTAGTTATCAGGCGACCCTCGAGCAGTATCAGGGCGATTTAGCGCAGAATCAGGCGCTGGCAAAAAGCGCTGAGCTGACGCTGGCTCGTTACAAAAAACTGTATGCGCAGGACTCTCTGGCGCGTCAGGATCTCGAAAGTCAGATGGCGACGGCGGGTCAGTACGCCGGTGCCGTGAAAGCCGATCAGGCGCAGATTGCCGCAGCAAAACTTAATCTGGAATTCGCCAAAATCACTGCGCCGGTCAGCGGACACGTCGGTCTGCGTCTGGTCGACCCGGGCAATATGGTCAGCAGCAGTGACACCACCGGCATTGTCACCATCACCCAAACTCAGCCGATTGCCGTCACGTTCAGCGTGCCGCAAAGCAATGTGCAAACCCTGCTTAAAGCCCTGCGCGGCGGCCAGCAACTGCCGACCACGGCTTTTGATCAAGACGGCAGTGACGTACTCGCTCAGGGTAAATTGCAATTTATCAGCAACGAAATCGACACGAGCACCGGCAGCATTAAGCTCAAAGCGCTGTTTGATAATCAGGACGAAAAGCTCTATCCGAACCAGTTTGTGAATGCCCGCTTACAGGTGGGAATGCTGGAGAATGCTACTGTGATCCCGGCAGCGGCATTGCAGCTGAGTGCCACCGGCGATTTTGTCTACGTGGTGAAGGCAGACAGTACCGTTGAACGCCGTCAGGTGAAATCCGGCCCGCCGTTCGGCGATGACAAAGTCGCTGTGTTGAGCGGGATTGAACCGGGCGAACAGGTGATCACCACCGGCATTGACCGTCTCAATAACGGCAGTAAAGTGCAGATTGTCACTGCCGCCGGTGCGGCTGACGCAGAAGATGCCAGTCAGGCTGCGGGCAGCACTAAACATCGCACCGAACATGGTGCTGCGGATAAAGCCACGACCGGTAAAGACAGCGGGTCGAAATGAATCCTTCACGCCTCTTTATACAAAGGCCGGTTGCGACCATTTTGCTGATGGTCGCGGTGCTGTTGTCGGGCATTTTTGCTTACAACATGCTCTCGACGTCGGCGCTGCCGCAGGTGGATTACCCGACAATTCAGGTGACCACGCTCTATCCGGGTGCCAGCCCGGACGTCATGGCATCCGGTATTACCGCGCCGCTGGAGCGCCAGCTCGGCCAGATGGCGGGCCTGAGCCAGATGTACTCCACCAGCGCCAGCGGTTCGTCGATCATTACCCTGAAATTCTCGCTGGATCTCTCACTCGACGTTGCCGAGCAGGAAGTGCAGGCGGCCATTAACGCCGCCGACAGCCTGCTGCCCAAAGATCTGCCCAATCCGCCGACCTACAAAAAGGTCAATCCGGCCGACAGCGCGGTGCTGACGCTGGCCGTAACCTCTGAATCGCTGCCGCTGACCAAAGTGCAGGATCTGGTCAATACCCGCGTGGCGCTGAAACTGTCGCAGATCTCCGGCGTCGGTATGGTGACGCTGGCGGGCGGCAATCAGCCGGCCATCCGTGTGCAGGTCAACCCGCGCGCGCTGGCGGCCCACAGCCTCACGCTGGAAGATATCAACACGCTGATTGGCAACAGTAACGTCAACGGCTCAAAAGGTGGCTTCGACGGCAAACACCATTCGATAACGATCGACGCCAACGATCAGCTGCGCACCGCCGCTGAGTACGGCAACCTGATTGTCACCTATCAGAACGGGGCGGCGCTGCGGTTGCGCGACATCGCGACGCTCTCCGAAGCGCCGGAAAATCAGTTCCTGTCGGCCTGGGCCAATAAACAGCCGGCGATCATCATCAGCGTGCAGCGCCAGCCGGGAGCCAACGTTATTTCGGTGGTGGATGCCATCAAGCAGCAGTTGCCGAAGTTACAGGAGGCCCTGCCGGACTCGGTGAAGGTCACTATTTTATCTGACCGTACCCAGACTATCCGTGCCTCCATCAGCGACGTACAGTTTGAGCTGATGCTATCGATTGCGCTGGTGGTGATGGTCACCTTCTTGTTCCTGCGTAACGTCGCGGCCACCCTGATCCCAAGCGTTGCGGTCCCGCTCTCTCTGGTCGGCACTTTCGGTGTGATGTACCTGTGCGGGTTCAGCCTCAATAACCTCTCGCTGATGGCGCTGACCGTCGCCACCGGCTTTGTTATTGATGATGCCATCGTGGTGGTGGAGAACATTACCCGCAGGCTGGAAGAGGGGGAAACACCCATGCAGGCGGCGCTGAAAGGCTCAGCGCAGATCGGTTTTACCATCATCTCCCTGACGTTTTCTCTGATCGCCGTTCTGATCCCACTGCTGTTTATGGGGGACGTGGTCGGGCGGCTATTCCGCGAATTTGCCATCACGCTGGCGGTGTCGATTCTGGTGTCGATGGTGGTCTCGCTGACCCTGACGCCCATGTTGTGCGCCTATTTGCTGCGCCATATTCCTGAAGACAAACAGAGCCGCTTTTACCGAAAAGGCGGGCAGCTTTTCGACAAGCTGATCGCCGGTTACGACCGGATGCTGATTGTGGTGCTCAACCACCAACGCCTGACGCTGCTGGTGGCTGCCGCTACGCTGGTGTTTACCGCGCTGTTATATGTGATTGTGCCGAAAGGCTTCTTCCCGTCGCAAGATACCGGGATGATTCAGGGCATTACGCAGGCATCGCAGGATGTCTCTTTCGGCGAGATGGGACGCCGTCAGCAGATGCTGACCGCCGCCATATTGCAGGACCCGGCGGTGGACAGCGTGTCATCGACCATCGGTGTCGATGGCAATAACACCAGTCTGAATAGTGGCCGTTTGCAGATTAACCTCAAACCTTTTGGCCAGCGTGACGAACGTGCACCGGCCATTATTGCCCGTCTGAAACAAGAAACGGCGTCGGTGCCTGGCATTGAGTTGTATATGCAGGCCTCGCAGGATTTGACGGTGGATGACCAGGTTACGCCGAGTCAGTACCAGTTCACGCTCGATGATGCCGACAGCGAAAATCTGGTCACCTGGACGCCAAAACTGATTGATAAACTGAGCCAGCAGCCGGAATTCAGCGATGTGGTCAGCAATCTGCAAAATCAGGGGCAGGTGGCTTACGTTGAGCTGGACCGCGATGCCGCCGCGCGCTTTGGGATCACGGCAGCTGATGTGGATACCGCGCTGTATAACGCCTTCGGGCAGCGGCTGGTGTCCACCATTTTCACCCAGTCGAACCAGTACCGCGTCGTGCTCGAAGTTGCGCCGCAGTTCCAGCAATCTCCGGCCTCGTTTGAGGACATCTATCTGGCGACCAGCAACACCGACTCCTCTTCGGGCTCAGACGCCAACAGCACCTCGACCACCACGGCGTCCGGCTCAACCACCAGTACGTCAGGGAGCAACACGTCCACGACGTCCACCAACTCGACGACAGGCATGGTCAGGCTGACATCGATTGCTAAAATCCATATGCGCACCGGCGCACTGTTGCAGGCCCGACTGAATCAGTTCCCGGCGGTCACCGTCTCCTTCAACCTGAAAGACGGCCACTCGCTGGAGCAGGCACAGGCGGCTATCAAACAAACCGTTGCCGATTTGTCCGTGCCGGACAGCATTACGCTGCGCTATCAGGGCGCGGCTTCCTCCTTCGAAAGCGCCACCGGCAACACGCTGTGGTTGATCCTCGCCGCGCTGCTCACCATGTACGTGGTGCTCGGGATTCTGTACGAGAGTTTTATTCATCCGGTGACCATTCTTTCGACCCTGCCATCAGCGGCGGTCGGCGCATTACTGTCGCTGCTGTTCGCCGATACTGAATTCAGTCTGATAGCGCTGATCGGGGTGATCTTGCTGATCGGTATCGTCAAAAAGAACGCCATCATGATGATCGACTTTGCGCTGGAAGCCGAAAACAAACACGGCATGTCGCCGCGTGATGCGATCCATCAGGCTTGCCTGCTGCGTTTTCGGCCGATTCTGATGACCACCATGGCGGCGCTGCTTGGCGCATTGCCGCTGATGCTGGCGAGCGGATCCGGTGCAGAACTGCGCCAGCCGCTGGGTCTGGTGATCGTCGGCGGGCTTATCTTCAGCCAGTTGCTGACGCTGTTCTCCACGCCGGTGATTTACCTGATGTTTGACCGTCTGGCGACCCGCTGGAACCCGCGTCAGAGAAGAAAACGTGCGCTGCTGGAGGAAAAACAGCGGGACACTCAACATCCGGCCGGTAATCAATAGATGAACATTTCGCGCTTCTTCATCTTCCGCCCGGTGGCGACGCTGCTGCTGACCGGCGCCATTGTGCTGCTGGGGCTGCTCGGTTACCGCCTGTTGCCGGTGGCACCGCTGCCACAGTTGGATTTCCCGGTGATCGTGGTCAGCGCCAGCCTGCCCGGTGCCAGCCCCGAAACCATGGCGGCAACCGTAGCGACGCCGCTTGAGCGTGCGCTGGGGCAGATTGCGGGCGTCAGTGAAATGACGTCCAGCAGTTCGCAGAGCAGCAGCACCGTGGTGTTGCAGTTCGATCTTGATCGCGAGATCAACGGCGCGGCGCGCGACGTGCAGGCAGCGATCAACGCCTCGCGGGCTCTGTTGCCCAGCAGTATGCCGTCACTGCCCACCTACCGGAAAGTGAACCCGTCCGACTCGCCGATCATCATGTTGTCGCTGACGTCCAAAACCCGCAGCAAAGGTGAGCTGTACGACATCGCGTCCAGCCAGCTGCAACAGAAAATCGCGCAGGTGAACGGCGTGGGCCAGGTATCGCTGGTCGGCTCTGCGCTGCCCGGCGTGCGTATCGATCTGCGCCCTGAAGCCATCAGCCAGTACGGCATTTCACTCGATACCATCCGCGCCGCCGTAGCCAACAGCACCACGAATTTGCCGAAGGGCGTTTTGCAGGGCTCTGGTCAATCGTGGATGATTGAGGGGAACGGCCAGCAAAGTACGGCGGCGCAGTACAAAACGCTGATTGTGACGTATATCAATGGCTCCGCTATCCGTCTGAGCGACATCGCCAACGTCTACGATTCGGTAGAAGACAAATACAATATTGGTTACTACAACAGCACGCCGTCGGTGATGTTGGGGGTCACGCGTCAGGCGGGGGCCAACATACTGGAGACTATTCAGGCGATCAAAAGCGCACTACCGCAGATGGAAGAAGGTCTGCCGGGGGACGTGGAATTACATATCGCGCTGGACCGTTCAGGGACCATTTCCGGCTCGCTGCGCGCCACCGAAGTGACCCTGCTGGAAGCGACGGTTCTGGTCATTATCGTCGTGTTTGTCTTCCTGCGTAATTTGCAGGCGGTGATCATTCCGGCGCTGGCCTTGCCGGTTTCACTGATCGGCACCTGCTCGGTCATGTATCTGCTGGGCTACAGCCTGGATAACCTGTCGCTGATGGCGCTGATTATTGCCACCGGTTTTGTGGTCGATGACGCCATTGTGGTGCTGGAGAATATCACCCGGCATATTGAAGAGGGGATGGGACCGGTGCGCGCCGCTATCAAAGGGGCGCAGGAAGTCGGTTTTACCGTGCTGTCGATGACTCTCTCGCTGGTGGCGGTGTTTATTCCGCTGCTGCTGATGGGCGGGATCCTCGGGCGACTGTTCCGCGAATTTGCCGTGACGCTGACCATTTCTCTCATCATCTCCATGCTGGTGTCGCTCAGCCTGACACCGATGCTCTGTGCCCGCTTTCTGCGCCGCAAACCAGCGGTGGAAAAACGCCAGCCGCGCATTTACCGCATTATCGAGCGGGCACTTAATCGCCTGCTGGCCGGTTATGCGTCAGCGCTGGGCTGGGTGATGCGCCATCAGTTAATCACGCTGTTCGGCCTGCTGCTGACCATCATGCTCAATTTTTATCTCTATACCGTGGTCGAAAAGGGGTTCTTCCCCAATCAGGACACCGGCATGTTGATGGGCATGATGCGAGCCGACCAGAACACCTCCTTCCAGTCTATCCAGCCTAAAGTGTTGGAATACAGTAAAATTATTCAAAATGACCCCGCCGTCGAGGCAGTGATGAGTTCGGCAGGCAGCGGTGGATTTGGTTCACGCAATACCGCCACGTTCTTTGTGCGGCTGAAAGATTATAAACAGCGCAGCGCCAACGCCAATGAAGTGGCTAACCGCCTGATGGCGGAAACCAGCAAGCTGGCCGGGGCGCAGCTGTTCCTGATGGCCGCACAGGATTTACGCGTCGGTGCGCGCAGCGCCAACGCGCAATATCAGTACAGCCTGCAGGCCGATGATCTGTCACTGTTGCGTGAATGGGGGCCAAAAGTCAAAGCCGCGCTGGAAAAAATTCCACAGCTGACCGGCGTCGATACCGACTCGCAAACCGGCGGTCAGGAGGTGTTGCTGACCATTGATCGCGATAAAGCGTCGCGTCTGGGCGTTAATGTGCAGATGATCGACACGCTGCTCAACAACGCCTTCAGCCAGCGGCAGGTAGCCACCATCTATAAAACGCTGAACCAATATCACGTGGTGATGAACCTGACGGACGATTACACCAGCAATCCTGACGTGCTCAATCATTTGTATGTGATAACAGATTCTGGCGATCAGGTGCCGTTGTCGGCCTTCACGACCTTTAGCGGGGCCAATGCGCCGCTGTCGGTGGCGCATCAGGGGCAGTCTGCGACCACGACGCTGGCCTTTAATTTGGCCGATGGCGTGGCACTCGGCGATGCACAGGCTCTGATTAAAACGGCGATGGCACGAATTGGCCTGCCGGACACCGTTCAGGCAGGCTTTGCCGGTACTGCGCAGGCGTTTGACTCCTCGGTCAGCATGATGCCGTGGCTGATCCTCGCCGCGCTGGCGGCGGTTTATATCGTGCTCGGCGTTCTATATGAAAGCTATATTCACCCGCTGACCATTCTCTCAACGCTGCCTTCGGCGGGGCTGGGCGCATTGCTGCTGATGCTGCTGACCAACACTCAACTGACGGTGATCGCGTTGATCGGGATCTTACTGTTGATCGGCATCGTGAAGAAGAATGCGATCATGATGATCGACTTCGCGCTTGACGCTGAACGCCGCCTCGGGCTTTCGCCGCAGCAGGCGATCACGCAGGCCTGCCTGATGCGTTTTCGCCCGATCCTGATGACCACGCTGGCCGCCTTCTTCGGTGCATTGCCGCTGGCGCTGGGTAGCGGCGGTGATGCCGATTTGCGCAGCCCGCTGGGGCTGGCGATCGCTGGCGGATTGGCGCTCAGCCAGATCCTGACCTTATTCACCACACCGGTGGTCTATCTGTATATGGATCGTTCGAGCCGCGCGACACGCCGTTTATGGCATCGCCTGCGTCCGCATCATGCGCCATCGCCAGAGGCCGGTTCACATGACTAATTCTTTGAAAAGCGAAACGATGTTGATGACTTCCCGTACCCCGCGTTCTGTTGTTTTCCGCCTGGCACCGCTGGCTTTGGCGCTGCTGGTCAGCGCCTGCACCGTCGGCCCCGACTATCAACGGCCGTCAGCGCCGTTATCGCTGGAATTTAAAGAGGCCAAAGGCTGGACGGCGGCTATTCCACAAGAGAATCAGGCCAAAGGCGACTGGTGGGCGGTGTATCAGGACCCTGAACTGTCGTCGTTGCTGAGCCAGGTACAGATTTCCAACCAGAACGTGGCGCAATACGCCGCGCAGTATCGCGAGGCGCAGGCACTGGTCACGCAGGCGCGTTCCGGGCTTTACCCGTCAGTGGATGCCAGCGTTGGCAGCACCCGCAGCGGGACGTCGCAAGCGGTGACCAAAAAGCAATCCGCCGAACTTAGCGCCAGCTGGGAACTGGACTTGTGGGGCAAACTTCGCCGCACGGTGGAAGAGAATAACGCCAGCGCTCAGGCCAGCAAGGCCGATCTGGCGGACGCCACGCTCAGCGCACAGTCTGAACTGGCACAGGACTATTTCCAGCTACGGGTGATGGACGAGCAAATTGCGCTGTATAACCGCAGTATCGCGGCCTATGAACGCTATCAGACCATCATTCAAAACCAGTACACCGGCGGGAATACCTCGCGTGCCACGTTGGCGCAGGCACAAACTCAGTTGGAAAGCACCCGCGCCTCGGCGCTGCAGGTGCAGTGGCAGCGCGCGCAATTGGAACACGCTATTGCGGTACTGATGGGCAAACCTCCGGCCCAGTTCACCCTGGCAGCGCGTGAAATCAAATTCACCTTACCGTCGATCCCGCCGGGGTTGCCGTCACAGCTGCTGCAACGCCGTCCTGACATTGCCGCTGCTGAACGCAACATGGCGTCGGCCAACGCCGCCGTCGGTGTGGCAACCGCTGCCTATTACCCGGACCTGACGCTCAGCGCCAGCGGTGGCTTTGCCAGCAATGCTTTCCACGATCTGTTCTCCCTGCCGAACCGGGTCTGGTCGCTAGGGCCAGAACTTAGCCAGACCGTGCTGGATTTCGGCGCGACGCGGGGCAAAGTCGCCCAGGCTGAAGCCGCCTATGATGCGCAGGTGGCCGCTTATCGCCAGAGCGTGTTGGGTGCCTTGCAGGAAGTGGAAGATTATCTGGTCGAGCTGCATACCCTGGATGCGCAGACACTGGCGCAACAACGTGCCGCCGATGCCGCCAAAGAATCGGCCCGCGTCACCTATAACCAGTATCAGGCCGGTATGATTGACTATCTCGACGTCGCCACCACTGAAAACACCAGCCTCAGCCAGCAACAGAATGTCCTGTCATTGCTCAGCACCCAGATGGTGACCAGCGTGAAACTGATCGCCGCACTGGGCGGTGGGTGGAAGGGGATATGGGGGAATGAGCGTCAACAGAAAATAATTTAACAAGGACATGCTTGTTAAATCACAAAGAAATCGGCTAGGGTGATCACTCCGTTATTTCGCGACAGGATGCCAAAATGCCGATTTTCTCTACACTTCATGCGCAGATCGATTATCAGGACAGCGGTTCAGGCGACACGACGCTGTTCTTAATGCCGGGTTGGTGTCAGCCAAAAACGGTCTTCGCTAATTTTGCCTTGTTGGCGGCACCACACTTTCGGGTGGTCAGTAT
>BHES01000112.1 GCA_003864575.1 Enterobacterales bacterium
GGCTTATCTGCGTCATATCCTCAGCGTGCTGCCGGACTGGCCTTCCAACAAGGTCGCGGATCTCCTGCCGTGGAATGTTGACCTTACTTCTAAATGACTGTCAATACGGCGCTGCCTTTACGCTTACTAATCATCGGTGTCCTGAACATGGATTTAAGCAAGATCACCTCTGTCAAGCTGGCTCCAGCACTCCCGATAATCAGCGCCATCACTGCGCCAGTTCCCATCCCTTTAGCGACTAAAGCTGAAGCCAGTGGGATGACCGCCTCTGCTCTGATATAGAGCGGAATACCGACAATGGCACTCAAAGGAATAGCAAATACATTATCGCCACCGGCATGTTTAGCGATCCATTCGGTCGGCACAAAACCATAAATCAGGGAGCCAATCAGCACACCGGCCAGCAGATAAGGAAATACCTCCCTGAACTGTTTCCATGCTTCCTGCCATGCCAGTGTTATCGCCCGTGGTTTTGCTGTCACTTCACGATGACCACTGGTACTACATGAACGCTCTGTTTTGACGGGTTGAGTTCCGCAACATACCTGGGCTGATAGCTTTGGGGCCGAGTTGCAGCAAGTGGCAACCTGAACCTTTGCTTCTTTTGTAGAACAGCTTGTTGCACATGAATTTCCGCTGGCCTCGTTAGCATTTATTACATGTCGTTCAAAGCCGAACTTACTCGCTACAACAAATGGTATAGAGGCTAAGCTAAGATGACCGTTACGGAGATGCGGATGTTTTGTTGGACTGGTTATGTTGTGATCCTCAATTAATCGGTTCTCATTTTTCCTCCCTTTACGAACCGATCACCATTTCAATGAAATTATCGCGGAGTAGATTTGGGATGCGCGCATCCCAGGCGATGCCGACTTCCCAATTCACGCAGTGTCCTGTTAACGGGATCCGGTTTATAGTCGTCGGAGCGATATGCACAATACTTCGTGGCAGAATGGCTACACCGATACCGGCAATGACCAGCGCCAAAATGGTCTGGATATCCCCGGCTTCCTGGGTTGATGACGGAAAAATTTGAGCTGAATGCAGGAACATATCGATTTGCGCATTCAGTCCGCGACCGCGTTCGTTATGTAAACGCAACAATGGCAGCCGGTTTATCCATTCTTCCACGCTTAGCTCACTGTCTTCCGGCGTCACCATGACCAGGCTGTCTTCGAACAAACTGTGATGACGCAACGGCGCTTTTGCCGGAACCCGCACAAACCCGACCTGTAACTCTCCGCTCTCTAATAAATCATACTGTTTGGCCGACGGGATATCTTCCAAGCTCACATTAACGGCCGGATAAAAACGCCGAAATTTGGCGATGCATTCCGGGGCGAAATAAAAACTGGATAAACCAAATCCCAGCGCGATCCGCCCTTCACTGCCCTTCGCAACTTGATCCGCATGTTGAAGAAAATTCTCAGTTTGTCTGAGCATTTTCATGGCTGCAGGCAGCAATTGCTGGCCACCCATCGTCAGTTGACTGCCATGGCGACCTCGGGCAAAGAGTTGAGTATTTATCAATGATTCCAGTAGGTTAATCTGTTTTGTTAGCGCGGGCTGAGTCATCGAAAGCGCCAGTGCAGCTTGTGCGTAATTGCCCCTTTCTGCCAGCGTCACAAAGGCTTTTAGAAGTTTCACATTCATTCATTACATTCCATTTGGTAATCAAAAAGAGAAAATTAATCATTATAAAGTTATCAGTGAAATTGCTGTAATACTCCTGTTTTTTAATGAACCGTTCTGCTGATTTTATTTTTGGAGAAATGAAATGGATCAAATGATTCCCATTAAAGCTGCCGTCGTTCAGTTCCAGCACCAGGCCGGTGATAAGAAATATAATCTGTTGGTGATGGAAAAATTTATTGAGCAAGCAGCGCTGCAGGAAATACAAATTCTGGCCTTTCCTGAAATGTGTATAACGGGCTACTGGCATGTGCCAAAACTCCCTGCCGATCAGGTGAATGCTCTGGCAGAACCGGTGGCAACTAGCCCTTCACTGGGACTTATTCGTTCGCTGGCAGTCAAGCATCAGATGATGATTTGTGCCGGATTGATAGAACGTGCCGATGACGGCCGTCTTTTTAATGCTTATGTCGCCTGTATGCCTGACGGCACTTCCCATACACATCGCAAACTCCACGCTTTTGAGCACCAGAGCATCAGCAGCGGCGATAGCTATACCGTTTTCGATACGCCATGGGGGGTAAAAGCAGGGATATTAATTTGCTGGGACAACAACTTGATCGAGAACGTCCGCGCTACGACGTTGCTGGGCGCTGATATCCTGATTGCACCTCACCAAACGGGCGGGACACTTTCACGCAGTCCGCATGGCATGAAGCCGATTGCGCTGGACTTGTGGGAACAACGTGCGGAACGTAAAGCAGAAATGACAGCGGCGATCCGCGGTGTTAGTGGCCGTGAATGGCTGATGCGCTGGCTTCCTTCCCGCGCACACGATAACGGCATTTTCATTCTATTTAGCAACGGTATCGGCGCTGATGATGATGAAGTTCGCACCGGCAACGCCATGATCCTCGACCCTTATGGCCGGATTGTGAAAGAAACGGACGCCGCTGCCGATGCCATAGTCATCGCCGAACTCGATCTCTCGCTGATCCCAATGAGCTCAGGGCGTCGCTGGATCTACGGGCGTCGCCCTGATTTGTACTCTATCCTGACCGAACGCCAGGGTTATGAGCGCGATGCGATGACGGCACGTTTCTCAGAGGAAGCCACCGGGGTTAAAAAAGGCTAATCGGTGAAGCGCATTTTTACTGTGTTTATTCGGCTCAGGGATCATAAAATGCGCTGATGGTATTCTCCATAAAACGCAATTTGTCAGTAGCCACAGGAACCTCTATGAAAAACATCACCTTTTATTCCCGTTTTGAACATGACATTCTGGCGGGCCATAAAACCATTACCCTGCGTGAAGCGAGCGATGCACAATTTGTTGCAGGCGATCGGGTGCGGGTATCGCGGTACGAAGATGACGTTTTTTTCTGCAATATTGAGGTGATCGCCGTCACGCCAGTCCAGTTCGATGAGCTCAATCAGCGCCATGCCGACCAGGAAAACATGACGCTGACGGAACTGAAACAGGTGATCTCGGAGATATATCCCGGCCTGAACGAACTCTTTATGATTGAATTCCGTCTGATGTGATCAGCTAGACGAATGCGGGTTTTCCAGCGTCGATATCTTGCGGCGGGCCTTTGTGCGACAGCTAAACGTGACGCCGTCACAGTATCGCCGTTTTTATTCCCCTGCGGCGACCTGATCACGGCGAAAGCAGTCAGGGTGATGCGTGTTAATCAGTCCGGTGGCTTCCAGCCAGGCGTAGACAATGGTCGGGCCGACAAAAGTAAAGCCGCGTTTTTTCAGGTCTTTGGAAATACGTTCAGACAGCGCATCTTTGGTTGGCACCGGACCGGTGTGTTGGATAGGCTTTCCCCCAACCTGTGCCCAAATCCATGCACCAAACTCTTCGCCCGCTTGTTGCATAGCGAGAAAGGCGCGGGCATTTTTCACCACCGCATTGATCTTAGCGCGGGATCGAATAATGTCGGCGTTCCCCACCAGTCTTTCGATATCTACATCGGTAAATTGTGCGACTTTTTGAGGTTCGAAACCACAAAAGGCCAAGCGAAATGCGTCGCGCTTTTTCAAAATAATGCGCCACGACAGCCCAGCCTGAAAGCCGTCGAGCATCAGTTTTTCCCACAACGCCCGGCTGTCATAGACCGGCTTTCCCCACTCATTATCGTGATAATTCAGCATCATCAGATCAGAGAAACCCCAGTGGCAGCGGGGTGAGTTGTCAGGCAAAACGAATTCAGCAGCCATCAGATGGCATCATCCTTTATTTGAAATCGGCATAAGGCACCAGCGGCTGCGGCGGCATATCGAGATCGCCCTGCCAGCCGGACAGCGAATAGCGCGCATACAGCAGGAAATGGCTCGGCGTGTAATCTTTCGCCTGCTGAATATCGACACCGGCTCCGACCGTCCAGTGCGACGTCACCCGCCGTTCAATCAGCGCCTGCGCGGTATAACCGATGCCGGAGCTGCTGCTGCCCTGTTCTACCGCGTCCTTGTCCGGCAGCGAATCCGGGATCAGGTTTTGCAGCGGATAGCGCGGCTGATTGCTGGTCGACGAACGCGACCAGGAGACCGACCCACCAATCTGCCATGACCAGTTTTCGGTGCGCTGACGGTAATTTAGCGGAACGGCCAGAGAGAAATATTGCTGAGGGCTGTAATAGCCACCCTGTCCCAGCGTATAGCCGCTGAGATCTTTCTGGTAGTGCCAGACCATCGTGTTCAAACCGATAGTGGCACGGCGGTTATCCTCGTTGATCATCTTGTAGTAATAGCCGCCCATCAGGCGCTCGCGGCTGTTATCTTCGACGTTTTTACCGGTGATCTGATGGGCGCTGATATCACCCCATAGCCCGTTGGCTTCGCCCTGATCATAGCTGAGACCAAGGCTGACGCCGGTGGCACGAACACCGCCCCAGGTCGTACCGGTATTGGGATCTTTGGCGCCGGCATAAGAGAGCAACGAGCTGGAAATTGGCCGTCTCGACGCCGTTGCCGTCCAGCCAATATCACGCCAGTCGCTGCTGTATGCCAGCCCGCCGACCCAGTCGAAAACCGGGAATCCGAGCGGTGTGGTGCCGAGATCGCCTTCCCATTTAGCGTCTTTATAACCCGCACCGAAGCTGACGCCGTTGGCGCTTTGCTCCTGATCACGGTGACAGAGAATGTCGTTACAGGTCCCGAATGAGGCGCTGTAATTGCCGCCGTCGTTGTCAAAGGTACCGTTGTCCATACGTACGATATCCGAACGCAGGAAGGCGCGCCCCTGATACCACGGCATGTCGGCCTGCAACATGGTGGTTTTGGATTGTAGATCCGACTTACCCGGTGTGCCGTTGTTGACCGATCTGTCTTCGTCGAGGGTGAAATTGACATCCTGCTGGCGGTATAAATCATGGGCATCAGAGCGGATCCCGCGCTTTAACCAGTCATCGGTGGCGTCGTTGCGCGTCAGGCGTGTATAGGTGTCGTTATCTTTTGGCGTCTCGCCGGTGATACCGCTGGCCACCATAGCCTGCTGATAATCCTCGAGTGCCGCCTGCGGATGGTCGGTTTGCTGTTCCAGCTGGGCGGCGTCGCGGTAAATCAGTGCTTTGTCCTGACCCGCCGGTAATTTAGCCGCCGCCGTGGTCACTGGGCGCAACAGGCTCGCGGCTTTCACCGTATCGCCAACGTCGCGCCAGGCCATGGCTACGCGGCGCTGCTGGTTGAGACTCAGACCGCTGACCGGCAGTTTTGCGGTTTGCAGATGGTTTTTTGCCTCGCTGGTTTCACCCTTGGCGATCAACTGGTCAATATCATTGAGTGTTTTATCGAGGGTAATGCGCTGCGACATCTCGCGCATATTGTCGTCCCACTGTGCCCGCGGCAGAGTATCTAAATGCTTAAGCGCGGCGGCGTCACGGTCGGTTCCAGACAGATACAGCGAGTACGCGTAGACCTGCTGCTGATCGGCGGGACGTTTTGCGGCCAGTCTTGCAAAGGCGGCGTCGGCATCACTATTGCGGCCCATTTCACGCAGCGCATTGGCATAGTGATACGTGGTCCACACATCATCCGGGTTGCGTTGCAGGATCTTCTCGTAACTTTGTGCCGCCTGCGGCCACTGGCGGTTCGCGGCGAAACGTTCGGCATCGGCACTGAGTAAGTCGTTCTGAATGCCCTGCTGTTTATCGGTCAACTTAGCGCGCTCGGGCGCAGGCAGGCTGTTGATATAGTCGAGGGCTTTTTGTGGCGACTGGCGTTGATAAATATTGGCCAGTCCTCGCTGGGCGCTGCTGTTGCTTCGCTCAACATTGAGCGCACGCAGGTAAGCCTGCTCCGCCTGAGCGTCGTCATGGCGTGCAACGGCCACGTCGCCCAGCCCAATTTGTGCCCACGGGTCGCGCGGGTCAAGACGCTGTGCGCGCTGGTAGTGAACGTCTGCCTGATTAAGGTCATTAGCTTTAAGCGCTTTATCGCCCTGTTCTACCTCGAGCCAGTAACGGTTGGTCTGGATCAGACTGGTCCATTTGCCGCTGTTGAAACCATCCTGTTCGGCATTTTTCGCCCGCTCGAACAGGCTCAGGGCCTGCGAACGGTTACCCGCGCGGGAATAGGCCAGCCCCATCGCACCCAGTACTTCGGCATCATTGGGCTTCTCTTCCAGCGCTTTTTTCAGTGGCGCAATGGCGCCGGTGGAACCGCCACGGGCCACTTGCTCCAGCCCGCGAATACGGGCCTGATAGCGTGGATCCGCCAGCATTGCCTGCTGACGCTGCAACTCTTGTTGCGCGGCAATCGCTGGCGGGCCACTGTCAAAGACGGCAATAAATTGCTGTAAATCGACCACGCTCTGATTGCTTACCGGCTGGGTTTTAATCTGCGCCAGCCACATATCGGCCGCCGGGCCGCGCCCTTCATTGCTGTTTGCGACCTGTTTGAGCATGGCGACTGCCTGATCGGGTTTTCCCTGTTCGAAAGCCATTTTCGCTAGCTGCAACCTCAGGCTGACATCGCCGGGATATTGCGTATTCAGCGCCTGAAGTTGCGCCTGAGCTTTCTCTTTCTGCCCCGGAATTCGTGCGACTAACTGCCAATATTCCACCGCCAGATCCAGCGTGGGTGGCGGTCCGTCGAACAGGGCATCAAATTGCGCGCGGGCTTCCGCTAAACGCCCTGCTGTTGCCAGTAAACGCGCCTGTTGCAGCTGTTGTTGCACTTGCGGTGTCACCAATTTCAGGCTCAGTTTCGCCTGGCGGTAAACGTCGGAATCGGGCGCGACCTGACGTATTTTCTCCAGTTGCTGCTGTGCCAAATCTTGATTACCTTCCCGCAACGCCAGGCGCAAACGGGCGGCCAGGACCTGCGGGTTTTCCGGGGCCATCAGCTCCAGACGGTAGAGCGACTGGCGTACCAGATCATCCTGATGGCTGGCTTCGCCAACCCGAACTTGTTCGAGCAGCCACTGTTCCGGTGCAACTTCAGCCGCGTTAAGCGGGTCAGGTGAGAGCGCCAGCCCCAAAGTCAGGGCCAGCAAACTCAATCTTAGTGGCGCAGGGCGCGGTGAAAACGATGTGTTAACCACGTATTCAGTCCTGATCGTCAGAGGATAAACGACGGCGGCTCAGTGCGCGTAACCCGCTCCACAACAGAATGGCAAACAGCACCACGGCGACTACGGCCATCAGGGCCAGCAGCACCGGATGGGTTGCCAGTGCGTTCCACACGCGCTCCCACCACGGTAAATGGCCGACGTAATAGATGTCTCCCACTTTCAGACTGTTCACGCCAGAGTCACGGAAGATAGCCACCGAACCAAACACCAGTGCTTTTTGTTTATTGTCCTGCAAGGTTTTATTCAGCATATCAAAGCCCTGCGGGCTGTTAGCCAGCAATGCCACGATACTGCGCTGATCGTGGTAAGGCGATTGCAAGCCGACGATGGCCGAAATTGGCCCCTGCGCGGTGATTTGTGCATCGGTATCGGGGACGGCGTCACTGGCTGGCGCGGTATTTTCCGGCAGCGCCACCTGACGTGACGGCGTGTTGACCGCACTGCGCGTGGCGTCAATCAGCAGACTGGCCTTTTTATCATCTTTCATGGTGCTGTCACGCAGGTCGGCAGGCAGCGCGCCAATCATCAACAGGTCAGCGTCAGTGGTTTTAGCCTGCGACCAGTCATCACTTAATGACATGCTGACTGCCGGATAACCGGTGAGCGCACCGATGTTGCCCAGCGTATCAAGCAGGGTGGTCAGTTGAACCGTCTGCGGCTGAGGTTTCACCAATACCAACGTTTGTGACAAGTCGGCCAGTCGGCTAAACGGGAAGCCGGCGTTGGCAAACGCGCGCAGATCGGGCATCGCCATAAAGTGACGGTAGCCGGAGAAGTCAATGGTCGAGCTGTCGTCAATGACCACGTGATTTGGCACCGTGGTGTAAGTTTCGCAGCGCCCTTCGGTCCCGCTTGCCAGCAGCGACGTGTAATCAAAATTAAAACGCATCTGGTTCAGCGCACCGAGTTTCAGCGCCGGGATCATCAGGTCTTTATGGTCATCCAGCAGCCCCTGCAACAGGGAGAGATGCAGCAGTTGGGAATCCTGATCGTGGCCTGGGATCAGCGTGAAGTCCTGTACAAACTGGTTGTTCAGGCTGATGCTCAGGCGCGAGGTATTTTTCAGCTGCGGCGAGGTGTAGCGGTATTTCAGCCGCATATCGATGCCGGTGCTGTTGATGAGGAACAGATCTGGCGGCAGGTTCATGTTCAGCGTGATCGGGTTCGGCTGAATGCCGTCGGCCTGCAACTGTTCGGCATACTGTTTCAACTCACCGAAATGCATCGGACGGTCGGTACGCACCCAGTTTGGCGCATCGTAAGGTTGACGCGGCTGCAACTGCTCAACGTGGTCGATGTTGATCGTCTGACCACGGAACAACATGTTGCCCTGTGCAATGCCTTTGACCGCAGTCAGCAAATCTTTGTCATCGCGCCCGAGGATCAGCAGCATTTTGACGTATGGATTATCCGGGCGGCTCACCATTTGCACGGTTGGTCCTTTCACCGGCGGCATGTCTTTAAGGAAATCAGGGCGTTGATCATTGGTGGCAAACACCACCGCATGGCTGTCCGGCAGTTGATTGTAGAGCGTTGGGAAATTCTGGCCGCGCCACTGTGCTTTGGCACCAAACCAGGAGGCGAGAATGGCGGCGGCCTGCTGCTGGCTGGCATCTGGCGAGGCAGCAAACACCATCGGCAGCGACAAAGGACGCGTATCACGCGCATCAAAGAACGGGACCGGGAAATGGGCCAGGTCATTGCCCAGAGGTAATTTCTGATAGCGCAGCGCCAGCGAACTGCCCTTGCCTATTTCCAGCCACAGCGTGCTGTTGGCCGGATTCTCACAGATATTCTGATAATGCCCAATGAACTCCAGACGGATGCGGTTGAAGTCGGTGACATAGCGAGGGTCGATGGCCATTTGCAAATGGTTCGGTTTACCGAGCTGGTCCTTATCGATCACTTCCACGCCCATCAGTTGGTCGTTGAGATAGACCTTGAGATGTGATTGCACCGGGATAAGCGAAGGTGACGGCGTGAACTCAAGGTTCAGCGTAGCCTGTGTCACCACTTCGTCGCCACGCACGCCAAATTCAATCTGCCCGTTGGGCTGGAAGCCACGCAGCGTCATAGAACCCGGCGCAGGCGCGATATCCTGAAACGCCAACGTAGCGTCACGGACCGGCGCACCGGGGATGATGGTCGGGGCTACAGCGGGCGCAACGCCTGGCAGGATCGGTTGCATCACACGAGTACTGACAGGTTCCGGAGTGGCAGGTGCTTCAGCACTGAAAACCGGTGCTGTGGTACCCAATGCCGCGGCCATCAAAGTGATCCAGGGGAGTATTTTCATTATTTCGTCATCATCAAGGTTGATTCATCAGGCTGAACGGACAGCGGCGGATTACGTGGAACAAATGACATCACCCAACTGCCAAGCGTATTGGTGCGGGCGACTAAAGGTCGGTAACGGTGCGGCGCAATGTCGAGCATCCGCATATATCCCCGTATACCTAACCCCAGAACCTCACGCAAACTCTCAAGCGGTTTGTCTTCAGGGAAACTGTCTTCACGTACTACCCAGCTGTCGGCGCGGGCAAAGGTACATTGGATAAAATCGATCTGCTGTTGTGTGCTCATAGATTGAAGCTGAACGCCAACATGGTGCCCAAAAACGCGGCTGACGCTGCAGGGGAAGGCATATTCTTGCTGCCCGCGCCGCAGCAAGAGCGTCACGCTCTCACCGGGCTGGAACAGCGCCGCGCTCTCGGTTTCGATCCCTGCGCCGCTGTCGGAGAAGTCCTGTAGCGTACAGACATAAACGTGCCCTTCTGTGCGCGCCAGCGCGGCAGGCAGCGACACTTCAACGCGGTGCGCCTGACGAACCTGTTTGGACTCAAAGGCCACGGCAATCGCCCCACCGAGAATAATCATGTTGTAAATAACCCACGCCAGGCTTATCAGCACGGTGTAGAACTCGTCTGCATGTCCGTAAAACAGACGCCATATGCCGACCGCAAAACCCGCCAGATTCAACAGCATCAAAATCTGATAAGGACGAGTGATCTTCCAGTCGACATAGTCGTGGTCGTTTTTGCCCCCTTTCGCGGTCACGTTAAAGGTCCCGGCATGAGGATTAAACAGCGCTACGGTGGTTGGTCGCGCGATGTACCACGCCAGCACCGTCTCGTAAATTTCACTCCAGAAAGAGTGCCGGTATTTCCCCTGCACCCGTGAGTTGGCGAGGCTGGCGTGGATCATGTGCGGCAACACATAGAGCGCGATAGCCAGCGCAGGCGCATAGATGATATAGGCGTGAAGCAGCAAAAAGGCCAGCGGCGCGGTCAGGAAAATCAGACGCGGAATACCGGCCAGAAAATGCAGCATGGCGTTCGCGTAACACAACCGCTGAGCCAGTTTCAGGCCTTTGCCAAACAAGGGATTATCGAGACGGAAAATTTGCACCATGCCCCGTGCCCAGCGGATACGCTGATTCACGTGCGCAGACAGGCTTTCTGTCGCCAGCCCCGCCGCCTGCGGAATACGAATGTAGGCCGAAGTGTGTCCGTGGCGATGCATACGCAGTGACGTATGGGCATCTTCGGTCACGGTTTCTACCGCAATACCGCCGATTTCATCCAGCACGCTGCGGCGCAATACGGCGCACGAACCGCAGAAGAAGCTGGCGTCCCACAGGTCATTGCCGTCCTGCACCAACCCGTAAAACAATTCACCTTCGTTGGGCGTGCGGCGCATACGGCCAAGGTTGCGTTCAAAAGGATCAGCCGAGAAAAAGTGGTGCGGGGTCTGCAACATACCCAGTTTTTTATCCTTAAAGAACCATCCCACGGTCAGTTGCAGGAAGGAACGAGTCGGTACGTGGTCGCAGTCAAAAATCGCCACCAACTCACCCTGACACTGCTTTAGCGCATGGTTGATGTTGCCCGCTTTGGCGTGTTCATGCGTTGGGCGCGCAATATATTTCACGCCAATTTCCCGGGCGAAATCGGCAAACTCAGGCCGGTTGCCGTCATCAAGTAGCCAGATAGTCAGTTTTTCTTTTGGCCAGTCGAGCCCGAGCGCGGCATACAGTGATGGTTTCACGACGCTCAAGTCTTCGTTATATACCCGTGGTCATTGAAAGTGCTTGATTATCCAGCTGATAAATATCATGCTCAGCGCGATGAAAATAGAGCTGACTGCAAAACAGAAGATTGCCCTTGAAGAGCTACAGCGTCAAAGTCGT
>BHES01000113.1 GCA_003864575.1 Enterobacterales bacterium
GCCCTTTCAGGGCGGGGATAAGTGGCGATTGAGGCGTTAGCCTCAAATGTTTTGACCGTATCTAACAGGAAGCCCCGTCCTTTCCGCGTAGCGGCTGGCGAAGCCAGAGGGCGGGGAGGATGTCCACTATTCTTGCCCTGTTTTGTTGTGTTTTAGTGGGGTACAGCACACGAAGCCGGATGGGGAAAAATATGTTCCTGCTTATTTTACCCGCGATGGTGTCATTGTCTTTGGCGATGATTGCCGATATTGACAGCCCAAGAGGGGGGTTAATCAGAGTGGTACCGCAAAATTTGATCAGCCTGCAACAAAGCCTCACCGACGCATAAAATCCATTTTGGCCGATATAAAGAAAACCGCAGATTTAGACGCTGCGGTTTTCTTTATGGCAGCGATCAGTTCATCAAATCTTTCAGTGTATACACCAGCGTATGCTGGCCTTCAGACAGAACTAATGTGTTGTGATTCAGGCTAACGCTGGCGCCTTTATTTAAGACCTGACCAATGACCTGATCCCACTGGTTCAGATGTTGATCTGCGCACAGCATACGGGTGGCGCCCATGCCTTTAACGGTGAGCACGTTATTTTGCAACTCTCCCTTACCAAAGAAGCCATTACACATTTTGCCCGAGACATGCATGTCCTGGCCGAACTGGATCTCCGGTACACGGCCCTGAGATGCACTGACCGGTGTGCCGTCAACGCTTACGAGTACAAAGCGGTGATGTTGCAGATCGCTCTGTTTTACTGCGCTCTTCGGGTTCATGCTGCATGCGCTCAATGTGATGGCGACAACCACCATTAATAGTGATTTATTCATATTATCCCCTTATAAATAACTGGGTTATTATATCTATGATGGATTAATTAGCCAGAATTGGTGGGGGAGGCAGGATAATTAACGGAATTAGAGTTAAAAAGCTCCCCCGGTGAAGAGGGAGGTGCAGGCTGTTATGCGGTCAACAGGTTCGGGCAATGCTCACCTTTCTCCAACTGCGAGACATTCATCAACGTAGTTTCCGAAATGCTGGTCAGCGCGTCGCTGGTCAGGAACGCCTGGTGTCCGGTGAACAGAACGTTGTGACAGGACGAGAGACGGCGGAAGACGTCGTCGAGGATCACTTCGTTGGAGTTATCTTCGAAGAACAGATCGCGCTCGTTCTCATACACATCCATACCTAATGCGCCGATTTTCTGTTTCTTCAGCGCGTCGATGGCGGCGGTTGCGTCAAGCAGGGCGCCACGGCTGGTATTCACAATCATCACGCCGTCTTTCATTTTGGCAAACGAGGTGGCGTTCAGCAGATGGTGGTTTTCCGGCGTCAGCGGGCAGTGCAGGGAGATCACGTCAGATTCGGCATACAGCGTGTCGAGATCCACATATTCAGCACCCAGTTCCAGCGCCAGCGGGCTTGGGAACGGATCGTATGCCAGAATACGCATACCGAAACCTTTCAGAATGCGCATGGTGGCGACGCCAATCTTGCCGGTGCCGATAATACCGGCGGTGCGCTGGTGCATGTTGAAACCAATCAACCCTTCGAGCGAGAAGTTAGCCTCACGGGTACGCTGGTAGGCACGGTGAATATGGCGGTTAAGGCATAACATCATACCCACAGCGTGTTCAGCTACCGCTTCAGGAGAATAGGCCGGAACGCGAACCACTGAAATACCCAGCTCTTTGGCCGCGTCGAGATCTACGTTGTTAAACCCGGCACAGCGCAGAGCCAGCGTTTTTACACCCAGTGTTTTAAGCTCCTGCAATACTTCACGGCAGCCATCGTCGTTAACGAAAATACAGACGGCATCCGCGCCAAGTGCAGTTTTTGCCGTTTGCGGTGTCAGCATGAAGTCAAAAAATTCCAGCTCGTAGCCGTAGTGCTGGTTTACCAGCTCAAGGTACTTACGGTCGTAATTTTTAGTACTATAGACAGCCAGTTTCATCAGTTTTCTCCATGAGAGGCTTTTTAAGTAGATACTCTAATTATGGTATCTTATAGCGGATTAGTGAAAAACAAGGCATTTCATGAGGAAAGGACTGAAAAAAATCGTACTGGTGGGGCTGTCCGCCGTGCTGATACTGCTATTGCTGGCGCTGATTTTATGGAAAACCGTTCCGCGCTGGTTGCCCACGCTGGCCCAGCACTGGCTTCCTGCCGGTTCTACCCTGAGCCTTTCCGACTCTCCGCGCTGGTCAGACGGCATATTCACGCTTCCCGCACTGAGCTATAACGCCGGAGACTGCGTATTGGCGCAGGCGAAAAATGCCCGCTTAAGTCAGAGCAGCGGCCGCTGGGCGCTGGAAATGGACGCGCTGAGCGTGGATACCGCCTGTCTGAGCAATATGCCCGCCAGTGACGGTAGCAAACCCCTGACGCTGGCAGATATTCAGAATACGTTGCCTTCCGGTTCACTGGTGATTCACCACCTGTCGGTTACGCCCTGGCAGCGCTATGGGGGCGAACTGCATCTGGACAATGACGGCACAGCGTTGCATCTCAACGTGCAGGGTGAGGCGCTGAAACTTGACGCCTCGCTCGACAGTCAACAGCAGCTGACGATCTCCTCACTGCAACTGACACCACCGGGTAGCGATGTACCGTTATCCCTCAGCGGAAAAATAACCTTACCCGCCACTTTTGACCAACTCCCTCAAACCGGTGAACTGCGCGGCGAAATGCAAACCGCTGAAGTGCCGAATCCGTTGGATATCACCCTACAATGGCAAAAAAACGCCGGCGTGCTGACACTGGCAGAAAAAGGTAGCACGCAGCCGCTGGCCACGCTGCCGTGGGCATTGCAGGAGAAACAATTACAAATTACTCAGGGGCAGTGGCGCTGGCCTTATGGCACTCAGCCGCTTACCGGTGGCGTGAACCTGACGCTGAGCGACTGGAGCGACACGTTCGATCAAACGCAGATCACCGCGCGTCTGAACGTACTGACGCAAGGGCATAACGGCAAAGCCAACGTGGTGTTGACACTGGGTCCGGGGAAACTCGGCCTGCTCGACAGCGACCTGGCTTTTCGGCTGACCGGTCAGGCGAACTTAATTGCCACCTCGCTGAGTGCTTCCTTACCGGGAACGCTCACCGGCTCTGTCCTTAACCCTCAGCTTGCGCTGAGTAGCGGCGCTTTGCTGCGCGCCTGGGGGAAACCCACGCCTGAATTGACGTTGCAGGATGCACGCTGGCCGCTGGCTGGCGTGAAGGTTTCTGCCGAAGGGGTAAGCGGTCCGTTGCAGGCGATTGTCAAAGCGCGTGACAGTTACTTGGGCGCGTTCGACCTGCATCTGAACGGTAAATCGCAAAAATTCTGGCCGGATCAGGGGCAGTGGGACTTCAATTATTGGGGTAACGGTAAACTGCCGCCGTTGGCCGGGCAGTGGGATATGTCCGGTAAAGGCCGCTGGAACAATAATCTGATCACCCTGACGTCGCTTTCCACCGGTTTTAACCGTCTGCATTACGGCCTGATCGATGTGGATGCGCCACGCCTGACGCTGGAAGAACCCTTGACCTGGCGACGTCCGGTTCCCCCGCGCTATTTGGATCAGCTGCCGGCTCAGCCGTTGCAGTTTGGCGGGGCGATAAAACTGGTGGCGAAAAAAATCGCGCTGGAAAATGGCGGATATTTGCCACCTTCGGAACTGCAACTGTTACTCAGCGGCACGGATCCTCAAAGTTTCAATGTGCGGGGCATGTTGGACGCCAGACCTATCGGGCCTATCCGCCTGAGTGGCCGCTGGGATGGTCAGCGTCTGCGCGGTGAGGGCTGGTGGCCGAAGCAACAACTGACCGCATTCCAACCGCTGCTGACGCCTGATTTTGGTATCAAACTGCGTGAAGGCTCTTTCTACGCGCAGACGGCGTTTTCGATGGCGCGCGGGCAGGGCTTTGTTGCCGGTGGGCACTGGGTGGTGAAAGACGGCGGGATGTGGCTACCCGATGGCGACCTCAGCGGGTTGGATTTCAGCCTCTCGTACCGGCTGAAAAATCAGATCTGGACGTTAGGTGTCAAAGAGCCGGTGATGTTGCGCATCCGCGAAGTGAATAACCTCGCTAAACTGGAAAATATTACCGCAGACTTACAGGGCAGTTATCCATGGACGGAAGCCTCACCGCTGACCCTGAGCAATCTGGGAGTGGATATGCTGCGTGGCCACGTCGGCATGTCGGCGCTACGAATGCCGCAGCACGATGCGGCGGTGCTTAAGCTGGATAAAATCAATCTTAGCGAGCTGTTCACGGTGCTTAAACCGAAACAGCTGGCGATGTCTGGCAATGTGAGCGGTGAACTGCCGCTTTATGTGAATGACCCTAAGTGGATCATTCGTAATGGCTGGATTAAAAACGACGGCTGGCTAACGCTGCGCCTTGACCCGCAATTTGCCGATGCCATGGCCAGTGGCAATATTGCCAACCGCCTGGTGATTGAGTGGATACGCTATATGGAGATCCGCGAGATGCAGGCCAAAGTCAATCTGGATAATCTCGGCGAGCTGACCATGGCTTCCCATGTGATGGGGGCGAATACGTCTGAAAAGCAGGATCGCGAAGTGATCCTCAACTACACCCATCAGGAAAATATTTATCAACTTTGGCGCAGTCTGCGCTTTGGTGACAATTTGCAGGAATGGTTACAGCAGCAAATCTCGCTGCCGGCGAATGCGCTGTCTCATCCCTCTGACACGCACTCTTCCCGCACTAAAAAGGACACTGATTTGAGGACCCCACAATGAAGCCGCTATCTGCTAACCGCATACTGCTCTCTGGCCTAATGGCGCTCTCCGTTTTGTTGCTCAACGGCTGTGTGCCGCGCATCGAACTGTCTGCGCCGAAAGAGCCGATCACTATCAATATGAACGTCAAAATCGAACATGAGATCCATATCAAAGTCGATAAAGATGTGGAAAATCTGCTGAAAAACCAAAGCGATCTGTTCTGATTCGGGAGTCGGTATGCGTTCTTTGAAGATAAAAATGTCGATGGTCAGACACTCAGCCAGGGTTATGTTGGCCGGTGTTTTGCTATTTAGTTCGGCGGCATTTGCCTTAACGCTGGATGAAGCCAAACAGCAGGGCCGCGTGGGAGAAACGCTGTCGGGTTATCTGGCACCGGTTCAGCAGGACAGTGAAACGCTGGCGCTGGTTAAACGTATTAATGCGGGCCGTGAGCAGCAGTATCAACAGGTCGCGCAGGACAATCAGGTCACTACCGGAGATGTGGCAAAACTGGCAGGTCAGAAGCTGGTGGCCAGAGCCGGGAAGGGAGAGTTTGTGCGGGGAATTAACGGACAGTGGTTTAAGAAAGAGTAAAAAACAGTAAAAAAAAGCGCGCTTTCCAGCGCGCAATAGATTTATCACAACAACGTCGGGAAGGACCGTAGACAACAGATTTTGAGGGTAATGAACCCTTTCCGAATGCGATAAAAAAGAGAGTATTACGCTGCAGCGACTTGCTTGATGGCGGCGTCGATAGCTTCTTTTGCTGCGGCCTGTGCTTTGGTCGCCACTTCCGGACCGTAAGCGATGCCTTCAGCGAAGATGAACTCTACGTCACTCATGCCCAGGAAGCCCAGGAACAGAGACAGGTATGGTGCAACCAGGTCGGTCGCGGTGTCTTTATGGATACCACCACGGCTGGTCAGAACGATAACTTGTTTACCTTTCACCAGACCTTCAGGGCCTTTTTCGGTGTATTTGAACGTCACACCGGCACGGGCGACCAGGTCAAAATAGTTTTTCAGCTGAGTCGGGATGTTGAAGTTGTACATAGGCGCAGCGATAACAATGACGTCATGAGCCTGTAATTCTTCAATCAGGGTGTTGGACAGCGCCAGTGCTTCTTCCTGACGCGGTGTCAGCGGAGCATCAGAAGGACGCAGTGCGCCAACCAGTTCGCCATCCAGAACCGGAATTGGGTCAGCAGCCAGGTCACGCACAGTGACTTGTGAACCGCTGTGAGTGGCTTTGTACTGCGCCACAAAATAGTCGGTCAATTGGTTTGACTGAGAGAAGTTTGCCAGAATGCTTGATTTCAGAACCAGTACTTTGCTCATGTGAAAATCCTTACTGTGTGCGTAACAAGAGCGGATGCCCTGTGAATGGGGCTACTTTATTCACAAATGTCATTCAGTGATAGCGCAATAATTCGAGGGCTACGTTCGAATTTTTTGAATGAATGGAAATCACCTGCAAAGAGCGACCTCTTTTCAGCTTCCTCAATAGCTTGTGGTAACATATTGACAAACAGGTACGCGTTAACCCGCCTGGAACCCATTCAAATTCAGCCGACAGAAGTGCTTCTTAATCTGCCCGTCTGACTTGCAACAAGGAATACCGAACGTGAAATCTCCGCTCGCGGCACTGTCAGCGCAATTAGACGGGCTGATGCTACGTGACCGGCAACGCCTGCAACGACGTTTGCAGGGTGCCAAATCGTTGTTGAATAAACCGAATCCTGACCCGCAGGCGCTGGAAAAACTGAGCGCCGAACTTGAGCCTTTGATTGCGCAGAGCCTGCAAAAGGTGCGGGCGCGTGAAGCCTCGCGGCCAAAGATCAGCTATCCCGAAAACCTGCCGGTGAGCCAGAAGAAAGATGACATCTTCAACGCTATCCGTGACCACCAGGTCGTGATTGTCGCGGGTGAAACGGGGTCGGGTAAAACGACTCAGATCCCGAAAATCTGTATGGAGTTGGGCCGGGGTATTACGGGCGTGATTGGTCATACCCAACCGCGTCGTCTGGCGGCCCGCACCGTTGCTAACCGTATTGCCGATGAGCTGGAAACCTCACTCGGCGGTACGGTCGGTTATAAAGTGCGGTTCAACGATCAGGTCGGTGATACGACGTTAGTGAAGCTGATGACCGACGGTATTTTGCTGGCAGAGATTCAGCAGGATCGCATGTTGATGCAGTACGACACGTTGATCATCGATGAAGCGCATGAACGCAGCCTGAATATCGACTTTATTCTGGGGTATTTGCGTCAGTTGCTGCCAAAGCGTCCTGATCTGAAGGTCATTATTACCTCGGCGACCATCGATCCGCAGCGTTTCTCAAAGCATTTCAATAATGCGCCAATCATTGAAGTTTCGGGACGGACGTATCCGGTAGACGTGCGCTATCGCCCGGTCGTGGATGACGCCGAGGACACCGACCGCGACCAGTTACAGGCGATTTTTGACGCTGTGGATGAGCTGGGTCGTGAAAGTCCCGGGGATATCTTGATCTTCATGAGCGGTGAGCGGGAAATTCGTGATACCGCCGATGCATTGGTCAAACTCGACCTGCCGCATACGGAGATCCTGCCGCTGTATGCGCGGCTGTCCAACAGCGAGCAGAACCGCGTATTCCAGTCCCATGCGGGTCGCCGCATTGTGCTGGCCACTAACGTGGCAGAAACCTCGTTGACGGTGCCGGGCATTAAATATGTCATTGACCCGGGTACGGCGCGTATTAGCCGCTATAGCTTTCGTACCAAAGTGCAGCGCCTGCCGATTGAACCAGTATCGCAAGCCTCTGCGAATCAGCGTAAAGGGCGTTGCGGACGTGTTTCAGAAGGGATCTGTATTCGTCTCTATTCCGAGATGGATTTTCTGTCGCGCCCGGAATTTACCGATCCGGAGATCCTGCGTACTAACTTAGCCTCGGTTATTTTGCAGATGACCTCGCTCGGTCTTGGTGATATCGCCGCGTTCCCGTTTGTTGAAGCGCCGGATAAGCGCAATATTCAGGATGGCGTCAGGCTGCTGGAAGAGCTGGGGGCGATTAACAATGCGCAGGATGGCCGCTATACGCTGACGCCATCAGGCCGCCAACTGGCACAGTTACCGGTGGATCCGCGTCTGGCCCGCATGGTGCTGGAAGCGCGTAAAGATGGCTGCGTGCGGGAAGTGATGATCATCACCGCCGCGCTGTCGATTCAGGATCCGCGTGAACGTCCGGCCGACAAAAAGCAGGCTTCGGATGAAAAACATCGTCGTTTTGCCGATAAAGACTCCGACTTCCAGGCTTTCGTCAATTTGTGGGACTACCTGAAAGAGCAGCAGAAAGAGCTTTCTTCTGCGCAGTTCCGCAAAATGTGCCGCAGCGATTACCTGAACTATCTGCGGGTGCGCGAATGGCAAGATATTTACACTCAGCTGCGCCAGGTGGTGAAAGAGCTGGGCTTGCCGGTCAACAGCGAACCGGCGGATTACCGCAGTATTCACTGCGCGTTGCTGACCGGTTTGCTGTCGCATATTGGTCAGAAAGATGCCGATAAACATGAATATACCGGTGCGCGTAATGCCCGATTTGCCATCTTCCCCGGTTCCGGTTTATTCAAGAAACCGCCGAAATGGATCATGGTCGCAGAGCTGGTGGAAACCAGTCGCCTGTGGGGGCGTATCGGCGCGCGTATCGAACCAGAGTGGATTGAGCCATTGGCCAAACACCTGGTGAAAAACAGCTACAGCGAACCGCACTGGGAGAAAGCACAGGGCGCGGTGATGGCCACCGAGAAAGTCAGCTTGTTTGGCCTGCCCATTGTGGCTGCCCGTAAAGTCAATTACGGCACGATCGATCCGGTTCTGTCACGCGAGCTATTTATTCGCCATGCGCTGGTGGAAGGCGACTGGCAGACGCGTCATGCATTCTTCCGCGCTAACTTAAAACTGCGCAGTGAAGTCGAAGAGCTGGAGCACAAGTCACGTCGCCGCGACATTCTGGTCGATGAAGAGACGCTGTTCTTGTTTTACGAACAACGCATTGGTCAGGACGTGGTATCAGCCCGTCACTTTGATACCTGGTGGAAAACCCAGCCTGCCGACAGTCTGAACTTTGAAAAAAGTATGTTGATCAAAGAGGGTGCGGGCAATATCAGCGCACACGATTACCCAAACTTCTGGCATCAGGGCAACATCAAACTGCGCGTGACTTATCAGTTTGAACCGGGCACGGACGCCGACGGCGTGACGGTACATATTCCGCTGCCGTTGCTTAATCAGGTGGAAGATGAGGGCTTTGACTGGCAAATTCCGGGCATCCGCCGTGAACTTATCATGGCGTTGATTAAGTCATTGCCTAAGCCGGTGCGCCGCAACTTTGTGCCCGCACCGAACTATGCCGATGCTCTGCTGGGTCGCCTCAAACCTTTTGAACAACCACTGCTGGAAGCCATGGAGCGCGAACTGCGCAAAATGACAGGCGTGACGGTGTCACGTGAAGAGTGGCAACTGGAACAGGTGCCCGATCATCTAAAAATGACGTTCCGTATTCTGGACGACAAAAATAAAACGCTGCGTGAAGGCAAAGATCTGACGGCGCTGAAGGCCGGTCTGAAGGAACAGGTGCAGCAAACGCTCTCTGCGGTGGCCGACGATGGTATCGAGCAGAGCGATTTGCATGTCTGGAGCTTTGGCACACTGCCGGAGAAATATGAACAGAAGCGCGGCGGCTATGAAGTCAAAGCCTATCCGGCGCTGGTTGATACCAAAGACAGCATCGCCATTCGTTTATTCGACAGCGAACTGGAACAGCAGCAGGCGATGTGGGCGGGTATTCGTCGCCTGTTATTGCTGAATATTCCATCGCCGATTAAATATCTGCATGAAAAGTTACCGAACAAAGCCAAGCTGGGGCTCTACTTCAACCCGTACGGCAAAGTGCTGGATTTGATCGACGATTGCATCGCCTGCGGTATCGACAAACTGGTTGCCGAAAGTGGTGGTCTGGTGTGGAAAGAGGAAGCGTTTGTCCGGTTGCACGAACATGTCCGTGCGAATCTCAATCAAGCCGTGGTGCAGATTGCCGTGCAGGTTGAGCAAATCCTGACGGCTGTGTTCAGCATCAATAAACGTCTGAAAGGGCGCATTGATATGACCATGGCGCTGGCGCTGTCAGACATTAAGAGCCAGATGTCAGGCCTTATCTACCGTGGGTTTGTCACGCAAAACGGCTGGAAGCGTTTGCCGGATACTCTGCGCTATCTGAACGCTATCGAGAAACGTATGGACAAGCTGCCGGTTGATCCACACCGCGACCGTGCGCAAATGTTGAAAATCGAGCATGTGCAGAAACAATGGCAGCAATGGTTGAATAAATTGCCGCCGGTGCGTCAGCAAAGTGAAGAGGTCAAAGAGGTGCGCTGGATGATTGAAGAGTTACGCGTCAGCTACTTTGCCCAGCAATTGGGCACGCCATACCCGATTTCCGACAAGCGTATTTTGCAGACCATGGATCAGCTGACAGGTAATTCTATGTAATTGTACTTACTTATTTATTCTTGTTTGCGGAGTGTCAGAGGCACTATAGGATCTGTTGTTCTATAGTGCCAATCTTGTACCCAACAATTTTATCTGCTCCATTGTCTATACACTCCATTCATGTTGCGTATCCGCTGTGCATTCTGGTGACCCATCTGATTGGTAATATTGGATCCCGACGATTAATTAAGTTATTTAAGTAAATTCTTTCGTTAATATTAATTATATTAGGTTGCTATTCCTTTAAAAAAGACACTATTATTCGGTTAAAATAGTGGAGGGAACCATGCAAGCATCTGATTATTTGAGAATGAAGCTTCAAAGTGATAGGCAGTTATCAATATATACCCAATATGGGTTCAATTCTTTTTGGCAGGCATCTAAAAATACTGTTTCTGACATCTATACCCGTAATTAATGAAGATGCTTGATATTGTGAACCATAAGGATCATGCTACTCGTCATGAAAATACATCTGACTTCGGAACAACGGATAGCCCTGAAAATGCTGCATAAGAACAGCCGGGATAGTCGTGTCCGTGACAGGATCAGGTGTGTTCTTCTTGCTGCCGATGGATGGACTGCTGCCATGATTGCTCAGTCGCAGCTTATCGATGAAACAAGCGTGCGTCGCCATCTCAATGACTGGCTTAACGATGAAAAACTGAAGCCCGAAAATGGCGGGTCTGACAGTCATCTCAGCGAGGCGCAGACAGCAGAACTCATCATCTATCTGACGGATAACCCTCTTCCTACCACGCAGACTATTATTGAACAGGTTGATGCGTGGTGGGGTATCCGTTACACCGTTCCCGGCATGAACAAGTGGCTGCACCGTAACGACTTCAGCTACAAAAAACCGACCGGTGTACCCCATAAGTTCAGCGCGGAAGCCCAGGAGGCGTTCGTAGATGCCTACAACCAGTTGAAAAGTAAAGCTGGAGACGATGAACCCATCCTGTTCATCGATGGAGTACATCCGACGCAGGGCACGAAACTGGCATATGGCTGGATGCCAACAGGTCG
>BHES01000114.1 GCA_003864575.1 Enterobacterales bacterium
TAGAACCGCTCTTTCTGAGTGAGATGTTTTCCCTGCATGCAAAGGGATCTCCAGTAGGGCCAGAACGGTGATTTTATCCGAGTCTGGCCAGTGGGTCACTTTGTTGCATTTCGACTGGGAATGGGGCAAAGTCGCCCTCCTCTGATGAGGGAGGAAGGCGTGGACGGGGGGTTATTTTTTCGTTGAACCTAAATAACGGTAAACCACGCTGAGATCCTGTTCGCCATAACCGGCATCGACTGCGCTTTGCCAGGTTTCGCTGATGCGCTTCATCACCGGCAGCTGGCGGTTTTCTCCGGCCTTAAGCGCCAGGTTGATATCTTTCAGCGCCCAGGTCAGATGCATCTGTGGCGTGTAGTCTCCACTTTTGAACATCTCCATTTTGCCTTTGATATAAGGCGCCGCTAACGGGCCGCCTTCCAGCACGTCCCAGAGGTCGTCGGTGCTGAAACCGAGTTCTTCGGCCAGTTGTGCACTTTCGGCAATGCCTTCCATCATGGAAATCAGCCAGGCATTGACCACCAGTTTCATTTTCGATGCCCTGCCCGCTTCGCCGAGCCACTTCACACCTTTAGAAATGGCGGCAAATACCGGTTCCACGTTGGTGGCCGCTGCACGATCACCGCTGGCCAGCACCACAATCTGGGCATTTTCAGCTGGCGTTTTGGTGCCTGACACCGGTGCGTCGATAAATACGGCGTCCGGGCGTTGTTGCCTGACCAACACAATCAACGCTTCGGTGGCGTCCACACCCAGCGTTCCCATCTGGGCAATAATTGCCCCTTGCTTCAGTCCGGCCAATAAACCGTCATGACCTTCAAACACGGCCTGCGTGGTTTTACCGTCGGTCAGCATGGTGATCACCACATCGACACCTTCGACGGTTTCGCGGACGGTTTTTCCCTGGATCGCACCCGCGTTAACCAGATTTTCCGCGCGGGAGGCGGTGCGGTTCCAAACGTGAGTTTCGAAGCCATTTTTTAGCAGGTTGGCCGCAAACGCATGGCCCATTGCGCCCAGTCCAAGCACGGCGACGGTGGGTTGTTGACTCATATATATCTCCTCCGGTTGAAGTGAAAATGGATCATAGATCGCGTTCTATCGTAACATGCAGGCTATGACGTTATGATTTACATCGAATTATCAACGCGGTCTATCAATCAATGCAGGCTGCACAGGAGAGAACGTGGTCGGAAATAAAAGCAAAGTAATACTCATCGGTATGATTTCAGCCATTTTTGTCATCATGGTGGTGATGTTAGGGTCGGTTTACGTCTACCCGATGTGGATGCAGCGCACCACGCCGCAGGCCTGTGCTGACATCACCCCGCAAAATGCCATCGACAGCGTTACCGCAGATTTCATGCAAAACCGCATTCCGAACTGGGGCAATGACAAAGACCACATGGGCACCGCCGTTCCCATTTTGGCTTTTATCAGTGATGACGTGAAAAATGACCAGGGTACCTACCGCGTACCTTTCAGCGCCAAAGGCCCTGACGGTGAGCTTCACTACGTGGGGAATTTTAACTGCACGAATCACTACATCAAATATTCGACAGTCGACTAACTGCTGTTCGTCATGGGCGGCTGCCCATACCTGCTAAATATCGGGCTGCTGCCCAAACCTGCTTTAAATCTTCACATCCAGCTTCACATTCCAGGTCGTGGGCTCACCGCCCACGCCCTCAAACGGGTCTAAGGCCCAAACCTTGGGTTGCCACCCAAACTGGCCCAAAGGGGATTGAAACGAATCCCCTTTGGAATCCCGCGTTTTGCGCTGAAAAATCGAGACTTCGCCAGTCACAATGGCCGTGTTTCAGGTATACTGGTGATAGCCGCAAACTCCGCCGCTGCGCGGTTCTCTCTCTTCGGGTTACAACCCGCACAAACAAACGTGCGGTTTTCCACCTCTCGTTCGACGTCGCTTTGAACGCGGCCGAAGCTTTTCTAAATTCAAATTCAAAAAGATAAATGATGTTCGTTTTTAAGAAAGCGTAGGCCGCATTCAAAAATGACGCTGAGCAAGTGGTTCGAGACCTGTGGCTCGAAACCCGTAGCGAAGGGACCGCCTAAGCGGCGGCATTTTGCGGCTATAACAACGGCACCTGGAACACGGTCATCCCGATTCAGCGAAGCGCGCAGTTAAAGAGCCGGAGATTTTTAAGAGGCGCGGCGATAGGCGCCTCTTAAAGCCAGTTGGGTGGCAACCCAAGGTTTGAGTTGAATTAAAAGTCAGTTTGGGCGGCAACCCAAGGTTTTGATGTTGAATTTAAAAGCCAGTTTGGGTGGCAACCCAAGGTCTTGACGTTGAAGTTAAAGTGAAATTTTTAAAAGCTTTTCCAAAAAGCGAAAATTTCCCTTCCCATCGTGACACTCTTAATTAGAATGCAAATCGTTATTATTTGCATTTTCAGGGAAAGTTCACGTGTTGACTCAAAAAAATCAAAAAATCGCCACGAGCGGATTGAAAAAATCCGTACTGGCACTGGCAATTCTCAACTGTTCTTCACTCATGGCCGCGACAGAGCCCGCACCGCAGGCCGATACGCTGACGGTGACCGCTGAAGATAATTCGGCCTACTCCACTGACTACAACGCCAGTCAGTCCTCTACCGCCAGTAAAGGCGAAACTCCTCTCATTGATACGCCGCAGTCGGTCAGCGTGGTGACGTCGTCGATGATCGACGATTATCAGGTGAAGTCTCTCGACGACGCGATGAAGTTTGTCAGCGGCGTGACGCAGGGCAACACGCTGGGTGGAACGGAGGATGGTTTCGTCAAACGCGGTTTTGGCGCAAACAGTGACGGGTCTATTTTACTCGACGGCGTACGCAGCAATCAGGGGCTGGGATTCAACGCCACCACTGATCACGTGGAAGTGCTGAAAGGTTCGGCATCATTGCTGTACGGCATCCAAAACCCCGGCGGCGTGATCAATATCATCAGTAAAAAACCGCAATATGACTGGAATACGCAGGTCAGCGGCAGCACCGGAGGATCGGGTGGCGGGAGCGGCACGATTGATATCACCGGCCCGCTGGGTAACGGTTTTGCCTTTCGTATGATCGCCGAAAGGCAGTCTGAAGATTACTGGCGTAACTTTGGCAAAGATCAGCACACCCTGCTCGCGCCTTCCCTCAGCTGGTTTGGCGATAAAGCCAGTTTCAACATCAGCTATCAGGAATATAAATACGATATTCCTTACGACCGAGGCACCGCCTTTATCGATGGTAAACCGGTTGATATCCCCTACGAGCGCCGCCTTGACGAACAGGCCAACCACGCCTGGGGGAAAAATAAACGCCTCAACACCACCTGGGAATATGAACTCAGCCCGGAGTGGAAAACGCGTCTGACTTACGCCTGGATGCAGCGCCGCTATGACAGTAACGAAGTTCGCGCGACGGCCATCAATACCACCACCGGCGCGGTCACCCGCCGCGCGGATGCCAACCGTGGATTCAATCATCAGACCGATTACACCGCGTGGGACTGGATGGGTACGCCCGAAATCTTCGGCATGACGCATGACGTGTTGCTCGGCGTAGATTATGAGAAGAACGAAACCTACAAGCAGTATTCGTATCGCGGCAAAGTGAACAGCCAATTCAATATGTATAACCCGGTCTATGGACTGTCACCGACCACCGACAGCAGCACCTACAACGACAAACTGAGTAATTTGCGCAATACGCTGTACAACAAATCCGTGTATGTGAAAGACAGCATTCACTTTACCGATCAATGGATTGGCGTGTTGGGTGGCCGTTATCAGCAATATAACCAGAAATCCTCTTATGGTTTTGTTGACCCGACGCAAACGCTGGACAACACCGACACCAAGTTCCTGCCGCAACTGGGGTTGGTGTATAAGCTGACGCAGGATTTGTCATTTTATGGCAGCTTCAGCCGTTCATTTACGCCATCAACTGATACCGATGACGACGGCAACATAGCGCAGCCTGAGCTCGGGACCACCTATGAAGTCGGCACAAAATGGCAGATCTCTCCGCGCGTAGATGCCACGCTGGCGCTGTACCGTATCGATGAAAAAGATATGTCGGTGTTTATCAACGGCGTGACGCGCAGTATTCCGAAAGCGCGCTCAACGGGCATCGAACTGGAAATGAATGGTGAAATTGCCACCGACTGGAACGTCAGTGCCAACTACAGCTATGACAAAACTGAAATCACTCAGGATAACGTGAATCAGGACAACGTCGGCAACCGTCTGGTCAATGCGCCAACCCAGATGGGCGGCCTCTATCTGAGCCACACCCTGCGCTGGGTGCCGGTGCCGGGTGATGTTCGTATCGGCGGCGGTGCCCGTTATGTGGGCAGCCGCGCCGGTGATCCTGAAAACAGTTTCACCATGCCGTCTTACACCGTGGCGGATGCATTTATCGCCTGGGACAGCCCACTGTTGGGTAAACATACGCAGCTGCAGTTGAACGTGAATAACCTGTTCAATAAGGAATATTACTCTTCCAGCGCCGGTAATCTTCGGGTCATCGAAGGCGAGCCGCGCAACGTCGTGTTGTCCGCAGTGGTTGATTTTTAATATTTTTATCACCTCCCCGCGCAATGCGGGGAGGTGAGCGTGTTTAACCCAGACACCTTAATCGGAACGCGGGTGAAGCTGAGTCCAGTACGTCCCGCTAAAGGGAATCGGCAGGAACTGCGTGTAGATCTCTTTTATCGTTTGTTGCGGATCAACATCGTTGAACAGCTGCGGATAAAGCGCTTTCGCAAACACTTCGACATCCACCATGTGATAGGGGCTCAGGTAGAAATTATGCCAGACCGCATACGCACGCCCTTCCCTGACCGCCGCCAAATGAGAGAGCAGCGGCTGTTTGTCCATCATCAAGCGGTAACTTCCCTGCGCCTGAACGGCCGATACTAATGGCCCGAGCATGATTTCTGATCCTGGGTTTCCTTGCGGGCTTCCCATGCCGGTACTGATATAAACCTCAGGATTGGCAGCAATGACCGCCTCTGGGTTCATTTCACCATAGACGCTTTTAAATGCCCCCTGAGCAATATTATCACCCCCGGCAAAGCTGAGGAGATCCGCCAGATTGCCGTGGGAAACCGTGGTGCAGCAGCTTTCACGACGGCCCGGTTGCAGTTGCAGCATCACGCGGGTTTTCTTGCCCTGATACTGGGCGATGCGCTGTTTTACCCGGTCCATATGTTGCTGATAAAAATCAATAAAACGCTCAGCCTTCTGCGGGTTGTTCAACACTTCACCCAGCAGTCTGACGCTCGGTATCGTGTTATTGATTTGATCCACACGCAGATCGACGTAAATCACCGGAATGCCGGCACGGGCCAGGCTGTCCTGCATTTGGTCATGATCGACGGGTTGTTTGGCGTAACGCGGGAGGATCACCAGATCCGGGTGCAGTGCGATGACTTTCTCCGGGTTCATCTGGGTGAAATTATTTTTACCGAACTGAGGAATGTCAGCAATAGCCGGGAACGCCTTGACGTAAAGCTGCCAGCTTTGCGGATCAAGGTTTTGCATATCCCCCGGCCAGCCCACGACGTTTTTAGCCGGATTGCCTTCCTGCACCAGACTGAGCGTATACAGCATACGGCTTTCACCCAGCACAATACGCTGAGGATGGTCAGGCACATCAACCGTTCGGCCGGAGAGGTCAACAACCGTTCTGGCCTGCGCCAGTCCCGTCATCATCAGGGTCGAAAGTAACAACATCCGGCAAGCAATACGCATAACGTCTCAGAATTCAGTGAACAGGCTGAGGATGATAATGATTATCGTTAATTTCCGCAATTACCGGGCAGCGTAATATCGCCTTCTCCGAGTTCGAGTTGCAACAGCACGGTGTCAATCCAGCGGCCATGCTTGAAACCGACACTTTTCAGCGTGCCGATGATCTCAAAGCCCAGTGACTCATGCAGCCTGATTGAGCCGAAATTGCTGCTGTTGCCGACGTTAGCAATCATTTGTCGCCAGCCGCCTGCGGTGGCGCGGTTGATTGCCTCCTGCATCAGCTGCTTACCGATTCCCTGTCCCTGCTCCGCGTCGTCGATATACACCGAGCCTTCGCAGGTGAATCGGTAGGCATAGCGAGGCCGGTAAGGCGCCAGATAACAGTAGCCCAATACCCGTTCGCCGCGTTTGGCGACCAGATATGGCAGGCCTTTACTGACGATGTTTTCGCGCCGTGAGCGCATTTCCTCAAGCGTCGGCGGCTCCGTTTCAAAAGAGGCAATGCCGTGGATCACGTGGTGGGCGTAAATCGCCTGAATCTGTGCCATATCGGCAATACTGGCATCGTGGAGCGTGATGGTTTCACGCAGTGAAACAGACATGATTCTTTCTCTCGTCAGGGATAAGGTTTTCATTGTTAAAAGAAAGAATAAGCCTGAGTCCGAAAATTGGATAATAAGTAAAACTTATAGTTGAAGCTTTATCACGTCGCCGTGAACCATGTGCTCAATAAAAAATCGCTTTAGGGTATTTCGGTATCAAGTTTGTGGATTCACGCGTTATCGCTGAGTTTTTTGGCTGAAAAAGGCTACAATGGGAAACACTTTCCTCACACGGATGCCCGTAAATGAAAAGATTGACCCAGCAAGATATGACGGAAAGCGAACAGCGCGAGCTCAAAACGCTGCTTGACCAGAGCCGTAAAGCTCAGGGGCGTGACCTGACTAACTCCGAAACCAACCGGATTAAAGACAACTTCATCGATAAACTCATGGAAGAAAAAGAGAAAGTTGCCGCCAAAGCCCGTGCAGAAAAACGCCGCGCCAAAGCCGTACCCAGTACGTCAGCGACCTATGACTGGACCGCCAGAACGCATCCACGCGGCCGTCGTTAAGAGATTCAAAACGGGCTCAGCGCACTGCTGAGCCCCTCCATCCGTTCAGCGTCTCCTTCTACAATCGCTTAAACCCGTGAGTTCCGTCCTTTTCCAGCTGTGCCACCAAACCCTATTCCCAGTCCAGATAATCCTGCATCACCTGCGGGCTGTCATATCTGCTCCGTAAGATGGGCGTTAATGCAGGCCAGCATTGGCCTGACGCAAACAAAATTCATTTTATAGGCAAGCTAATATGCAAGTGACACATAAAAATGTGCTGTGCATTCCGGCTTCGCGGCGCAAATTGTTTTATGCTGCCCCACTGATGCCCTACATGGCGTTATCGAAAGAGACGGCTTTTACTGATGAAAATTGAAGACCTGACCGCATTCGTCGCGGTGATCCGCCTGCAATCCACTCGTCTGGCGGCGGAAGAACTGGGACTGACGCAACCGGCCATTACCCGACGTGTGCAAAATTTCGAGGAATCTCTGGGTTTACCCCTGCTTAACCGGCAAACCAAACCGCTGAAACCGACGCTAATGGGCAAACGCGTGTTTCAGCAATGTCGCAATATTTTGCGCGAGGTTGAGGCGCTGAATGATTTGGTCGCGGCAGATACTCCGCCGTCCGGCCTGTTACGCTTGGCGGTACCTCAGAGTCTGAGTGAAACCAGCTTGCTTCCCGCACTGAAAATGCTCTCTTCTGACTTCCCGCAAATTCAGCCACGCCTCTCCAGCGGTTGGGGCGAAGAGTTGTTGTTGCGCGTACAGCGTCAGGAGCTTGAAGCTGCCGTGGTGTTGTTCCCCGCCAGTAAGCAGTTTCCCGTCGGGCTGGAAAGCCAGGCGCTGGGGTCGGTGGATCTGGTGGTGGTCGGACCTAACGATCCGACGGTACCCGCGCTGAAACGGCTCGAAGAGGGGTATCAGCGCGGCTGGATTTTGAATCCTGAAGGCTGCGGTTTTCGCGCTGCATTGCAGCGGGCGCTGACCGAGCAGGGTTTGCCCTTATTGCTGAATCTGGAAGCTTTTGGCGTGACGTTACAACTGTCGCTGATCGCCGAAGGCCGCGGTCTGGGCCTGATGCCGCGCGCGCTGGTTGAGCGCCACTCCCTGCGACCGCTCTTACAAATCTATTCGCTACAGGATTTTGCCCCTCGTAGCCAGCTGTGGCTGGTTTATCCTAACGTTCCTGCCAGCCAAATCCCGGCTATCGATGCTTTCGCCGCCGCCATCGCACACGGGCTGGATCTCGCTCCGCTGGCGGCCAATCTGTCGCTCCCATAGAGGAGAGATTTCGACAGCTTGATCATTAAGCCCGCGAAGTAAATCACCCTTCCCTTTGCGGTGCGCCTTTTGGCCGCTCTCCCGCTGGGATCAAGGTTCCGGCGGCGAGCGCAAACAGTGAGATCACCGCCGCCACAATGAATACCCAATGCAGTGACGCCGACACGCTGTCCGTGATGGTGCCAAGCTGTGTGGGGTCCATCGACAGACGGCTCTGTTTTTCCATCAGCTGCTGAACGGGATCGGTGATACCTGGCAGTCGCTTTTCAAGATTCAGATTCAGCGTTGCGCCCAGCAAGGCCGTGCCGATGGCGGAACCCAACATGCGGGTAAACAGCGTTGAAGCCGTGGCGATACCGCGAATCGATACGTCGGCTGCGTTTTGTACCGAGACCAGAAAAGTCGTATTGCACAACCCCATTCCGGCCCCGATAGTCAGTGCGGCCAGCCGCGCCCACCACAGCCCGGAATCGGCTGTCAGCAACAGCAAAATCAGGCTGCCGCAGACCAGCAGCAGCGCACCGAGCAGCGCCGTGGCGCGATACGAGGTAGCCTGCATTAAATTTCCGCTCAGCATACTGGCCAGCGGCCAGCCGATGGACATCATGGCCAGCGTGGTGCCCGCCTGCAACGGCGTTCCCCCCATGACGCCCTGTACGAACGTGGGCAAAAAGGCGCTGATCCCCATCATGGTCGCACCAATAACCAGCCCGCCAATATTGCCGGCGATGATCACTTTGCTCTGCCACAGCGCCAGCGGAAACAGCGGCTCCGGCGTTCTGCGTTCCTGCCGCACCAGCAAACAGCCGCTGAGTATCGCCACACCGATCAGCGCCAGCGCCCAATATCCCAGCGCTTCAGCTTGTAACAGTGCCAGCAGCAACGAAGCCACAGAGAGCGTCAGCAGGCCAGTACCGGCGAGATCGAGTTGGTGCTGTTTGCGCTGGGTGTCCGCCGGAAGGTAACGCATGAGTATGGCCATGGCGAACAGGCCCAACGGCACGTTGACCCAGAACACCACGGCCCATGGAAAATGCGAGACGATAAATGCGCCGAGCAACGGGCCGACAATGGCCGAGACTGCCCATACGCTGGCAAGATATCCCTGCGCTTTTGCCCGCTCCTGCGGCCCGTAAACATTGGCAATCAGCGTCGTGGCAATCGGCGTGATGGCCCCGGCCCCCAGCCCTTGTAATGCGCGGAAAGCGATCATCCAGGTCAGCGACGGCGCGAAGCCGCACAGCACGGATCCGACTAAAAACAGCGTGGTGCCGATGAAGAAGATTTTCTTGCACCCATAGAGATCAGCCAGGCGACCATAAACCGGTACAGTGATCGCCTGCGTCAGCAGATAGACCGCAAACACCCAGCCAAGCAGCGAGAAACCGCCGAGGTCGACAATGATGGTCGGCATGGCGGTCGCCACAATGGTGACTTCCACTGCCGCCATAAACATCGACAACATGCAGGCCATCAGAATGAGGGGACGGTGCTTTGAGTGTACGGGAGAGTGCGCGTGTGTCTGATTCATTGCATCCAGGCGTCGGCTGTAGTGGTTCAGGAGGATTTTTGAGTATATCAGCGACGGCGAAAAGCAGAAGAAATGAAGCAATAAAAAGGCTCTGCAAGCAGAGCCTTAACGGTTTTGGTTCAAAAAATGACGGGTTATCGCTTAAGCGGACTGCTCATTATTGATGTGCAACAGGGACAGATCGATGTATTTCGCCATATCGCGGGATTCCGCACGCGGTAAATAAGGAATTTCGCCCAGTAATGGTGCAGGAATATTGCGGCCAATTACGTCAATGGTTTCCTGATAATGAGACAGGCATGGATTAATACGATTCGCGACCCAACCCGCCAAAGGTAAACCATCGGCTATAATAGCCTGCGCGCTTAATAAGGCGTGGCTGACGCAACCCTCCTGAATACCAACGACCAGAATGACGGGTATATTTAGCTGACGAACCCAGTCAGAATAAAAACGCTGCGGTGTGATTAACGTTCTCCAGCCATCGCAGCCTTCGATCACCACGGCATCTCCGCCCTCGCACATAAATTTTAGGCCTGCCGTCATTATTTCGAAAATATTGTCAGGGATGTCGCTGACAAACATATCTTCGTCTAATAAGGCTAATGGCGTTATTTTATCAAAAGGATAAGAAATAGATGATGAGTTCTGCAGCGTCACCGCATCTTTATTTCGGATACCGTCTGCCAACTCCTGGCTTCCTGTTGCGACAGGTTTATAACCCAATGCACATTTGCCTTGCGCTGCCATTGCCTGAAGCAGAGCGCGAGTCACGATGGTTTTACCTACACGAGCATCCGTACCCGTGACAAAAAAGTGCGTTAACATGAAGTTCAGACTCCGGGATCTCTCCGCTTGACTAAAAATTGCCCCCGACGTGTGGTCCGAGGCTGAGTGACAGGTTGAAAGTTTAGGCGATTGGATTCGAGAACGATTTGCGTTAGCGCAATGTTTTGGTTACTGGCGGAGATAATTGACAAAATGGGACTTTTATTATTTTTAATATAAATGACATTTGTTAATTCAGAGTAATAATTAACCCTGCAATAACTTAATTAGCAAAGAACCATTATACAGCGCGTCTTTGACTAACGCGGCACCCGGCATGGTTCCTTTGTTATATACCCGTGGTCATTGAAAGTGCTTGATTATCCAGCTGATAAATATCATGCTCAGCGCGATGAAAATAGAGCTGACTGCAAAACAGAAGATTGCCCTTGAAGAGCTACAGCGTCAAAGTCGT
>BHES01000115.1 GCA_003864575.1 Enterobacterales bacterium
AGTTCCGCGAGGAAATACGACGATTCTTTAGTGAAATATTACCGGGTCTTGCTGGGGTATTATCATGTCGAATTAATGACAACTTTCAGATGCTGGAAAATGCATCTTCAAGTTAACTGTGTATAGTCTGATCTGAATAGAATCCTTTCCCAGAGTCCCTGGCCTGGAATAAAGAACGCCACGGTAAAGTCATCGCTGACATCGTGGCGTTATTCCAACACCACGATGAACGTATTGGCGGTTTTCTACACAATGCGACGGTTTTCCCAAATGCTGAAAGGCATTAATTCAAGTTAATCAAGAATTACGGGTAATACCCCCTCTTAAGTGAGTATGCAGGTGCAGAACGGTTTACTCCGGCATCAATTCATTAAAATCTTCTTCATACAGGGCTTTGCACTCGGCGATAAACTCGGGATAACCCAGTTCGGAGGTTTGCACTTCGCGGCCCAGACGGGATTCTAAATCGGCGTGAAACCACTCGAACTCGCCGTGCAAAATGCCGGTAAAACCGGTGAGGATCACGCACTGTTGCTGGGTCAGCTTAATCATGGGAATTTCCTTGTTACCTTTAAGGCGGGCTTGAGTTGAGGTGTTCTATCCTCTTATTAATCATCCCTAAAAACAAGAAAACACATGACGAGCGGGAATATCTTCCGTCAAATACTTGGTGAGTCGGGGGCTTTCCCAGCAAACAAATTTCGCCGGCCAAGCCGATTTAACCGAACGGTTTACACCACGCCCGCTGCCTGTTTTAGATTATTTTTTAGCAGCTGATAGCGATGTTGCACTTCTGCCTCGGCGGCTTGCTGATCGCTTATCGCGGTGATCTTAGCGGCACAGTGCTTGTACTCGGGCGTTTTAGACGTGGGATCCAGATGGTCCAGCGTCAGCTCGTTACAGGCACCAATCCACCACTGATAGGTCATGTAAATCGCCCCGACGTTAGTTCGCTCACTGATGCAAGCGCGACTGATCACCTGTCCGCGCGGTGAACTGACCCACACCAACTGCTGGTCTTCCACGCCGTGGGTTTGCGCATCCTGCGGATTGATTTGCACATAACCGGGTTCATCGGCAAGTGTTTGTAGCGCTGAACAATTACCGGTCATCGAACGGCAGCTGTAATGACCCACCTCGCGTACGGTGCACAACACTAGCGGGAAATCAGCACTCACTTGTTCACGGGGTGGCACCCACTCACTGGCAACCAGCAACCCTTTGCCGTTCGGGCGTGAGAATTGGTTATTTTCATATAAATAGGGTGTTCCCGGATGATTTTCGTCCGGGCAGGGCCATTGTACGTAGCCGAGCCCGGCCAATTTTTCATACGTCACGCCAGTATAGAGTGGGCAGAGTGCCCGTAATTCGTCCCAGATTTCCTGGGTATTCTGGTATTGCATCGGATAGCCCATCTCAGTAGCGATCAGGCTGATAATCTGCCAGTCCGTTTTGACATCCCCTTTAGGCTGGATGGCTTTGTTGAAGTGTTGAAAACCCCGGTCGGCGCAGGTGTAAATACCTTCATGCTCGCCCCATGACGTTGACGGCAAAATGACATCCGCCAGCGCGGCTGTTTTGGTCATGAAAATATCCTGCACGATCACTAGATCCAGCGCGTCGAAAGCTCGCCGCATTTGTGACAAATCTGGCTCGGTCTGCAACGGGTCTTCACCCATTACGTAATACGCTTTTATCTCGCCGGTGAGGGCTTTATGTGAAATATCGGTGATTCCATAACCCACCTTGTCGGACAGTGATTTTACGCCCCAGGCTTTGGCGAATTTTTTAAGCACACCTTTATCAGTGACAGACTGATAACCGGGGTAGGTATTGGGTAGCGCGCCCATGTCGCAGGCACCCTGAACGTTATTCTGTCCGCGCACGGGTCCAACGCCGACGTCAGGGCGGCCCAGATTACCGGTCAGCAGCGCCAGCCCGGCCAGCCCCTTAACTACTTCAACGCCTTGACCCCACTGGGTAACGCCCATTCCCCACAGCAGCACGGCTTTTTTCCCCCGTGCATAGGTGCGGGCAGCGTCACGAATCAGCTGTGGTGAGAGACCGGTGATATTCGCAACGTATTCTGGCGTATATTTCGCTACGATCTGGTGATAAGCGTCAAAGCCTTCCGTGTGCTGTTCGACAAACGCTTTATCGTATAGACCTTCATTGATCAGCACGTTGGCCAATGCATTGACCAACGCCATATTGCTGCCATTACGCAGCGGCAGCCACAGGTCGGCCAGACGTGCAGATTCGATATAACGTGGATCGCAGACGATAACTTTGGCGCCGCGTTGTTTTGCTTTCAGAATGCGGCGCGCCACAATGGGGTGTGAATCTGCGGCGTTGTAACCGATGATCAGCAGGCAGTCGCTGTTTTCAATTTCATTGATTGAATTGCTCATCGCGCCGTTGCCGAGTGTCGCCTGCAAACCGGCAACGGAAGGGCCGTGGCACACCCGCGCGCAGCAATCCACGTTATTACTGCCGAGTACTGCACGGGTAAACTTCTGCATCACATAATTGGTTTCGTTCCCCGTCCCGCGAGAAGAACCGGTGGTCATGATCGCGCTGGCACCGTGCTTTTCTTTAATATCGGCCAGCCTTGAGGCGGTATACGCAATGGCTTCCTGCCAGGTGACTTTTTCCAGCTTACCACCGCGTTGACGACGGATCATGGGGTGAGTCAGGCGCGGTGTAAGCAGCTGCGTATCGTTTAGAAAATCCCAGCCGTAATAGCCTTTTAGGCACAGTTGTCCCTGATTTGTTACGCCATCAGCGCCTTCTGCGCCGACGACGTTGCCGTCTTCCACCAACAGATTGAGCTTGCAACCGGAGCCGCAGTAAGGGCACACCGTCAGTACTTTTTCCATGTCATCACTCCCTGGTTTAACCGAGATCAAAAATGTCGGATAGCGGCATCTTCGCGCGCCGTGCGTAAACGTTTTTCACTGGTCTGACGTTGCAAATCCGCCTCAGTCACCAGCCGCAGTGCCGCCGTTGGGCATACCGGAATGCACGCTGGCCCCGCGGCCTGATGGCTGCACAAATCGCATTTATGTGCTTCGCTGCTCAATGAACGTTGGGTTTCATTGCCGTGTGGTTGGCGTACGACTACGGTTATTGCGCCAAACGGACAGGCCACCACACAGCTCTTGCAACCAATACAGCGCGACTGAATAACCTCCAGACCGTGCTTGCCCCCAACAATGGCATCGTGTGGGCACACTCCGGCGCAGGGGGCATCCTCACACTGCCGACAAATCACGGGAACGCTGACCTTAAACGTTTTGACCAGCTGCAAACGGGGCGAAAAATTATTGCTATTGAGTGAGTCCCTTACGCCGTCGAGATGTGCGAGTGCGCAGGCAATTTCACAGGTGCGGCAGCTAATGCATTTGTCAGCATCTGCGAGGATAAAATGATGAGTCATTGTGCGTTTACTCCCTGTGGTGTCGGCACCCTTGTTGGGTGGATTTCCTGCATAGTCAGGAACCTGACTATGCTATTGGCAGCCTGACGGCCATCAGCAATGGCTGTCACCACCAAATCTGCACCGCGCACGGCGTCACCTCCGGCGAAAATGCGCGGGTGACTGGTTTGATAGGGGAAATGGCCAGAGTACGGCGCTTGCAATAGCCCCCAATCGTCGCGTGTAACGGCCAGATTATCCAGCCACGGCATGGCATGAGGTTGGAAACCAAAGGCCATGATGATGGCTTCAGCTTCAAGCAGGAATTCAGATCCGGCAATGGGTTTCGGCCGTCGCCGCCCGCTGACATCGGGTTCACCGAGCACGGTGCGAATTAAACGGATCCCGCAGACGTTACCGTCACTCGCGAGTTCGATACTGAGTGGCTGCACGTTGAACATGAATTCAGCGCCTTCTTCCCGGGAGTTTTTCACTTCCTTTTTCGATCCAGGCATATTTTTTTCATCACGCCGATAAGCGCAAATCACACTTTTGGCGTTCTGACGTACCGACGTGCGCAGGCAATCCATGGCGGTATCACCACCACCAAGCACCACCACGCGCTTGCCAGCCATGTCTATATATGGTTCATGCGGCAGTTCCGGCAGGTTCATCAGATATTTGGCGTTAGCGATCAGGAACGGCAGAGCGCTGTAAACACCGGGCGCTTCTTCATTCTCCAGCCCGGCTTTCATTGACTGATAGGTACCGACGCCAAGAAATACCGCATCGAACTCCTCCAGCAACTGTTCTGCACTAATATCTAAGCCAATTTCGACATTCAACCGAAACTCAATACCCATTTCAGTGAAAATTTCGCGGCGTTTTACCAGCACATCTTTATCGAGTTTGAAGGCCGGAATGCCGAAAGTCAGCAGACCGCCAATTTCTGGATGCCGGTCAAATACCACGGCTTTCACGCCCTGACGTGCCAGTACGTCGGCGCAGGCCAGGCCGGCAGGACCTGCGCCGACGATGGCGACGCGATAATCACGTGCTATGACGGTGGAGAGATCCGGCTTCCAACCCAGCGCCAGAGCGGCATCAGTGATGTAGCGCTCAATGTTGCCGACGCTGACTGCACCCTGTTTATCAATAGTGCACGCCCCCTCACACAACCTGTCCTGCGGACACACGCGCCCACAGACTTCCGGCAGACTACTGGTGCGGTGGGAAAGCTCAACTGCTTCCAAAATTCGCCCCTGTTTCGCCAGCGAAAGTAGCTCTGGAATATTGTTGTGCAGTGGGCAGGTCCAGGCGCAGAACGGATGGTCGCTACAATGAATACAGCGGTCAGCCTGCTGTTCCACCTGAACGGGTGTGAAGCCCTGATAGATTTCGTTGAAGGTTATTTTACGCTCGACAAGAGGTTTTTTTATTGCGTCGAGACGGGGTGGCATCAGCGCATCGCTCAGTAATTTGTGGGAGTTGGGTCTGCGTGGTATTGGACGATGTGCATCTACTCCCCGAGCCGTTCGTTGTTGCTTATCGGCACGGCTTTGGCTGAGAGACTGCGCAGTGACTAGATGCAGCGCCTGTGTCGGGCAGGCATTCACACAGGCCTTCCCCTCTTGATTTCCCTGACATAAGTCGCATTTGTGCGCAATGGCGGCCAGCGGCAGACCGGTGTTCGGTGAGATTTCAGAGTGTTGTACTACGGTTATCGCGCCGAACGGACAGGCGATGACGCAGGTTTTACAGCCAATGCAATGTTCTTCAATGAGCTGCACGCCGCTTTCGCCTCGAACCAGCGCATCGGTCGGACAAACGCGTACGCAGGGGGCATCCTCACAATGACGGCAGAGTACTGCGCTCTGAAACTCACCCTGTTTAATCACCTGAATACGCGGTAAAAACGCCTCGCGTGAGGGATAACGCTGGGCATTATGTGAAAGGACACAGGCTACTTCGCAAGCCCGGCAGCCAATACAAGTTTGGGCATCTGCAATAACGAATTGATTCATATCTTGTCTTCCCTGACGGACAAACGGGTTGTGCCACAGGTCAATGCAATAACTGTGCACAGATGGGGAGTTGGAGACAGATATGCGCAAAAAAGGCTCAGATTTGCGGGGGTAATCACATTTTTGAGCAACGAGTAAGTCAGCCGTCCAAAGGCGACTGACATGGGCTCTCAATGTTTTCTCATTCTGACGCGATACGTTATCAACCTGATAATTCCCCTCGTACATCACCGTGCTGTTTTATTGTCGTAGAGGCTATTTTTTGCAACTGGATCACAAATCTGCACCCTCGTTGAGGAAGTTATCGGCAAATTATCGCGAGTGGCATATCCCTTGCAGTTACAAGACTATCGCTTTGAATATGCATTTTGCCTCAGTGCTGGAAGCAATTTGTCTGCATTCCCCAATGGAGAACACAATGGATACAACCACGGTAGGTACGTCAGTCCCACGTGTAGATGGGCACGCAAAAGTGATCGGTTCGGCGATTTACGGCGATGACATCAAGATGAAAAACATGCTCTACGGTGTCTGTCGTTATGCCGATATCCCGGCGGGAAAAATTACCCGGTTAGATATCACGCAGGCAGAGAAAGTCCCAGGCGTAGTCAAAATAGCCACCTATAAGGATATTCCTGGTACGCAGAAAATCGGTATCGTGATTCAGGACTATTTACCCATCGTTAATGACGAAGTGTTTTTCCACGGTGATGTCATTGCTGTTATTGCCGCGACCACCTATGAAGCTGCGTGTCTGGCGTCTGAAAAAATCATCGTGGAATATCAGGCGTATGAACCCCTCACCGATATGGCGGAGGCGGCGAAACCCGGTGCTCGTCTGGTGCATAGCGACACCGATAGCAATGTAGTCTGCAAACATCACACGGTGAAAGGTGATATCGACACCGGTTTTGCGCACTCGACACATATTTTTGAGCATGAATATGAAGTGGGTTATCAGGAACATGCCTACATTGAGCCGGAATCTGTCATTGTCTATCCTGACCCGAGCGAACCCGGTATTACTATTCAGGGTTCGATTCAAAACGCACACCGCGTACGTGGGTTTGTCTCGGCTTTCCTTAACTTGCCGCAGTCGCGGGTGAACGTAAAACGCTGCGTGCTGGGTGGCTCTTTCGGTGGCAAAGATGACGTTATCGATCATTTGTCCTGCCGCGCGGGCCTGCTAGCGTTGATGACCGGGCAGCCGGTGAAATTTACCTATAACCGTGAACAATCGATCCGTGAAAGCTGCAAACGCCATCCGTATCGCATGAAATACAAAATCGGGTTGGATGATAATGCGCGCATTCAGGCGATTAAAATCGACATTATGGCCGACAGCGGCGGGTACGGCGCCTCTTCCCCGTTCGTGACCTGGCGAAGCGTGGTTCAGGCTGCCGGGCCGTACAATATTGCGAATGTACGCATTGATATTGCGGCTATTGCAACGAATAACAGCTTCACATCGGCCTTCCGTGGTTTTGGTGCGCCTCAGGTGATTTTTGCCAATGAATCATTGATGGATGAAGTGGCCCGCCACTTTAAAATTACGCCGCTTGAGATTCGCCAGCGCAATATTTTGCGTCAGGGTGACACCAGCATGGCGGGCCAGGTTTTCGACAAACACATTGTTTCAGCTGAGGAAGTGTTGCTCAAAGCCAGCGCCAAAGCGGAATTTGATGCCAAACGCGCACATTTCCAAAAACTCAATGAGGCAGGTGGCCCGATCCGCTACGGCATCGGGCTAGCGGTCAGTCATCGCGGCTGTTCACTGGGTGCCGAAGGAATGGACGCTTCGTCAGCGCTGATCCAGGTGAATGCTGATGCCAGCATTAATTTGTCCACGTCGGTGTCAGAAAACGGGCAGGGGCTGCAAACCAGCATGTCATTAATTGCTGCCGAAGCTTTCGGTGCGCCGCTGTCAACCATCACCTTCAATGAACCGTCATCATCAATGATCGCCGACGGCGGTTCGACCGTTTCGTCACGCGGAACACTGATGGGCGGCCAGGCCGTGTTGAGCGCTGCGACAAAAATCCGTCTGCGTATTCTTGATGCCTGCGCAGAACTGCTGCATACCAGCAAGCTGGATGAAACCGTCTGGTGCGGTGGCACTATCACCAACCAGCAGCATCCGCAGTTTAGCGTCAGCCTGAAAGAGGCGGTTAAGAGGACACATAATGCCGGAGGAAACCTTTCTGACTATGGCTGGCATGTGGCCCCGCCGATTCACTGGGATGAAGAGAACGGTTGCGGTAGTCCTTATTTCACCTGGGTTTACGGCTGTCAGGTCGTCGAATTAAAGGTGGACACCAACACTGGAAAAATCACCGTGATTAATGTCACTGCGGCTCATGACGTCGGGAAGGTGATTAACAAAGTGGGCTTCGAGGGGCAAGTTTACGGTGGTGTAATGCAGGGGCTGGGTTATGCCTTGCTGGAAGATTTCAATATCGAACATGGCCACGTTAAATCAGAAAATTTCGATACCTATCTGATTCCCACTATTCGTGATATGCCGAACATTGACGTAATTGCAGTAGAAAATCACGACATCAACGGTCCTTATGGCGCGAAAGTTATCGGTGAACCGGTGCTGGAGTTGGCGGCCGCGGCCGCTAACAATGCGCTGAATTTTGCACTGGGTTGCCATAACGCCCGTATCCCGCTGACGCTCGAGCAGGTCAAACTTGGCTATAACCTGAAAAAACCGCTGCGTCAGAGCGAAGTCATGTCTGCAGAAAGCGGCAAGAAACAGGTGTTACGCCTGAATACCTTAAGCGTACAAACGCCGAAAACATTGCAGGAAGCGTTAACGCTACTGGCAGAACCGGAGAGTCAGGCGATTGCCGGCGGAACTGATGTCCTGGTGCAGGCACGAATGAAAACCTCGCCGCAAATGCTGGTCGATATTTCCCGCCTCACGGCGTTGAAAAATATCGAGCTGCACGAAGACGGGCTGCATCTTGGCGCAGGCGTGTGTTTTAGTGATCTGGTGATGCATCCGCAGGTACAACATGCATATCCGTTGCTGGTAACCGCCTGTAAAACTATCGGCTCTCTGCAGTTGCGCAACCGTGCCACTATGGGTGGCAACATCATCAATGCCGCACCTTGTGCGGATTCGGTTCCACCTCTGATCATCTATGACGCTGACGTCGTGCTGCAAAGCTTGCGCGGCGAACGGCGGATGCCGTTAGGTGAGTTCATTACGGCGGGTTATAAAACCCAGTTGGCCGATGATGAATTGATGGTGAAGCTGATCCTGCCTGCGCCACCTGCGCTCAAAGTGAAAAATCTTTACAGCCAACTTGGCCGCCGTAACGCCGTCAATATTACCCGCCAGAGCCTGACTTGCCAGATTGCCCTCGACGCCAGCGGTGTGGTGCATTACTGCCGTCTGGTGGATGGCGCGTTATTCAGCAAACCGCAGCGCCTGCAAGATTTGGAAGCCGTATTACTGGATAAACCACTGAATGAGCAGACGCTGGCGCTGGCCGAAGAGGTACTGATGGCGAAGATGGAGAAAGCCATCGGTGGTCGCTGGTCGGCAGCCTACAAAATGCCCGTATTCCTCAACATGTTCCGACAGATGATGAACGACGTGCGCGATGCTAATCATGGAGGAGTGAAAAAATGAGCAACCTTACGTTGAAAGTGAATGGAATAACCGTGCAGGCAGAAGTTGATGGCAATCGCCGCCTGCTGGATTTTCTTCGTGAAGATCTTAACCTGACCGGCACTAAAGAGGGCTGTGCGGTCGGGGAATGTGGTGCTTGTACGGTGATTATGGATGGAAAATCCGTTTGTTCCTGTCTGATCCTCGCCGCACAGTGCGAGGGTGCCGATGTCACCACAATTGAAGCATTGCATCGTGATCCGGTGGGCAAAAAACTGCAAAACGCGTTTGTACAACACGGCGGCGTACAGTGCGGCTTCTGCACCCCCGGAGTGCTGCTCAGTACCAAGGCGTTGCTGGATGTGCGCCCTGATCCGAGTGATGACGAAATCAATGAAGCGTTGGAAGGCAACTTGTGCCGTTGCACGGGTTATCAACCCATTATTACCTCGATTAAGGCTGTGCTGAAAGCACGCTGAGAGAGAGCCTATACCAGAGAAACCGACACGGTGTCGGTTTCTCTTTTTGGGGATGAAAGCACAAAGGAGCAGACATGCAACGCTGTGATTGTCTGATGCTGGCGGCGGGACTCTCTTCCCGTATGGGAAGCTGGAAAATGATGCTGCCTTTTGGCAAAAGCACGATTCTGGATACGTCGATTGAAAACGCGCTGGGATTTTGCCATCGGGTCATATTAGTAACAGGCCACCGGGAGGCTGAACTCAGAGCCCACTATCAGGGTAATACGCGCGTTCTGCTGGTGGATAATCCCGACTATCGGGAAGGCATGTTTTCTTCTATTCAGGTAGGAATGCAACATGTCAAAGGCGAACATATCTTCATGGCACTGGGAGATATGCCCTGTATCCAGCCGTGGATTTATGCGGCGTTATGGCAGGAACGGGGTGAATTTACACTCATTCCACGTTGTTTTCAGGGTAACGGCCACCCGATTTTGTTACCCGCAAGCCTCATTCAGGAGATCAAAAACGCAGCGCCACAACTTTCAATGAAAACTTTAATCCAGCGCGGCGATCATCGTTTCCTGGAGTTGGGGGAGGCGGCGATCCATTGGGATATTGATACACCTGAGGATTATTTGCAGTTCAGCCAACCGGCGGCTGCACCGGCTCTTAGTTGAAGGCCGACTAGCTACTGTGCAATTCGTATTTTTTGATTTTTCGGTACAGCGTTGCCACGCCAATACCCAGTTCTTCGGCAGCCAGTTTCTTATTACGATGACGCTGTATCGCTTCTTCAATCAACTGCTTCTCCATAACTTCCAGATTACTTTTCCCCACCAGCTCTTCTGCCGCCGTTTCGTTGGTGTTCAGTAGATGAGTCGGCGCGGCAGCAAGCGGCATGTAAGGCGCTATTTGTGTTTGTGCGGACAGTTGCAGAGAGGCAAACAGATGCGGGGGTAACAAATCACGAACAATGATTTCACCGCTCGGAACAATGTTAACCAGATACTCCATCAAATTACCCAATTCACGCACGTTACCAGGCCATTGATAAACATTAAGTATTTCAATTACTTCCTGGGTCATCCCCGGATAACTGTTCTCCATCCGCATGCTGTGTAAATTCAGGAAGAAATGCATGAGCAGTTCTATACACAGTTAACTTGAAGATGCATTTTTCAGCATCTGGAAGTTGTCATTAATTCGGCGTGGCAACGCACCAGAAAGTCCCGGTAATATTTCACTAAAAAATCGTCTTATCTCCTCCCGGAA